>JBGTKD010000062.1:0-19689 GCA_041744795.1 Acidimicrobiia bacterium
GGATCCGCTGTCAAGTGATCTCTTGGTGAGGGCTTGTTGCTCTTGTTGGGGGTGTTGGTCGATGATGGTTGTGTCGGGGAAGGTCGCCTCGTGTTTGCCGCCCGGTTGGGGTGGTTTGGGGGGCCTTCCCCGTCTTTTTGCTGCGGCGGCGGGCCCGGACTTCGTCGGGGACGGTCCAGTGCTCGGCGATGATTGTTTTGGCTTCGTTGGCGGTGACGTGGCGGCCGTCGGTGTCGCTGATGATGTAGGGCGTGCCCCGGTTCATGACTGTCCAGGCTCGTTCGGCGAGGTTGGCGGCCACCACGCAGAGGGCGCCGAGGTGGTCCTTGCCGCGTTCGACCATCTGGATGTAGTAGATGCGGGCGAGCTGGGGGTCTTGTTTGCGTGCGTGGTCCGCAGCTCGGATGAGGGTGGTGCGTAGCAGCGACGACCCGGCTTTGGACATGGGTTGGCCTTTGCGGTCGGTGTCACCGGTCTCGGATGCTTTGGGTGTGAGACCGGTGAATGAGCGGAATTGTTTGCCTTTGGCGAACCGTCCCGGGTCGCCCATGATGGCGACGAGTGCTGGACCGCCGACTTCGGCCAGGCCGGGTAGGGAACGGGCTAGTCCGGTTGGGTCGACCCGCTGGTAGGTGTTCTCTCGTTCGTTGGCGTGGTGAGCGAGTTCGGTCTGGACGGCGCGTAGCAGTCGAACCTCGGTGGCAACCTCGGCAGCCAGATCAGCGAACGCGATCGCCGGGTGGTCGCCGTAGAGGTCGATCGACGCTCGAGCAGCGTCGATCCATTGCTCGGCCCGGTCTGGTCCTTGGTGATTTTTTGACGCCTTGGCGATCAGTGCTGTGAGCCGTTTGAGGCCCGTTTTGAGCAGAGTGTTGGGGTCGGCCCAACGTTCCAGCACGGCCAAATCAGCGGCCCCGAGGTCACCGGTGAGCGGGGTCATGGGTAGCAGCTGACGGACAAGCCCCCTGATTCTGACCTTATGCTCGGAGGCGGCGCGGGTCAGCCGGTCACAGGCCCGGACCCGTCTATCCAGTGTTGCTCGTTCGGTTCCCGGGAGTTGCAGCGGCTGCAGGCTGGCCGGGTCGATCAGCGCCAGCCGAGCCAACGTGTCGGCGTCGATCCCGTTGGTCTTGGTGTGCCGGGAGAAGAACTTACGCAAGTCCGATGCCTTGGCCGAGCTCACCCGAAACACGACATGACCACGGCGGATGAAGAACACCGCGATCGGCAGCCACGCCGGCCCGGTCGGCTCCACGATCACCTCCAGCAGAGTCCCTTCCGGACAGCCAGCCAACGCCGCCTGTTCCACCTCAGTGAGACTTTCAACGGTCGGATACGCCTTGCGCTTGGCGAGGATGGTGCCGGTCTCGTCGAGAACACGCACGGTGTGAGCCGATGCGATTCCCAAGTCGATGCCGACCAGACGTCTGATGGTCATGGTGTCTCCTGTCGTCGTGTCTCCGATCCACCAGCTCGCCCATGAAGCGACGCACGTCTCCAGGCCACGGTCCCAAGGAAGACCCGCGCCAACCGCGGCTCCCACTCATGTGCTGCAACCGACTCCGACCTCAAAGGGTCGAGCCACTTCCCTCATCCGGGGCATCCGTGGCCAGCCAGGTGTAGCAATCAGTCGAACGGGGCAAGACCACCGAGGTGAACCTCCCCAGAGCGCTTCTCGACGCCACTTCCCGAACTAGCCGGGATGACTATCCAACCCTGCAACCTCAACCCGTGGCGGACCCACAGTGCCGATGTCCTTTACATGAGCGCAGCGAAGGAGTTTGGGGGGACCGGCCGGCGTAGCCGGCCGAGGGGGGGCGGTAAGCGGAAGCGACCCCGTAGATCACACTGAGTCGCGTGGGGAGCGGAAGCGACCCCGTAGATCACACTGAGTCGCGTGGGGAGCGGAAGCGACCCCGCCGATTAGATCAATTCGGAGAGATTATCGATCAGACCGCCAGGCCACCCCGTAAGAAACGGTTGAGGTCGGCCACTACTTCGGAGAACCGGCCGTCGGGATCCTCAGAGGAGATCAGGATCTTGGCGGCAGCCATTATCAATTCGTTCATGAACCGTCCCGCTGCGTCCGGCGCCATCGGGCGAAATAGCCCAGCCTCTACGCCTCTCATCCACGTGGCCGTCATCTCCTGAGCCAAGTTGGCGTGAGCCGCTCGCACCCTGGCCTGAGCGTCTGCCGAGAGGCGCGGCAACTCCCGATGGAGGATCACCCCGAGGACCGGGTCGGAGATGACGAAGCGAACGGTCGCCGAAGCGAGCCCCAGAATCCGATCCTCGACACCGTGGACATCGGCCACCGACTCGATCATCTCTTCCACAACCAAAGGCAGGCGCTCTTCGACGAGCGATGCAATCAGATCGTCCTTGTCACGGAAGTACTCATACAGCGTGGTGCGGCCGATACCAGCGGCGAACGCGACTTCGGCAAGTGAGATGTCGGCTGAACCCATCTCGGCGAGAATCTCGTGAGCAGCATCGACGATTTCACTGCGCGTAAGGGCTTTGTGCGCCTCGATGCTTTCGGCCCGAATTCTTGGCATGACCCCCATTGTCGTCCACACCCGACGTTGGGGGAAGCATCGGGCCTCTTTACGGTTCCTTGTAGAGCAGCGCACCCCAATGGGCACCTGCACCGAAAGCTGTGAAACAGACGAGAGTGCCGGACGTAATTCGCCCCGATTGACGGAGCTCGTGATAGAGGATCGGGAGGGTGGCAGCGGTCGTGTTCCCCCACTTCGCAATGTTCGAAGGAACCTTCTCAGCGTCGAAGCCGAGCTGTCTGCGAACACCAACGAGTATCCGGTCGTTGGCTTGGTGGGCGACAACAACGTCGATGTCTTCCATCACGTACATCGACTTTTCGATGACCTCGCCGATCGCTTCCGGCATCAGTCGTACTGCCTGCCGGTAGAGGCCAGCGCCATCCATTCGGGGAAGGTGAAGTCCTGAAGAGAGGGTGGCCTCGTGCAAGTACGGTCGGTCCCTGAAGCCGAACTCGCCACCAAGAATCAACTCGAAGAAGTCCCCATCGGTGTGCAGCACCGAGCCAACGACTCCCCCCGCTTCCCCCCTCTGCAGGACCATCGCCCCGCCGCCGTCACCAAAGAGAACGCTCCAACCGCGATGGAACGTGGCCAAATCCCACTCCGCCTGCGTCGGGGCCCTCCCGCTGCGACCAAGCACGATGTCCCACGCATCGCCCCAGGGGAGGTACCCGGCATGAACTTCGGCTCCGACGACTACCACGGTGTCGGCACGATCTGCGGCGATCAGTGAGTCCGCCAGGTCGAGTCCGTAGAGAAACCCGCTGCACTGCTGACGGAGATCAAACGACGGAATGTTGGACAGCCCGGCCTTCTGCTGAACAAGGGGGGCGATGCCGGGGTTCATCAAGTCGGGCGTCATCGTGGCCGTGATCAGAACATCAACGGCGGCCCGATCCACCCTCGCATCGGCGAGAGCTGCAGAGACAGCCTCCGCTGCCAGGTCGCTCGACCCGGTACCGGGCTCGGTGAATCGACGTTCTTCGACGCCACTGCGCGAACGAATCCACTCATCGGAGGTGTCCATGATCCGGCCGAGATCGTCGTTTGTCACAACGTGAGGCGGAACAGCAACACCGGTACCTCTGATCACTGCTGCCATGTCACGTCACCGTTCCCAGGTACATGCCGAACGAATCCTACGATCGGGTCCATGGAGGAGACCACCTGGAGCCAGCTCGTTGGTGAGGCGCGGGGACTGGTGTCCGGCCGCGCCGGGGTAGCCGACGGCGTCCTCTCCCCACTCGTGTTCGTGGTCGTGAACGCGTTCGCCGGTCTGCAACCCGCCATCTACGCCGGGATGGCGGCGGCGCTTGGGATCGTCATCGTCCGCCTGGTGTCCGGACGTCCATTGAGGTACGCCGTCTCCGGATTGTTCGGAACGGCCATCGCCATCGCCATTACGGCACGTTCGGGAAGGGCCGAGACCTACTTCCTCCCCGGCATCATCTCCGGAGCGGCCACCACGCTGGCCCTCGTCGTCTCGCTGATCATCCGACGCCCCTTGGTTGCCTACGCCAGTTGGGCAACGCGTGGCTGGCCCCTCGACTGGTACTGGCATGACCGTGTCCGGCCCGCCTACACGCTGGTCACCTGGATCTGGGTGGCCTTCTTCGGCATCCGCACCACAGTCCAGTTCTGGCTGTATGCGACGGGTGACGTCAGCGTGCTGGGTGCGGTTCGCATCATCACCGGCTGGCCGGGACTGATCGCGCTGCTCGCCGTCACCTATCTCGTCGGACGGGGCCGCCTCGAGTCGCTGGCGGGGCCATCGGTCGAGGAGTTCGAGCAAGACCAACCCGCGCCATGGAGTGTTCAGCCTCACGGGTTCTGAACCTCTTGACCTAGATCCCATTCCGCTCCGCCCCTGGTGTCCCTGACTTCGACGCCGAGTTCGGCGAGGCCGGAGCGGATACGATCCGACTCGTCGAATCTCTTGGCCTCCCTGGCATCTCGCCGCAACTCGAGGAGAAGCTCGATGAAGCCGCCGACTACGGCGCGAGGATCGACGAGACCCCGGCCAGCGACATCACCCAGCTGCACGATCATCGAACGCAGTTCGGAACGAAGGTCGGGCGCGTCGTTGATGCTCTCTTCGACCGCCAGCATGGCCCGTATGACTCCGTCCACGTCGCCGCTGTTCAGTGCCTGCTCAAAGGACCTGTCCCGCTGGCCATCGGAGTCAACCGCAGTGCCGGGGGGACCTCCTCCACCGACGAGCCCTGCGAGCTCGTCGAGGTCCATCTCGGACCCTGATTCAACAACGGTGGTCCCCACTCCTAGGAGCGTGGCAGCCCCCTTCCCGGCCACCTGCATGACCCCGGATGCGAGATCAAACGTCACCGCTGTGTGCTCATCGACCCCGATCACGCCATGCTCCAACTCGGGCATCAGCGCTTCGAATCGTCGCTTTCCGATGAAACACCGGCTCGTGTCGTGATCTCCTCCTTCGGTGTTGTTCCAATGAGGGACGACGACGGCTGCGAGACCGAAAACCGACAGCACATCTAGGCCAGTCAGCCAGTAGGGGTCCGCTCCCACCTTGTAGACCTCGTACACAGGGATGGTTCGTGTTCCGGCCGTGAGGGCTGCCGCAGACGCGAGCGTAAGAGTTCCACCGCGCGAAATGACGCCGCGGAACAGAGCCCCGACGTCGTGTTCACGCCAAACCCCGAGGGCATAGCTGGGGGATCCCGGTCCGGCGAACACCGCTGCGGCGGATTGAAGGGTTGTTCGAAAGCGCTCCACTTCGACCGGATCGACCCGAATCGACCTGAGGCTGGCAATCGTGGATGGAAGGCGCAGCGAGACCCGGAAGAACTCGACGAGCTTGGCGGTGATCTGATCAGCGTTCTCCTGGAAGCCGTAGGTGGTATCGACGATGACGACTTCGGAGGCCCGAGCCTCTCTGAGAGCCTCCCTATGCGTGGCAACCATCGTCGGAGCGGTCTCGCCTGAACCCACGATCACAAGTCGTCCACTCACGTAGACACCAGCGAGATGAGATTCGGGCTGTAGACCATTGGGTGGCAGTTTCGGGGAGGGCGGACCCTATCCCAAACCGAGTCCGCACCCAGAGGAACGTCGATGCGCCTTTGTCGTCGCCGTAGTACCTGGCAGGTGATCTCTCTTCTTCCTCAGTAGCCACGAGTCAGTTTTAGTGCTAAATTGCCACCACCTGCTGAGTCGGAGATGCGATGGAGACAAAAACCCCTTTGGACGAGGCTGCCCTACGACAGCGCTTGATCAACGGCGACGAGCAGGCACTCGCCGAGGCATACCGTCGACACTCGGGGGTCGTTCTCGGTCTCGCCCAACGCATCACCCGCAACCGAACTTTGGCCGAGGACATAGCCCAAGAAGTGTTCGTGCGACTCTGGCGAAATCCCTCGCGGTTCGATCCCGATAGGGGAACGCTCAGGTCCTACCTGCTTACCCAGACCCACGGTCGGTCGGTCGATCTCATCCGGTCCGAGTCCTCGCGTCGTATACGAGAAGACAGGGACGCCACACTCGCCCCTGGAACCGGCATTTCCATCGAGGACGAAGTGGTTGAATTGCGTATGGGTGAGCACATCCGGCAGGCACTCGAAGAACTCCCGCAGAACGAGCGCGCTGCCATCGAGATGGCCTACTTTGGCGGTCACTCCTACCGCCAAGTTGCGGCCCTGCTCGGGGAAGCGGAAGGCACAGTGAAGAGCCGCATCCGGATGGGGATGGCGCGACTCGGAGCCACGCTCAGTGCCTCCGGGATCGCCCCGTGACCCACGACGAGATCCGAGAACTTCTCGCCCTGCATGCACTGCACGCAGTCGATGACGGCGAAAGAGAAGAGATAGAGGCCCACCTTGACGGATGCGACGACTGTCGAGGTGAGGTCGACGATCACCGTTCCGTCGCTTCCCTAATTGGCGCCCAATCCATCGAGGTCGACGTCCCCCACTCACTCTGGGAGAGGGTCGAGTCCGAACTCGCGAGCACCGTCACACCCATCCGACGTGATCGCGTCTCTCTCCTGGCCGCCGTAGGGGCCGCAGCAGCGATGCTGGTTCTCGTTGTCGTCCAGACGACCCGACTCACAGATGTCAGGTCAGAACTTGTGGCAGCCGAGATGCAACTGACCCAGGTCGAACAGGCGATAGCGGCAGGCGACTGGACAGGTGCGGCCGCGGTGGCAACCGGGGTTCCCGATGCCCGCACAGTTACCCTGACAGGCGACGGGCGGGCGATCATCACGCTTCTCCCAGATGGGACCGGGTTTGTCGCCGAGTCTGACCTTGCAGCGCTTCCCACAGATCGGTCGTACCAGTTGTGGATCGTCCAGGGTGGCGAAGTGGTCTCTGCCGGTTTACTTCGCCGGGGCGCCACCGGGTCCACCTTTCGTTTCGACCCCGCCAGCCTGGAAGGCCTTGTAGTGACCGAAGAGGAGGCGGCTGGCGTCGTTACCTCCGACGGACCTGCCATCGCCGCCTGGTTCGAGACGTGACCGGCCAGTGATCGCCAGCGCGCTCCTCAGACGTCTGATAACAATTCCTGTCGTAATGGTGCTCTTTGTCGCCTCCTGGGTCGGCGCGCCGGTGCTCCTGCCGCTTGCAGCACTCATAGACCTAGGCCGCTGGGCTATCTCGCGGCGGCCGTGGATGGCGACTCGACTCGTCAGCTTCCTGATGGCCTACTCGCTTGCCGAGACGCTCGGCAGCTTGTCCCTCGGCCTGACATGGCTCACATCCCTGGGTGGCCGGCTGTTTGATCTCGCGCCCTCGACGTTCACCATCCAGAAGGCATGGGCGGGGTTCGTATTCAGAGCATGTCAGACCATATTCGACCTGCGAATCACAGGGAAAGGACTCGATTCACTCCAGCCGGCCCCCTTCATCATCTTGGCCAGGCATGCCTCAATAGTCGACAACCTCCTCCCTGCCTGGTTCATCAGTCGGCCATTGGGAATCCACATTCGTTATGTGATGAAGCAGGAATTGCTGATCGATCCGGCGCTCGACATCGCCGGGAACCGCCTTCCAAACCTGTTCGTACGAAGAGGATCCGGCGAGTCGGAGTCGGAGGTAGCAGCCGTTCGTCGACTCGCCGAGTCGCTTCCCGACGACGAGGCCATCCTCATCTATCCGGAAGGAACGAGGTTTACCTCGGCGAAGCGGGATCGGACACTGGCAGTGCTGGCTCGGCGACACCCGCGCCTGGCATCCCATGTGTCGGAAATGACACACGTGTTACCTCCGCGGTTGGGGGGAACGCTCGCTTTGCTCGATGCGTGCAGCGCGGACGTCGTCGTAATGGCCCACCGCGGGCTCGATGGCTTTGCCCGCATCGCAGACATCTGGCGAGGAGCCATGGTCCGCCGTGACGTCGAGGTTGAGTTCTGGCGGATACCCCGATCTGAGATTCCGGCCGGGCGAGCAGAGCGATCCGAGTGGCTGTTCGGTCTGTGGATGCGCATCGACCGGTGGGTGGGTGAGCCAACGTGACCGCCGAAGTGGCTGTCGCAACCGTTGTGGGCGTAATCGCTCTGATGCTGGTCGTCTGGACGATCAGCCTGATGATCAAGGACGTCTCGATCGTGGACATCGTCTGGGGTCTCGGGTTTGTTCTCATCGCGTGGATCGTCTGGTCGCGACGCGGGCCCGACGACCGGCTCTTGCTATCCGCCGTACTCACCACAATCTGGGGCGTGCGCCTCAGCGGATACCTGGCATGGAGAAATCTGGGTAAGGGTGAGGACTACAGGTATGTGGCGATGCGCCGCCGGTATGGCAGCCGGTTTTGGCTGGTGTCGCTTTTCGTCGTCTTCGGTCTCCAGGGTGTACTCATGTGGGTCGTGTCTCTGCCGGTGCAGGCCGCCAGCGGTGAGCTCTTCGAATTGCTCGACGTAGCGGGTATCTGCTTTTGGATCGTTGGAATGACTTTCGAAACCGTTGGCGATTTTCAGCTCGCCCGGTTCAAGAGCGAACCGGCCAACAAGGGCAGGGTGCTGGACACGGGTCTGTGGCGGTACACCCGCCATCCCAACTACTTCGGTGACTTCATGGTCTGGTGGGGGCTCTACCTGATCGCCCTCGGCGGCGGCGCCTGGTGGACAGCCATAGGACCACTGGTGATGACTGCTCTCCTAATTCGCTACTCGGGTGCCGGACTATTGGAGAAGACGATCGGACGGCGGCGAACGGGATACGCCGAATATGTCCAGAGGACCAACACATTCTTCCCGGGCCCTCCCCGATGAGCACCGGAATCGTGTGGTTCAGAAAAGACCTCAGGCTGGGCGACAACCCAGCCTGGTCTGCAGCCACTCGCCGACACGACCAGGTCGCCGCACTCTTCGTTGTCGACCCTTACCTGTGGGAGAGGTGCTCTACCGAGCGTGTATCGCTGCTAGCCGCCCACCTCCGAAAGCTCGACACGAGACTCGCGGAGCGTGGTGGGCGGCTACGAATCGAGATCGGACATCCCGAAGAGGTGATAGCAGCGTTGGTCCGAGAAGTGGGAGCGACCGAGGTCGTCGCGAACGCAGACGTCTCACCGTATGCGAAGCGACGAGACGCCCGAGTAGCTGCGGTCGTCGATCTCGATCTGCACCACGGCACTCTGATCCACGCTCCCGGATCACTCCTCACCACCGAGGGGGCCCGATACCGTGTTTTCACCCCGTTTTTTCGCCGATGGTTCGACGCCCCGGTCCAAGAAGTCCCGGACGCAGGCACGGCAGCAATAACGTCTGACCCCGGAACCGAGTTGTCCTCGACCCCTCCGGCGAGTCTCGAGGCCGGCGAAGCCGCAGCCCTGCGTCGCCTCGCCGCCTTCGAACCGGAGCGCTACCCAGAGGAGCGGAATCGCCCGGACCTCGACTCGACTTCCCGGTTGTCGATCGACCTCAAGTACGGGACGCTGTCGCCCCTCACTGTGAACCGCACGATCGGCCGGTCATCCGACGGCGCCCGTGCATTCATCCGCCAGTTGGCCTGGCGAGAGTTTCATGCCCATCTGCTCGATGACATGCCCCACCTCGTCGACCGCGCTCTTAAGCCCGACTACGACCGGATCGAATGGAATGAAGACGAAGACGCCTTCGAGGCGTGGAAACAGGGCCAGACCGGCTATCCGCTCGTCGATGCGGGCATGCGCCAACTTCTCTCCGAGGGCTGGATGCACAATCGGGTTCGCATGGTTACGAGCTCCTTCCTCGTCAAGGATCTGCTTATCGACTGGCGGCAAGGGGAACGCTGGTTCCGGCGGCAGCTCCTTGACGGAGACGTCTCCCAGAACGTCGGAAACTGGCAGTGGGTGGCGGGTTGCGGAGCCGATGCGGCTCCCTACTTTCGGATCTTCAATCCAGTGACACAATCGAAGAAGTTCGACCCTCAAGGCGTTTACATCCGACGCTGGATTCCTGAGCTTGCCTCGGTACCAAGTTCCTGGATCCACGATCCCTGGCGGGCCGGACCCTTAGAGATCGCCGCTTGGGGAGCAGGGTCCTATCCAGAGCCGATAGTCGATCACGCCGCCGCGCGGTTGCGGACGCTGGCGTCATACCAGGAGGCGCTGAACCGCTAGCTGACGTTCCGGGTCCCGCGGGCGTCGGTTTCGTGGGTTTGCAAGGTCACTCGACACTGGCTGTTGCCAACCGGGGGGTGGCGTCGTACGCCGGGGTGCTGGTGGGCGTGCTCTGCCACAGCGAGTAGCCCAACGCCACCATGGCGATGCCGTTGGGCACCGCTAGGAAGCGGTAGTAGGCGTCAGGCATCACCGAAAGAGCAACGGTGATCAAACCGCTGGCTGCCAAGAGCGCGGTTGCCCAGCGGACCAGCACACGGGCGCGATACAGCGCGATGCCGAAGACGAGCCCCCCAGCGAGGTAACCCGCGCCCTGCAGCTGGATGACGGTTGCCCACAGGCCGATGTCACCGTCCGAAGCACGCCCGATGGCCATGGCAGCGGCGTCGTTGACGTAGCCCGGGTTGACCTCGGCGATCGCCGGCAGCACGAAAGCGCCGGCGAACGCGGTGCCCAGGAGGAGCAGGTAACCAGTTGCGAAAAGGAGGTAACCGACGAAGCCGAGAACGCCAGTCTCCTTCACCTGGCGCAGGTACATCCCGGTGATACCGACGAGAGTCAGAGCGACCATCAGGACCTTGAGGGAGCTGCGGATCGCCATCTCGGTCGTGGTGATCGTCTCGGCGTCGAGGGGTGGGTGGTTCACCTGGACGCCGATGAAGAGGACGCCAGCCGTAACGGCGGCAACTCCGGCGAACCGGGTGAGGGCGGTCGGGGTGATTCTCATGTTCAACTCCTGATTCGCGGCCTGCGGCTAGAAGAAGAGGCTCATTGTGTACGGCGTACACTAAACGGAGTAAAGATACAGTGTACGATGTACACTTGTCAAGATTCAGTGGTGTGCCCTCACGGACCAGCCAGCGGATAAAAACAGGCGGATGTTCCCGCATTTGCCGGGTTACTCACACAGACATGAGTTCGTTGAGCACGTCAGCCGCTCCGACGGCTTCTGCCGCGAATCCGTCTGCGCCCATCGCCTCGGCCTCCCCCGATGAAGCGAACGCCCGCCCGCCCACGATCACGAACACGTTCGGAAACTCGGCCTTCACCGCCGCGACTACCTGTCCACAGGCAAGCAGGTGTTCGGTCGACACGACCGACAGACAGACAGCCTTCAGGTCCGACATCTTGCGTAGGACGCTGACGAGGCTGTCGATCGGGAGGTCTGGGCCCATTTCGAGCACTTCAAAGCCCCGCCCGCGGATGATGTCGGAGACCATCGCGACACCAAACCCGTGTCTCTCACCTGGAGGGGTGGTAGCAACGACCACACCCCTGCTCCGACCGCGGCGCACGAAACGTGGTCCAAGTTTGCCGATCAAACGGCCAGCGACCGCGCTGGCAAGATGCTCGTCCTCCACACCGATGTCGCCACTGACCCACTTGTCTCCGATGACAGACATCGCCGGGGTGATGATCTGGGCGTAGACCTGCTCAGGTGACGCTCCGGATGCCATCGCCGCTTCGAGCACGGACCACGAACCCGTGACATCACCGGCGAGCATCCGGGACTGCAGGCGGTCGGCCCACGGTGTATCGGCACCTTCGGGCCGCCCTGGCTGCGGCTGGACGAAGTCGTCGAGGTCTTCGGAGGAGACGCGCCACGACCCACCCATCTTTGTGGCGGGGATGAGCCCGAGCCGGACATACCGGTACATTGTCATGTAATGCACTTCGAGAAGATCCGCTGCCTCATGAAGTGTGAATTCGACCATCGGCGGTTCCTAGCGGTCGGCCATCTGAGATGGCGCGAGGAATTTCCTACAAAATTAGTGCTAAACGATTCAATTACTAGTAAAGTAGTTCATAGCGACGCTAACGCAAAGACCACCGAGGACACACATGGAAACCACGAACCTTCTGATCGAAGACGAACTTCTCGTCATCGAGTGGAGAGACCTAGCGGCCTGCAACGGTCACGACCCCAGCCTCTTCTTCCCCGCAGGAGAAACCGGCCCAGCCGCCGAGCAGATCCGCCAAGCCAAGAGAATCTGCGCCTCATGTGAAGTACAAGAGGACTGCCTCGGTTATGCGATCGAGACGAACCAGGCGGCCGGAGTGTGGGGCGGTCTCACCGAAGACGAGCGGCGTCCGGTCCGTCGACGCTGGCTCGCAGAGCGCCGTCGCCGCAACACCGTCTGAAGTTCTATTCGCGGGACGGCGCGCCCCTCAACAATCTCTGAGAGCGCAAGACTCGATCGGTCCATCGCTCTAGGCACGTCAGGATGGCGGTCCCTCTCGCCTACTATCCCGCCACGATGCCAGCGACCGTCGTGCTCGGAACACAGTGGGGTGACGAGGGCAAGGGCCGTGTCACTGATGTCTTCGCCGAATCTGCCGACTTCGTGGTGCGTTACCAAGGCGGCAACAACGCCGGGCACACGTTGATCATTGGGGAAGAGCGTTTTGCGCTGTCCCTCATCCCGAGCGGTGTGATGTACCCCGGATGCACGCCAGTGATCGCGTCGGGATGCGTCATCGACCCGGGAGTTCTGCTCGACGAAATCGACATGCTGGCCAGCCGCGGGGTCGACGCCGGTCGATTACGGATTTCGGCAAATGCCCATCTGATAATGCCGTATCACCGCAAGTTGGACGCAGTCATGGAACGACACCTCGGCAAGCACAGCATCGGGACGACCAAGAAGGGCATCGGTCCCGCCTACACCGACAAGTACTCCCGGCGCGGCATACGAGTACAAGATCTGTTCGACCCCAAAATCTTCCGAGACAAAGTCGAGACCGCACTCGAGGACACGAACCGGGTTCTAGCCCGTGTCTACAACCAACTGGCCATGGATCCCGGCAAGATCGCCGACGAATACCTCTCATACGCAGAACGGCTCATCCCTTTCGTCACTGACACCTCCCTCGAACTGTGGCAAGCGCTTCAGGACGACAAGCAGGTCCTATTCGAGGGGGCTCAGGGAACGCTGCTCGACATCGATCACGGCACCTACCCCTTCGTAACCTCATCGAACCCGACCGCAGGAGCAGCAGCCGTAGGCGCCGGGATCGGTCCTAGAGCGATAGACCGAGTCGTGGGCGTAGCCAAGGCGTACATCTCCCGAGTAGGGACCGGTCCGTTCCCCACGGAGCTCAACGACGCGACCGGCGACACGATGATCGAACTGGGCGGCGAGTACGGGACGGTCACGGGACGTCGGCGGCGTTGTGGCTGGCTCGACCTCGTGGCACTCAGGTACGCGGTCAGGGTCAACAGTCTCAGCGAGTTGTTCATCACAAAACTCGACATCCTGTCAGCATTCGACACAATCAAGGTCGCCACCGCCTACACCTCACAGGGCGAGCGCCACGACGAGTTCCCCCGTCAGCAGCGCGTGCTCTACGACTGCGAACCCGAGTACGACGAACTCGCAGGATGGCGTGAAGACATAACCGGATGTCGAACGGAGTCCGACCTGCCCCGGGAGGCTCGCGAGTACGTCGAGTACATCGAACGGGCGGTCGGCGTGCCGATCACTTTTGTGTCGGTAGGGCCGGAACGCTCCCAGATGCTCGCCCGGTGAGGGTCCTGCTGGTCGGATCCGGGGCTCGCGAGCACGCGCTCGCATGGGCGCTCTCCCGAAGCCCCGACCTCAGACTGACCCTCCTTCCCGGCAACCCCGGGATGCGGCCTCTCGGCGACACCATCGAAGGGATAGCCATCGACGATGTCGGCGCGGTCGCTGCGGTGGCTGCAGCCCAGCGGATCGACCTGGTGGTTATCGGCCCTGAAGCTCCGCTAGCGGCCGGAGTGGCGGACGTGCTCGCACGAACGGGAATCCCCGTCTTCGGACCGACGAGGGCAGCTGCTCGTCTGGAGTCGTCGAAGGCATTCGCCAAGGATGTGATGAGGCGCGCCGGCGTGCCGACTGCATCGGCCGAGGTGTTCAGCGACCCCGCCGGGGCCAATTCGCATCTGGACGGTTCCACCGGTCCATACGTCGTTAAGGCCGATGGGCTCGCAGCAGGCAAAGGTGTACTCGTGACCGAGTCCAGAGAGGAGGCCAAAGCGTGGGTGGCCCACTGTTTCGACGGTGGGTTCGGCACAGCTGGGTCACAAGTCGTCATCGAGGAGTACCTGGACGGACCCGAGTTGTCCGTCTTCGCGGTTTGTGATGGTGAGCGATACCTGACGCTGGAACCAGCCCGTGACTACAAACGGCTGGCCGATGACGACCAAGGACCCAACACCGGGGGCATGGGCAGCTACTCCCCGGTGGAAGTGCCATCGGGGTTGGTCGATGAGGTGGGTCGGACGGTCATTGCGCCCACGCTGCAAACCATGGCAGCGGACGGCCACCCCTACGTCGGGTTTCTTTATGTGGGCCTTGCCCTCACTTCGAGCGGTGCGCGGGTCATCGAGTTCAACTGTCGACTGGGTGACCCCGAGACTCAGGTGGTACTTCCACGTCTTGAGACCGAATTGATGCCGATGCTGGCGTCCGCCGCAGCTGGTGAGCTCGACACAGAGGAACTGCGATGGACCGACGATGCTGTCGTCAACGTCGTACTCGTCGCCGACGGCTACCCGTCCTCTCCACGATCCGGCGATACGATCTCGGGGTTGGATTCGATACCAGACAACGTGTTGATCTTCCACGCCGGGACCGAGACAGCCGACCGCCGGCTGGTGACTTCGGGCGGTCGGGTCCTGTCGGTGGTAGGGCGAGGCTCCGACCTCGCCGCCGCTCGGACGGCGGCGTATGACGCGATCGACGGGATCTCTTTTGCCGGGATGCGGTACCGCACCGACATCGCCAAGAGCTGAACTCGGCTCAGAACCGAATGTGGCTAGTCAAGTCGCCGTTGGACCGGACTTCGATGTCGTCCAGCCCCTGCCACATGGCCATTGATGCCAATTGTTCGCCAAGGGCAACACCCACGCGAACCGGATCTTGGCCGGGCTCGGCGAAGGCTCCTTGAACAAGGAGCCTTCCGCCAGCTCGATCGGCTTTCAGATCAACGCGACCGACGAGCTCGCCATCAAGCAGGAAGGGCAGTACGTAGTAGCCGTGGACCCGCTTCTCCTTCGGAACATAGATCTCGATCCGGTAGTGGAAGCCGAACAGACGCTCGGCCCGGTCCCGAAACCAAACCACAGGATCGAAGGGGGCGAGGAGAGCAGATCCGTCGATGGATCGTGGCACGGACAGGTCCGGATCCATGTAGACCGGTCCCCGCCAGCCGTCCACAGTCACCTCGGCTATCTCCCCGGAAGCCGCTAGATCGGCGAGGACACCTCGAGCGTCTGTGGCTTTGAGTCGGTGGTAGTCGGCCAAGTCTGGGACCGTTCCGATGCCGTGGTGACGCACGGCGGCACGCAACAGGGCACGGCGGGCAGTTTCCGGATCAGTCGCCGCCTCCCGGACCTCAGCTGGGATGACGCGCTCTGTCAGGTCGTACAGGCGGGTGAAGTTGGGACGGTCGGCGATAGCGATCTGACCCTTTACAAACAGCCACTCCAGCGCCAACTTCCCTGGCCCGTACCCCCACCATGGGCCGGTCCGGGCACCGCCGTCGGCTAACTCGCCCACGCGGAGAGGCCCGGAGCTCCTCACTTCCGAGAGCACACGATCCACAAAATCCGGCTGGTCTTGGATTATCCGCTCGATAGAACGCCAAGGGTGACTGTGCTGCATCCGATAGGCCAGGTGGGGCCAGTGATCCATGGGAGCCAGCGAGGCCTCGTGGATCCAATACTCGAACATCTCTCCCGACTTCCAGAGCCAGCGATCGAGCGCGTCGCGGTTGTAAGGACCCAGCCGCGAGAAGAAAGGCATGTAATGGGCGCGTGAAATGACATTCACCGAGTCGAGTTGGACGACACCCACCCTGGAAAGGACCCGGCGAAAGTGGCGAACATCCGGTGTGACTCCGGGTGCCGGATCGTTGAAACCCTGGGCGGCGAGCGCCAAACGACGAGCACGGTCAATGCTGATCCGAGGGACGGTCATTCCGGCCGCAGGCTAGGAGCGCTCAGGGAGCAGGGACGCCAGGTTTCGCTCCCTGACCGCGACCTTCGCCCTTGAGTTGGGCGCGCATGTGTCCATAAGCCTTAGCCAGACCGGGGATCGAGTCACCGTCATGGCCTATGGAACTCGGCAAGTTGCCGAGCAACAGGGCTTGGTGCACCGCGATGGCCCTCTCGGGTCCGCGACCCAGTCCGTTGTTCTCTTTGGCCTGCAGCTTCTCGATCACCGAGGCAAAGGCGACTCGAGCCTGCTCGATCCCTTCACCGTTGAGCTCTCCTGTCTCGGCTGCAACGGCCAGTTCCTCGGCCGCCTGCAACCCGAGAGCCAGTCCCTGCTCGGCGATTGCAAGGGATGCCGTATCCGACTCCTCGGCATGGGCCCCGACAGCGACGAGCAGCAGCGAACCCGTGACAAGAAGGGCTAGGACTCGGCGATAGTTGAACATCTCAAACATGAAGTCTCCATCGTGAGTCCATTGTTACAACTCCAAGAGCTCGAGATATTCAGGGCAGATGAACTTGACGGCTGCTCCGAGGATGACGCCTCCAAGCAACAAGTCATCCTCGGTCGGCGTCTCTCCACCGGCGGAGAGAGCCGCCACCCAGGCACGGAGAACATCGACGGGTGAGAAGCCCTCGTCGAGCAATCCACAGAAGAGCACACCGGTGTTGATCAGGGACTCGGGCTCTTCATACGCGGCGCCCTCCAACTCCGTGCCTTCTATGCCCTGCTCGATCGCCGCTAGGTAGAGGGCGAGCGTCGGCACGTCTTCGTCGGAATAGGCGGGGACGATTGTCGTGGTTGTGGTGGCTGGCATGGTGGTTGAGGTGGTGGTTGACGGCGGGGCAGTCGACGAGGACGTGGTCGACGGTTCGGCGACCGGCGACGAACAACTCGCGACCAGGAAGATGAGCACCATCGATCGTTGCATGCGACCCCTCAGGCTACGGGACCTGCCGCAATGACAAGAGCGTCATCTAGCGGCGGCTGGATACCGAGCCGACAGGACATTGTTGAAAGGACTCGTCGGAATGAGCACCTGAGCGCCGGCTCCCGTCGTGTAGTTCCGGACGGGGATGCTCAGACGGATCACATTGGATGGCGTGATGTCCCGATACCGAAATCCGAGGGTGGCGGCCTGCCCGACGCCGAACCCCGAGTCCATCCGGACCACAGATGAGAGGTTCTGCAAAGCCCCCGTCAGTGCGCCCACCGAGTCATAGGAGCGGAGCACGCCAGCGAACTGAACCAGGACGTCCTGCTGTTTGCGCTGGCGGTCGAAGTCCGAGCCCGGAGAATTGACCCAGGTCCCGTCCCGCAAGATTTGCGGGTTGCGCGAGCGAACCCAAGCCAGAGCCTGGTCGCCGGCCACCCGCTGACAACCAGGCCCGAGGTCCAGGCCGGACTTGTCGTCTCTGATGGGATAGTCCCCAACGCACACCTCGATCCCGCCCATCCGATCCACGACCGTGGCGAAGCCTGAGAAATTGACCCTGGCGTAATGATCAACCCTGATCCCAGTGAACGTCTCGACGTTTATGGCCAATAGATCAGCCCCACCGGCTACGCCCGAACAACCGCCCAGACTGCGATTGATCCTCTGATACAGCTCAGTGCACGCGTCGTTTAAGTAAAGGTCGCGGGGAATCGACACCATCAGCGGCGTGGACCCGTCCGAAGGAAAAAGCACGTTGATGATCGTGTCAGCTAGAAAGCCGCTGGCATCGGAGCCGATCAGAAGGATCGAATCGAACATGGAGTCCGGCAAAGCCGGACTGACGGCTTCGGGGATCTCCAGTGGCGCTGAGCCGTTGCGGTCGAGCAGAAGCAGTTCTGCTTCCAGCTCGGCCGCGAGCGCCCTCCGCTCCTCGTCGGCGATCCCCTGAGCCTGTAACGCCGCTGCCCGTTCCAGCAGATAGGCGCGCAAGGCGCTTGTCACCTCCTCGTCCGAGCGCTCGTCTAGCACTCGACCGGTTGCTTCTACGTCGAGGCGAGGATCAGATGCAAAGGCATTGAAACCATCATAAACAAACAGTCCGAATCCCAGACCGAGGCCGAGCACGACGGTCAACAGCGACTTGAAGAGGTTGGCAGTGATCCAGTCCATGGTCCTTAGCCGGGCCGGTCAGAGCACTCGATGGTAGGGCTGCACCCCAAGAACGGCGCTCAACTCTCCCCTGGACCGGTCCTGAGGACCGTCCCAGTGAACATCCCCACAACCCGTCCATCCCGCCGCGTCACCGTGATCCGATGGGTGCCGAGAGTTCTGCCGCCCACGGCAGGCTCGGCAACAGCCCGCAGCACGTCGCCCTCCTCGGACCCCCCGCTGATGACCAGGTGGGCGTCGATTGCCACCGCCCGCTCGCCGTGACCGTTGGACGCCAGGCTCATGGCGCAGTCAGCCAAGGAGAAAACCGCACCACCGTGAGTCAGATCCAGAAAATTGAGGTGATGAGCGCCGACCGGCATCTCCAGAACTACTCGATCGTCAGACGCCTCGATAAGACGCACGTCGAGATGCGCCGCGTATTTGTCAGCTGCCAAGAGCCGCTTGATGCGTTCCACACTCACGCCGGCGACGCTACCGCAGACGGTCGGTAGCCTGTGGCCAATGCGTCACCTCACTGTGTTTCTCGCACTGGCGCTCGCAGCCTGCAGCGCCCCGAGCGACGAGAGCCCCACCCCCGTTTCAACAGTCCCGTTTGACCATTCAACCCTGGTGC
Source organism: Acidimicrobiia bacterium (assembly GCA_041744795.1). GTDB lineage: Bacteria > Actinomycetota > Acidimicrobiia > Spongiisociales > ZC4RG35 > DATHWB01. The sequence continues at coordinate 18,829 of JBGTKD010000062.1, forward strand.
TTTACGAGTCCGCCGAGTACGGATTCGCGGTCGCCTATCCGCAGAGCTGGACGGTCACGGAGGTCTTTGCAGAGGGCTTGGTCGGGTTCACAGCTCCGACAGGAGCAACGCTGACGCCAAACTTCAACGTGACAGTGGGTGAGGTTCCGAGCGAAATTCCCGCCGTGGCGTATTACGAGGGTGAAATCGAACGAGTGCGAACCTCCCTCGAGAACGCCGAGATCCTGGAAGTCGCTGACGTCAACGTCGACGGTGTGCTCGGACGGGGTCTCACTCTGGTCACAAACCAGTCGGGGATCGACATCGGCATTTCCCGCATCATCGTTCTCAAAGACGGCACCGCGTACGAACTGTCATTCTTCGCCGAGGCCCGCGACCTCGAGGCACTCGCACCGATGGTCTCCGCGATCTTTCAGAGCATGCTTTTCTTGCCCTGACAAGCAGAAAGGCCTCCCGTGACGGGAGGCCTTTCAATTCTGGGATGTCGTATCGGGACTTCAGCGGCGGTATCCGCCGTCACGTCGCGGACCCCGGTCATTGCCGCGATCGCCACCGCGATCGCCACCACCGCCACGCGGCTGGCGAGGACGGGCCTCGTTGACGGTCAGACGACGTCCACCGATGTCGGTCCCATCTAGTTCTTCGATGGCGCGGCGACCATCGTCATCGCCCATCTCCACGAAACCGAAACCGCGTGAGCGGCCGGAATCGCGATCCATAACCACTTCGGCCGATTCGACGGCTCCGTGGGTTGCGAAGAGACGCGAAAGGTCCTCCGACGATGTGGTGAAGGGCAAGTTGCCCACGTATAGCTTCACTGGATCTCCTCAGATCGTTGCCTTGTCCGGCCAAAGCGGAACT
>JBGTKD010000063.1:0-38081 GCA_041744795.1 Acidimicrobiia bacterium
GACCGATCTGACCCCCGAAGAGATTCTCCTGATACGCCCAGCAGTGCAATCCGAGGAGTGGCAAGTCGCTTCGGACTGGACAGATGGGGTCTCGTCGATCTCGTTCAGTGCCGTTATCCCGCCGCTAACGGTCGTCGAGCCAGTCGACCGGGAGGGTTGCATACGTAGGGCCAAGAGATCGTCGGTGACTGTCGAGGGCGTGGTCGATCGCAACCTCATTGCGCAGATGACTTACTCCGTGTTCGAGTGCATCACCGGCGTCGCCGGTCTCGACTCGGTCGCCCCGACCTCACAGCGTTCCTGGAAGGGGGCCGAAATCTGGGGGTTTGAGTCTCTCTCGGAGCAGGTTGCAGCAGAGGCCATCGTCGTGGCTTATTGCGAGTCGATGGGGTTCAGCCCACGTGCTCTTACAGGGTCGAACGGTTTCGGATACGCGGGTCTGTTCCAGATGGGTTCTCGTGAGATGGCTCGTTTCGGAGAGCCGGGATCTTCTCGATACGACCCGGTGGACAACGCGATCGCGGCTGCCAAGTACTTCCTGTTTCAGTATCAGAACAGGAACGGGTGGGGTGGTTGGAGTCCGTGGGCGGTCGTCAACACGAACTTCAACGACGAGGTCAACTCCCAAGTCAAGATCCCCGTGTTGCCCCGCTTTGCGTCGACCGACAGCGAGTACAAAGGTCGTCGCGGACCCGAACTCCCCGCTTGGGCCGTCGATCCATGGGGATGGGAAGTTCCCCACTGGAATGGCACTGGTTGTTCATTCACGGGACGGAGTTGGCCAGCCGCTTCGCCCCTGGGCGACGACGCCTAGATCCTGAGTCGCGCCGCCCTTTGGAGGCGACGACGTGGTTGGATGCGTTGGTGAGCGCGGGAACCTTTCGCTGATGGCCCGATATGGCTTTGTCATCGACCAGGACACCTGTATTGGTTGTCACGCATGCACCGTGGCGTGCAAGACCGAGCACCAGGTTCCTCTCGGGGTCAATCGGACTTGGGTCAAGTATGTGGAGAAGGGTGCCTGGCCGAGCACCACGCGCCATTTCTCGGTCATGCGGTGCAATCACTGCGCCGACGCTCCCTGCGTCAAAATCTGTCCGACCAAGGCGCTCTACACCCGTAGGGACGGCATCGTCGACTTCGATACCGATCGCTGCATCGGCTGCAAGTCGTGCATGCAGGCATGTCCGTACGACGCCCTGTACATCGATCCGGACGAGCACACCGCCCAGAAGTGCAACTACTGCGTTCACCGTGTGGAAGTTGGTTTAGAGCCCGCCTGTGTGGTGGTTTGCCCGGAGCAGGCGATCGTGGCCGGCGACCTAGACGATCCGATGTCCCGGATCGCCAAGATGGTCGCCACCGAAGACCTCCATGTGCGCGCCCCCGAACAGGGAACCAACCCGAAGATCTGGTACAAGGGCGCTGATCAGGCTTTGCTCGATCCGCTCGGAGCCGAACTGCGCGCCGGAGCTCAGATCTGGCGTGGCGACCCTGATCCGCCACCGGCATGGCTGCGTGTCGACCTCAGTCCCGCAGATAAGAACGGTCCGGCGGGACCGATCGCGATCGACCGGGCAGACGAGGCGGCGCCCAGGGTGGTTTACAACGCCGACCATCCGATGCCGTGGGGGTGGCGTGTTTCCAGCTACTTCCTCACCAAGGGCATCGCGGCTGGACTTGCCATTGCCATGGCCCTGGTGCTTCTGACAGGTGGATCCGCCGGGGATTCGGCATTGGGAATGTGGGTCGCTCCTCTGGTATCCGGGCTCTTCCTGGCTGCCACGGGGGCCCTGCTCGCGTGGGATCTCAAACGCCCCGACCGCTTCTGGTTTTTGCTCACCAAGGGCAATCGGGACTCGTGGCTGGTTCGAGGGGCGTGGATCCTCGGGGCCCATGCGACCGTTGTGGGTCTGTGGTTCCTCGCAGGGGTATTTGAGCGGGTCGCCTTGGCCGAGGCGTTCACCTGGGCGGCGGCTGTCGTGGGTATCGGGACCGCCGGCTATACAGCGTTCTTGTTCGGACAGGCCGAGGCGCGTGACCTCTGGCAATCCGGAACGCTTCTTTGGCACATGTTGGCCGGGGCAATGGCCGCCGGGGGTGGATCGGGTCTCGTGCTCGCCGCGATTGTCACAGTGCCCGAAGATGGCGTCCGGGTATTCGCCTGGGCGCTTGTGACGGGCGCGGGTGCCCTCGGGGGGATCGCCTTGGTGGAACTCGTCTCGCATCATCCGACCAGGAACATCCAACAGGCAATGCATCACCTGACACGCGGAGCATTCGCTCGTCAGTGGTGGCTCGGGGGTCAAGTGCTCGGAGTCGTTGTCCCGTTATTGGCCGGGGTCGCCTTCTTGATGGGGGCAGGCCTGTGGGTTGGCATTCTTGGCGCGGTGTCGGTCTGGGTGGGGATTTGGTTTGCCGACGACGCTTTCGTGAAGGCCGGACAGTCGGTTCCACTGTCATGAAGGGCTCTCGATGACAGATATTCCCCGCCTGATACCTGGCTCGGGTCTGACCAACTTCCCGCCACCCGACCGCTGGGACGACTGGCAGGAGTACGACGCCCGCTCGTGGCCGAACAAGGTCTCACACTCCTACCGACTGGTGCCCACGACCTGTTTCAACTGTGAGTCGGCATGCGGACTTCTCGCCTACGTCGATAAAGACAGCGGCGAGGTGCGCAAGTTCGAGGGCAACCCGGCTCACCCAGGATCCCGCGGTCGGAACTGCGCCAAGGGCCCGGCGACCCTCAACCAAATGTACGACCCTGAGCGCATTCTCCATCCGCTTCGGCGAGTGGGAGAGCGTGGTTCGGGTGAGTGGGAGCAGATCACCTGGGATGAAGCTCTCAGCGAAATCGGGATAAGGGTGGGCACTGCGATCCGGGAGGGTCGCCACGACGAGATCATGTATCACGTCGGCCGTCCGGGAGAGGACGGCTTCATGGACCGTACGTTGCGCGCCTGGGGAGTCGATGGTCACAACTCGCACACCAACATCTGCTCGTCGGGGGCACGTACCGGTTACGCCATGTGGATGGGTTGGGACCGGCCATCGGCTGATTTCGCCAACGCCGCCTTCATTCTGCTGCTCTCGTCGCATCTGGAGACCGGCCACTATTTCAACCCGCACGCTCAGCGGATCATGGAGGGCAAGCAGGCAGGCGCGAAGCTCGCGACGATCGATCCCCGCCTTTCCAACACCGCCTCGATGTCGGACTACTGGCTGTCTACCTGGCCAGGCACCGAACCGGCTCTTTTTCTGGCTATCGCCCGGTTGCTTCTCGAATGGGATGCCGTGGACCACACCTTCGTACGCCGGTGGGTGAACTGGCGCGAGACGATGCAGGGGCGTTTCTCCGAATTGCCACAGACCTACGAGGAGTTTGTGGCCGTCCTCAAGCGTGTCTACGACCGGTACACGGTGGCCTGGGCAGCAGAAGAGTGCGGCATCGAGCCCGAACAGATCGAGTCGGTTGCCGCCGAGATCGCCAAGGCAGGTTCGCGGTTCGCCTCCCATACCTGGCGGGCGACCGGCTCAGGCAACCTTGGGGGCTGGCAGGCGGCTCGGACCCTTTGGCTCTTGCATGTGCTCACCGGGTCGATCGGAACCGTCGGCGGGACGGCCCCGAGCGCCTGGGACAAGTTCAAGCCGGAGCACTGGAACATGCCTCCCCCACATTCGCGTTGGAACGAATTGCTGTGGCCGGCCGAATATCCCCTCGCTCATCACGAAATGAGCTTCCTCCTCCCGTATCTGACCAAGGAGGGACGCGGCAAGGTGGATGTTTACTTCAGCCGCGTCTACAACCCGATATGGACCAACCCCGACGGGTTCTCGTGGATGGAGATGCTCACCGATCCTGGCCGGATCGGTATGCATGTGGCCCTTACTCCCACTTGGTCCGAGACGGCGTGGTTCGCCGATTATGTGCTGCCGATGGGTGTTGGCTCGGAGAGGCATGACACCCACTCCTACGAGACGCACATGGGCCAATGGCTCGGGTTCCGCCAGCCTGTGCTGAGGGTGGCGGGTGAACGGGAAGGCAAGATCTTTGAGCGGACCTACGAGGCCAACCCTGGCGAGGTGTGGGAGGAGACAGAGTTCTGGATCGATCTGTCGTGGAAGATCGATCCAGACGGATCCCTCGGTATCCGCCGGTGGTTTGAGTCACCGTCCGACCCGAGCAGGGCCGTTTCGGTGGACGAGTACTACGGCTGGATGTTTGAGAACTCCGTGCCCGGCCTACCGGAGCGGGCGGCTGCCGAAGGGCTGGACCCTCTCGGTTTCATGCGCAAGTACGGAGCGTTCGAGGTGGCCAGGGACATCTATCAGGTACACGAACGAGACACGCCCGGTGGGCTTGTCATGGACGACGGTTCGACACGGCACGGGTTCCGATCGCCCTCCAAGAAGCTCGAATGGTGGTCCGAAACGATGCACGATTGGGGTTGGACCGAGGAAGCCATCCCCACCTACCTCGAGTCACATGTTCAATGGCGCAAGTTGGACCTGGCGGGCAACGAACGCATTCTCCTTCCCATCTTTCGTCTCCCCACTCTCATCCACACTCGCTCCGGCAACGCCAAGTATCTGTATGAGATCAGCCACGGTCATCCGCTCTGGATGAACCCAGCCGATGCCGACGCTCTCGGGTTCGCCACTGGCGACCTCGTGCGGCTCACGACAGGGTCCGGCCACTTCGTGATTCGCGTGTGGCGTACGGAAGGAATCCGTCCTGGTGTCGTCGCGGCCTCGCATCACATGGGCAGGTGGCGGCTGCAGGACGGTGGCAACGAACGGTGGTCATCAGCGCTCGTCGACATCGAGAAGACCGGTGAGTCGACTTGGCGACTCCGCCAGAAGAAGGGAATCGAGCCGTTCACATCCAGCGACCCGGACTCCGAACGGATCTGGTGGCGGGATGCGGGGGTTCATCAGAACCTGGCGTTTCCCCCCCATCCGGACCCGGTGTCAGGAATGCATGCCTGGCACCAGCGGGTAAGGATCACCCGCGCCGATCCGGGCGACCAGTACGGCGACGTGGTAGTTGACACGTCCCGGTCCTATGAGATCTATCGCGAGTGGCTCGAGATGACCAAGCCCGGGCCTGGGCCAGGGGGGCTGCGGCGACCCCTATGGCTCGACCGACCGGTCAAGCCCACCGACGACGCCTACCGGGTGTGAGCGGGGCGGCGGGCGGGGCGCGCCACGACCTAACGGCTTGGAGCGAGGTGCTCACTGTCTGCGAGGGCCAGCTTTCGGATGCCCACGAAGCAAACGTCACGGGTTTCAATCCGCTCGAGGATCTGAATCGGCGGGGCCGTTGGTGGGCCCATCGCTTCGAACTGGGCGGATTACTTGAGGTGGTGGCGTTCGGTATTGGTCTGGCAATGGCCGAGACGGAGGCTTGGGAACGCGACGATCCGGTCGTCGCTACGCGGGCCTTCGAGGACCGACGCTTTCTGTTCTCGGATCGTCTCGTCCACTGGGTTGTTCCGTTGACGTTCGTCACTTCGGACGCCGAAGGACTCCGGGACCTGTTGCTGGCGATGGGAGACCGACTTCGTCCCGCCCCAATATTGACCGGTGCAGAGGGCCTCTATCCGCCAGGCGAAGACTCCTTCGGTCCGCTGTCGTCTCAGTTGCGGATCGAGCTAGGTCCACCTGACCGCTGGAGAGCCTTGGCCGCTGCCCATCCGGGCACGGCCTCACTGTGGCTCGACTTGGAGACTCGGGTTCTCAGCCGCGGAGGAGCAGCGACACGAGTACACCCAGAGCCACCGCGCTGAGCAGCACCACCCCCACCATCGAGAACCGGCGATCGCCTTCTCTGGCCACTCGATAGATCACCCAGACCACTCGCAGCAGCGGCGTTGTGATGAGCAGGATCATCGCCGAGCCAAGCAGAATGTCGCTTGTCCGACCGGGCACGACCAACCCTGCCGCTGAGAGTGTGCCGATCGAGATCGTGACCGCTCTCAACCAAGGGCGCTGGTATCGACCGGTGAGGTTGCTGACGCGGTTCATGCGACGACCAAGACAATCGCGACGAGGATAAGCAGCGCGCTGAGACCTGCCCGGACAACTGTCGGAGCGATACGAGCCTGGAATCGGGCACCGAGGACCGAACCCAGAAGACTCCCCACGATGATGGCCCCTGCTGCATCGATGTCTATGCGGCCCTGGACAGCGAACACCGATAGGGCAGCCGACGCGGTGATGCCGATGGTGAATGTGGTCGTTGCCGCTGCCACCTTTGTGGGAACCCGCATGAGTTCCGATTTCGCTGGAGTCTTGATGAATCCTCCGCTGACGCCGGCGGTTCCGGCCACCAACCCTGCTAGCGTCATGAATCCCAGCCCGGCCGCGAGCCGCTCCACCCGGTACGGGACGATCTCGTTGCCTAATGGATACGCTCCCGACAGCGATCCGATCCGCTCGCCGACCGCAGAGGCGTCGAGGGACGGGTCCGGCTTGTTGCGCAACCCGCGACGACGCCCCCCTGCGACTGCCGCCGCCAGCGATGTTCCCGCAAGTAGGTAGACGAGAGCTTGGTTGGGGATGAGACCGGCGACGAGTGCCCCGACCACCGCACCGCTGGTAGCGGCGACTTCGGTTGTAAGACCCAGCCGGTGGTTGACGACCCGGTACCGGAGATGGGTGGGCGCGGCGGCAATCGAGAGTGCGGCAACCGAGACCAAACCGAGAGGGGCGGCTTCGGCGACCGGCATACCCGTCAGGACCAGAACCGGCACGAGAAGAATTGCTCCCCCCACCCCGGCTAGGGCACCAACGCCGCAGGTGATAGCGGCGGCCAGCACGAACAGCAGTGGGTTCATCTTTTCGGTGTCGTGGCCGTCACAAGGTCACGGTACGTCAGTCAGGCGCGGTGAGCCTCGAGATCGGCGAGGGTCGCCCATTCCAGGGTGCGGGCGTGGGTCGCTTCCAGAACCACTCGGGGCGCCGCGTCCGCCTCGAGAGCTTCAACCCATCGCCCAGCGCATAGACACCAGCGGTCCCCTGGCTTGAGCCCGGGAAACCCATACTCGGGCATCGGTGTCGAGAGGTCGTTGCCCACCGACGCGGAGAATTCGAGGAACTCCTCGGTCATGACTGCGCACACAGTGTGAACCCCGACATCGCCGGCGTCGGTGTTGCAGCACCCATCACGTAGCCAGCCAGTGACCGGATCGATGGAGCAGTCGTACAGCTCGCCGCCGAGAACGTTCAAGGCCATTAGCGGTATTCGAGCCCGTCAAGGGCCAACTGTGTCAATGCTCTGAACATGGTCCCCATCTTGGTCAGGTACGCGACCCGCCGAGGTGATTCGTCGAAGACTCTGTAGTCGTACTCTCGCTGCCGTGCGCCGTCCCTCGCTCCTGACTCTCCTGCCGCTCAGCGTTGCCATTGTGACGCTGTCGACCCAGGCGGTGTTCCTTGTTGGCGCGTCCTTCTTCCAGATCGGACCTGAATTCGGGTTGCGACCACTTCACCTGGGCATTCTCACCGCTTCGTTCTTTCTCACCGCGGCGGTGACTTCTGCCCCGCTCGGCCGATGGGTCCAGCGAGTCGGATGGCAGAAGACGATGGTCTGGAACATGAGGATCACGGCATTGGTTCTAGCTTCGGTGCCTCTAGTCGCCCGCAGCGTGTGGTCACTCGGTGGTCTGCTGATCGCGGCGGCGATGATCTACGGCGCTTCGAACCCGGCGGCCAATCAGGCATTAGCTGACCACTCCGATCCTTCCCGTCAGGCGACGATCTTCGGGGCCAAGCACGCAGGGATCCCCGCCTCGACTCTCTTGGCCGGTCTGGCGGTTCCACTGGTCGTCGAGCGCTACGGGTGGAGATGGTCATTCGTGGTGGCGGCGTTTCTTGCCCTGGCCGTTTCGTTCCTCGTACCCCGCGGCCGGTTGTCTGCAGCGGAGAGTCCTGCGGTGAGGCAAACGAGCGAACCTATTAGGACGACTTCGACCAGGGATCTCGTGTTCTTGGCTGTGGGGTCTTCGTTCGCGACGTGGGGGGCAATCGCGCTGGGGACCTATCTCGTGACTGCGACGGTGTCCATCGGGTTCTCGGCGTCGGCCGCAGGACTGCTCCAGTTCGTGGGTTCGGCAGTCTCGATCCTCGCCCGCGTGCTCGCTGGGGTGGTTACCGACCGGGTAGGTGGCCGGGGCTTCGGCGGAATAGTCGTTCTGGCCTCGATCGGAGCGGTAGCTTTTCTCGCGTTGTCACAGGCCACCGGTTCGGCCTATCTGATCTTGGTGGTCGTCGCCTTCGCCACGGGCTGGGGTTGGCCAGGCTTGATGACCTACACGGTGGTGCGGGCCAATCGGGCATCGGTGGCGTCGGCTTCCTCCATTACCCAGGCGGGAGTATTCGTAGGTGCCGGTGCCGTACCCATCTTGATGGGTGTCGTGATCGAACGATGGTCGTTCAGTGGTGCCTGGATCACCGCTGCGGTCGGACTGGTGATTGCCGCGGTGGTGGTTGGATCGGTGGGCGGACGGGTCGCGGGGCCAAGCACCCGCTGAGTCGCGCGTTAGCGGCAGCCCGAAAGAGCAAAGTTGAGTTTGATTGCGACATTCCCGACGCCGGAGTGTCTCGGTGGCTACCTTTCCGATCGCACCCGAGGGAGGTATTCGTACATGGCTGTAGCCGTCGATCGCGACACCACCGGTTGGCTGGAACGTCAGTTCCACATAGCGGAGAGAGGATCGACGCCGGGCGGTGAGATACGCGCTGGCATCACGACCTTCTTGACCATGGCCTACATCATCTTCGTCAACCCGGCGATTCTGTCGACGGCTATTGACTTTGACGGTGCATTTCCCCAACTTTTGACGGTCACGTGTCTGGCGGCTGCCATCGGCACGCTGATCATGGCCTTGTGGGCCAACCTTCCGTTCGCTCTCGCACCGGGAATGGGTTTGAACGCCTACTTCGCCTTCACCGTTGTTGGAGGGCTTGGTTACGCCTGGCAGACGGCGCTGGGAGCAGTGTTCATCTCAGGAATCCTGTTCGCCATCATCGCCGTGACAGGACTCCGGCAGTGGATCCTCGAAGCGATCCCGCTCAGCCTCAAGTATGCGATCACCGCCGGTATCGGAGCGTTCCTTGCCATTATTGGCTTTGCAACCGCTGGGCTGATCCAGGCATCACCCGCCACATTTGTGACACGCGGCGAGTGGGACCAGCCGGGACTGTGGCTGGCGATGGGCGGGCTTCTGTTGGCGGGAGCCCTCCTTGCGCTGCGGGTAAAGGGCGCGCTACTTCTCGCGATCCTGGGCGTGACCGTCGTGGCGATGATCACCCAGGCGCCCGTCTATCCAGGCGCCGACGGCGGAGTGGCTTTCGGCGGCTTCGGCGACGGGATCTTCGGGTTCGTATGGCCCGCCGATTTGATCGGGGCGATGGACATCGGCGCCGCATTGCAGGTCGGTGTTCTGGCAGTCGTCTTCACGTTCCTGTTCGTGGACTTCTTCGACACGGCTGGAACGTTGATCGGACTGTCGGACAAGGCCGGCTTCATGGATGAGAAAGGGAACATCGACGCTCCCCGCGCCGCATTCACCACAGACGGCATCGCAACCTCGGTCGGCGCAGCGCTCGGCACGTCCTCGACAACGACCTACATCGAGTCGGCTTCTGGAATCGAAGAGGGTGCGAAGACCGGACTCGCGTCGCTCGTTGTTGCCGGGCTTTTCCTGCTGGCGATGGTCTTCGCGCCGATCGCCGGGGCGATCCCGGCGGTGGCAACGGCTCCGATCCTCATCGTCATCGGGGCGATGATGATGACTTCGATCACGAAAATCGACTGGACCGACTACCGGATTTCCATTCCGGCGTTCCTTGCGGTCGTCGGCATGCCGTTCACCTACTCGATCACCGACGGCATCAGCCTCGGAATCATCGCCTACACCGTGATCAATGCCGTCACGGGCAAGGCCAAGGACGTGCATTGGATCATGTACGTGCTTTCGGTCCTGCTCATCTGGCGGTTCTTCATCGTCGGCGGCTGATCTTCAGCCATTGAGAGAACAGCCCCGCGGTATCTTGCTGCGGGGCTGTTCCGCGCCCTGGCGTCTGCCATGCTGATTGCCATGTCGCGTTCGGCCATGACCATGACCCAGTGGGGGGCGTTTCGGGTTGCCTCGGAGAACGGCTCGATTACTTCCATCGAGCCACTGCCTCACGATCCCGATCCCTCCCCGATCGCTCGCTCCCTCAGCGCCGTCACCCGCTCGCGGGTAATGCGACCGTCCGTCCGTGAGAGTTGGCTGAGACACGGCCCTACTTCCCGCCAAGGGAAAAGGGGGGCAGAGGCTTTCGTCGAAGTCGACTGGGACACGGCATTGGATCTGGTGGCTAGCGAACTCGATCGTGTTCGCCAGCAATACGGGAATGAGGCCATTTACGGGGGTTCCTACGGATGGTCCAGTGCCGGAAGGTTCCACCACGCCCAGAGTCAGATCCACCGCTTCCTGGCTGCGATTGGCGGCTACACGCGGTCGGTCAACAGTTATTCCTTGGCCGCCGCAGAGGTGATCGTGCCTCACGTCGTCGGATCCTCCTGGGACGACATCCAGGACATGCACACGTCGTGGCCGGTGATCGCGGAAGCAACGGACTCGTTCGTCGCGTTCGGTGGCGTGCCTTGGAAGAACAGTCAGATCCAATATGGGGGCCAGGGCACTCACACTCTCCGGGGATGGCTGTCCGCGTCCCGAGATCGGGGCTGTCGGTTTGTCAATATTTCACCGATTCGCGACGACCTGTTGGAGGAGCTTGACGCCTGGTGGTTGCCCATCCGTCCGAACACCGATGCGGCCCTAATGCTCTCGGTCATGCGCCGACTGATGTTGACGGGTCGTGCCGATCTCGAGTTTCTCGACAGTCATTGCCACGGGTGGGATCGCCTGGCGGGCTACTTGGACGGAAGCGTGGATGGCGTCGAGAAGACTCCTCAATGGGCCGAAGCCATCACTGGTGTGGCCGTGGATGACGTTCTTCGGCTTGCTGACATGCTGGGTGAGGGCGAGCGGACCATGGTCAACGCTGCTTGGGCTCTGCAGCGCGCCCACCATGGCGAACAGGCTTATTGGGCGACGATCGCCCTGGCGGCCGTGATCGGCCAAATCGGCCTTCCGGGAGGGGGGTTTGGGCTGGGCTATGGGGCGACAGGAGCGATCGGCAAAGGCACACCGATCCAGAATCTTCCGCGTTTTGGTAGTCGACCTAATCGGGTCTCGTCGTTCATACCAGTTGCACGTATCGCAGACTGTCTGGCGAACCCCGGGGCGTCGTTCACCTATGACGGCGGCACCTACGTCTACCCAGACCTTCGTCTCGTTTACTGGACCGGGGGTAATCCGTTCCATCATCATCAGGACCTCAGGCGTTTCGACGAGGCATGGCAACGCCCTGAGACAGTCGTCATTCACGAGCCGTACTGGACTGCTACGGCCCGCCGCGCAGACATCGTCCTGCCAGTGACTACGGCTTTGGAGCGTGAAGACATCGGCGGGGCTCCCATCGACGATCACCTGGTCGCGATGCAGCCGGTGATCGATCGGGTGGGCGAGGCGCGCGACGATTTCGACATATTCTCCGGTCTGGCGGGGCTATTGGGAGTGGGCGAGATCTTCACGGAGGGTCGGAGTTCATCGGAGTGGGTGCGAGTCATGTACGAACGCTTCGCCGAACATCGACCAGACGCCCCGTCCTATGAGGAGTTCGTCCGTCAGGGCTATATCCGTAAGACGGCCGAGGATGGCGACAGGTCACATCTCCGGGTCATGCTGTCTGATTTCCGAGCCGACCCTGAGGGCTCCGCTTTGGGGACGCCTTCGGGACGAATCGAACTGTTCTCAGAGACCATCCACGGTTTTGATTTGGAGGACTGTCCTCCCCATCCGACATGGTTGGAGCCGAGAGAGCGTCTGGGCGGAGCGGGCCGACACCCGCTGCATCTCGTTTCGAACCAGCCGAAGACCCGTCTTCACAGCCAGCTCGATCACGGGGAAGCGAGCGTCTCCTCCAAGGTTGCGAGCCGAGAGCCGATCAGGATCAACCCAACCGATGCCGCCGAAAGGGCTATCGCAACGGGTGACCTTGTGCGAGTGTTCAACGATCGAGGCTCCTGTCTGGCGGGTGCCGTCCTGGACGATGGGGTCATGCCGGGTGTCGTGCAGCTGTCGACGGGGGCTTGGTGGACCCCGACCGAGGACATCGACTGCATCCACGGCAACCCGAACGTCCTCACGGCCGATGCCGGTTCCTCGGGTCTCTCTCAGGGTTCGACCGCCCACACCTGTCTGGTGGAAATCGAAAGTTTCGTAGGGCCAGTCCCGGACATCGACCCGCACGCCGCGCCTGAGTTCACGTCGGCCTGACGGATCTCTAAAACGATACGCCGACCGCTTCGCAAAGAAACCGCATGAACGGCGTCGCCGTGCGGCAGATGGCGGCGAACTCGTCCATGAACCCGTCGGAGGTGACGGTCTTTTGTGTGAGCTTGACCGAGGCGATGAAGTCTTTGCGCTTTAGGTCTTCGATGAGCGGGTGATCAGGGTCGAAGCCTTTCGGTGGGTTAACCAGCGAGTCGCCGCCGAGGCTGAACAGTTCCGCAAACCCTTTGTTCTGTGTGGCCTTCCGCCAGCTCGCCGGGTCTTCGGCGATGCGATCTCGAATGCGGTAAGCCACTGCGGTCTCGGGTCTCCACAAGCCGACCCCGGCGAAGGTTTCGGACGGTTGAACATGCAGGTAGTAGCCGGGGGCGTGGGCGTCCTTGGCCGCCTCGTGGCGGAATTGGACGCCGGTGTTGGATTTGTACGGCGTCTTGTCTTTGGCGAATCGGGTATCCCGCTGAATCCTGAACAGCGAGCCCCCGACCAGCCGGGCGTCGGCGGTGAAGTGCGGTGAGATCGTGGCCAGCTTGGGACCGAAGTCCGATATGAAGTCCAGTGCGGGTTCCTGCACCTTCTCGACGTACCGGGTTTTGTTGGCGGCAAACCACCCGCGGTCGTTGTTGTCTGCGAGGTCGCGAAGGAAGGCATACGTTGCGGGAGTGAAGTAGGTCGTCATGGCTGGAAACGTATCGGGTGCGAGCGACAGGAAACAGTGCGTCGGTCCCCTCGGCCGATACCGTGTTCGGTCATGACGCGTACTTTCCTCCACCTGGTCCAGGGTCTGATGATGGGGACCGCCGATTCTGTCCCGGGCATTTCAGGGGGAACTGTGGCCCTGATCGTCGGAATCTATGGGCGCCTGCTCGCATCAATCGGTCACGGCTTCAGAACGCTTCTGGCGCTGGTACGACTCGACGGTAAAGCGGTGCGTCTCCACGCCCGTGGGGTGGAGTGGAGCCTCGTCGGCCCTCTGGCCGCCGGCATCGCCACGGCCATCGTTATTGCAGCCCGCTTCGTCCCTGACCTGCTCGAGAGTCGCCCAGTCGAGAGCCGGGCATTCTTTCTCGGTCTGGTCATCGCCAGCTTGGGTGTTCCGTGGGCACAGATTCGTGATCGGACGCGCCGGTCGATCACGATCGCGATCGCAGCCGCGGTGCCGGCTTTCGTGTTGAGCGGATTCCCGCCGGCAACGGTTACCGATCCTCGCCTGTGGGTGGTCTTCCTGGGAGCGACGGTGGCGGTGAGCGCCATGATTCTTCCTGGAGTGAGCGGGTCGTACCTGCTCCTCGTTCTCGGTCTTTACGAGCCGACGTTGCGGGCGGTCGACGACCGGAACCTTGCCTACGTAGCGGTCTTTGTCGTGGGGATGGTGCTGGGTCTCGGGTCGTTCTCGCTGATCCTCGGCCGGCTTCTCGCTAAGCACCACGACGTCACAATGGCTGTCCTCGTTGGGTTGATGGCGGGCTCGCTGCGCGCCTTGTGGCCCTGGCAGACCTCGTCGCGTGCGCTGCAGGCACCGTCGGACCCAGCGTTCGCACTGATCCTGATCCTTCTAGGTGCCTCGATCGTCATCGGCGTGCACTTGCTGACTCGTGTCCGAAGCAGCCAGCCCGTCGAATAGCTAGTGGCACACCACTAGGGCTACCTGCGAAGCTGCTTTCCATGGAACTGAGGTCACTGCCGCGTTGGCTCGGTTGGATGTGGGCCGTTGGCGGCGCGGTAACTGTCGTCGTCGCGCTGACAGGAGCCGTTGTCGGATGGATTCTGATCGGATCGGTCGGTCAGACCGTGGTTGAGACCGTCGGTGTGACGCAGAGAGTTCTCGTCGGCGTTTCCGATACGACCCGGGTGGTGGATGAGGTCTTCTCGGATGTGGCCGGATCGCTGCGGGGTGTCCAGACCACTCTCGCCGACTCCTCGCTGACGCTCACGCGTGCCTCGGCAGTGACAGGGAGCCTTGGCGCGATAATCACCGAGCAGGTACCGGATTCGGTCGACGCCGTGCGCGCTTCCCTTCCTGCCCTCATAGGCACTGCCGGAGTCATCGACAGCGCGATGCGAGGCCTGTCCTTCTTCGGAGTCAACTACGACGTGGAGGTTCCGCTCGACGAGTCTCTTGCCGAAATCGATCTGCGTCTCGCCGAGATCCCGGTCCTCTTGCGTGCCCAACAAGACACCCTCGCCGGGGTGGCAGGTGACCTGGGCGACTTTTCTTCAGACGCGCTGACCATCGCCGACGACGTGGGTTCGATTCGTGTCCGGCTGGCAGAAGCGGCGACAGTTCTCGCCGGATACGACATCATTGTTTCGGACAGCAGAGATCTGCTCGAGGATCTGGAGTCCACCGCTACCAACGGTGTGGCATTCTTCCGCGTCGTGATCACAGTGCTCGCTCTCGGGATCGCCGTCACCCAGACCGCCCCTATCGCATTCGGTCTGGCTGTTTTGGGTATCCCGGCATCCGCCACAGACGCGACGCCGTCTCGACGCCTAAGGATGGATCGATGAGTCGTGACGACGTGGCGAGTTCTAGCGTTATGAGCAGATCGGGATGACGCTCGCCCGCTTGCTGGCTACGGCGAGAGCCGGCCTCGATCGCGTCTCTGTAGAAGACTACGACCGGGTTGTGCGCTCGGGTGCCCTAGTGATTGACGTTCGACCCGCGGAGCTCCGGGAGGCTCACGGATCTTTAGAGGATGCTCTGGTGATCGGTCTGAACGTGCTCGAGTGGCGCCTCGCCCCGGACAGCACTCATCGGATCGTTGATGTCGACCCGGACCGCGTGGTCTTGGTCGTCTGTCAGCAGGGCTTCAGTTCCAGTCTCGCGGCTCACAGGCTGCAGCAGGTGGGCCTTCGCAGGGCGACCGATCTGATCGGTGGCTTCGAAAGTCTCATGGCCCACAGACGTGTCATCCCGGATGACCGTTCGACACTCGACACCTAGTCTGCGCATATGGTTGCGAAGTTCACCGCAGACGATCGCTGGCTGTTCAACAACGGCGAGCAGGAGAACCTCCACCACTTCCTCGGAGCGCACTTTGACGGCGACCAGACGGTCTTTCGAGTGTGGGCTCCGAACGCTGGAAAGGTCTCTGTGGTGGGTGACTGGAACGGCTGGGATCCTGAACGCGACCCGATGCACGCGTCCGAGTCTGGTGTTTGGGAGATCACGGTGTCCGGGGCGGGAAAGGGAACGCGGTACAAGTACGTCATCGTCGCCTCAAACGGTGGACGGGTTCTAGAGAAGGCCGATCCGGTCGCATTCCACGCCGAGACGCCGCCTGATACAGCCTCCATCGTCTGGGACCTCGACTACCACTGGAGCGACGCCGACTGGATGAGTACCAGAGCGGACCGCAACGCCTTCTCGGCGCCCATGTCCATCTACGAATGTCATCTCGGGTCTTGGTCCAAGCAGGGACCTCTCGAGTATGTGGCCCTAGCCAAAGGCCTCGCCGATCACATCGAGAGGACCGGATTCACCCATCTCCAGCTAATGCCCGTGATGGAGCATCCCTTCGACGGCTCCTGGGGGTACCAATCCACCGGGTATTTCGCCCCGACCAGCCGCTTCGGGCCACCCCAGGGACTCATGGAGTTCATAGACATCATGCATCAGCGGGGAATCGGTGTGATTCTCGACTGGGTCCCCTCCCATTTCGCAGTCGATGCCCACGCTCTGGCGCGGTTCGATGGAACGCACCTCTACGAGCACTCCGACCCTCGACAGGGATTTCATCCGGACTGGGGCTCGTTCATCTTCAACTACGGGCGGAACGAGGTGCGGTCATTCCTGCTGTCCTCCGCCCACTACTGGATGGAGGTCTATCACGCAGACAGTCTGCGCGTCGACGGTGTGGCATCGATGCTCTACCTGGACTACTCGCGCAAGGATGGGGAGTGGATCCCCAACGCCCAGGGTGGCCGCGAAAACCTTGAAGCCGTCTCGTTCCTACAAAAGCTGAACTCGTCGCTCTATGGCCGGTTCCCCGGCACACAGACGATCGCCGAGGAGTCGACGGCTTGGCCACTGGTGACCCGGCCGACCGACGACGGAGGACTCGGATTCGGATACAAGTGGGATATGGGGTGGATGAATGACACCTTGCGCTACTTCGGAACAGACCCGATCTTTCGCAGTTACGAGGACAACCACCGCCTCCTGACGTTCCGTGGTCTCTACGCCTTCAGCGAGAACTACGTTCTCGCTCTCTCCCATGACGAAGTGGTCCACGGCAAGCGGTCGCTGCTCGACAAAAACCCCGGTGACGAGTGGAAACGATTCGCAGGTCTGCGTTCGTTGCTCGGCTACCAGTTCGCGCTGCCCGGCAAGAAGCTCCTGTTCATGGGTTCGGAGTTCGGCTCGCCGTTCGAGTGGAACCACGAGGGCGAGTTGCCCTTCTTCCTCCTCGATTACGAGCTTCATAGCGGCGTCCTGGCGTTCACCTCCGCTTTGAACCGCATGTATCGCTCGACGCCCGCTCTCCACCTGCGAGACCTCTCAGAGGACGGCTTCGAATGGATTGAGGCAAACGACGTCATGCGCTCGACGATCGCATTCCTGCGGGTGGCTGACGGCCACGCCCCCGTTCTCGTCGTCTGCAACTTTACGCCCGAGCTGTGGACCGATTACCGGTTGGGTGTGCCTGCTTCCGGAACCTGGACAACGTTGCTCTCCAGCGACGAGCGACAGTTCGGTGGTTCTGGGCAGGCGCCCACCGACGTGGTCACCGAGTCCCAGGAGTCCCACGGACACGCCCAGTCTCTCCGTTTCGACATTCCGCCGATGTCGGTCTCGTTCCTGTCGCCGGCTGGATGATCGGCGCTCGCGTATTTGTCGCAGCAGGCCTCGCAGCCATTCTGCTGGCGTCAGGTATGGCGTCGCTCTCCGCTCACGGGACCTTCATTGACGCCCGTCCCTTGCCTGGTGTGGCCGTGGGGGGAACCGTCGACGAAGTGGAGATTCTCTTCCCCGAGGACATCGTGGTCGCCGAATCGCGGATCGAGGTGCGGGCTCCGGATGGGACACAGGTACTCCAGCGCGGACGAATCATCGCTCCCATCCCATCGTTGGTTCGCGTACGAATTCAGCCGCTTGTCACCCCTGGCACGTATCGGATCGATTACTTCGTCCCATCGACCGACGGGACTGTCTTCGAGGGTTCCTTCGAGTTCACGTTCGATCCTGACGCCGATCCGCTGGATCCGCTGGCGTTCGGACGAGAGACGAATGTTCTGGCATCGTTGGCACTGGCGGTCGTGGCTTTTATCGGCGTAGCGTTTGTTGTCAGCAGAAAGCGTGGTCGGACAGGTGGTCGTTAGGGTTGCGGTCGCAGCCAAGGAGAGTGATAGAAAGTGTCCCAAGCCATGAGTTCGCGCCACATCCTCTCGATGGTGCTCGCCGGAGGGGAGGGGAAACGGCTGATGCCTCTGACCCGTGACCGGGCCAAGCCGGGGGTTCCATTCGGTGGTCACTACCGACTGATCGACTTTGCGCTCTCCAATCTCGTGAATGGCGGGTACCGGAGAATCGTGGTGCTCACCCAATACAAGAGCCACAGCCTCAACGTCCACCTCTCACGTACCTGGCGTATGTCCAACCTGCTCGGCAACTACGTGACGTCGGTCCCCGCTCAGATGCGGATGGGCAAGAGGTGGTTCCTCGGTTCGGCCGACGCGCTCCTCCAGAACGTCAACATAATTTCGGATGAGAACCCGGAGCACATCTTCGTCTTCGGTGCCGATCACATCTATCGGATGGACCCCCGCCAGATGTTGGAGGAGCATTTGGAGACGGGGGCCGGGGTCACGGTCGCAGGGATCCGCGTGCCGATCGAACAGGCATCTTCTTTCGGGATCATCGAACGGGGACCGTCGTCAAAGATCGAGAGCTTCCGGGAGAAGCCCACTGATCCGTCACCGGTTCCCGACGATCCCACGATGGTGCTGGCATCGATGGGCAACTACATCTTCAAGACTGAAGTGCTCTTGGATCTAATCCGGGAAGACTCCCTGCGGGACGACTCCAAGCACGACGTTGGCGGTGACCTGATTCCAGCCCTGGTGGACAAGGGCGAAGCACACGTCTACGACTTCACCACCAACCAGATACCCGGCGTCACCGAACGCGAACATGCCTATTGGAGGGATGTTGGGACCCTCGATTCCTATTTCGACGCTCACATGGATCTCGTGTCCGTCGACCCGGTTTTCAACCTGTACAACCAGGAATGGCCGATCTACACGAGTGACGTGACCGCCCCGCCTGCCAAGGTGGTGGCTGTTGCTGAACACGGGGCAGGAAGTTTGGCGGACTCAGTTCTATCCAACGGAGTGGTGATTTCGGGAGGCTATGTGCGTAACTCCGTCCTGGCACCGTGGGTACGTGTGGATCCCGGTGCGGTGCTTGAAGGCACAGTCCTGTTGGAGAACGTCGTGGTCGGTGCTGGCGCCCACCTGAAGAACGTGATCGTCGACAAGAACGTGCACATCCCTCCCGGTGTTCGCATCGGATTCGACGAGGAACACGATCGAGAGCGGGGGTTTGAGATCTCCGACGAAGGTGTTGTTGCGGTTCCGAAGAACCTGGTGATTCCTCCGGCTTGATCAGCCTGCCTGGCGCTCTCTCTTCACGACTGTCACGCCAAACCCACCCACTGCGAACGCGTTGCCCACCGCTTCGTTCCGGGCGTCGTCGATGGAATCCACCTCCACGACCCAATCCGATGTTCCGATCGATGGAGGAACACCAAAGCCGATTTCCTCGAAGGAGGCGTTGAAGGCGAGGAGGAAGTCGGCGTCGGTGACGGTTCCCTCCGCACAGTGGACAACGTCTCCGGCGAGATATAAGGAGACGGCTCGGCCAGATGGATCGTTCCAGTCGGATTCCTTCATCTCGTCGCCTGACGGCGTGAACCATCCGACCAGGTCCTGAGTCGGGGCGGCGTGCTCGTGTAGCCAGGAAGTGCGACGAAACGTCGGATGCTCCCGGCGGAGTCGAATCAGCCGAGCGACAAAGACGGTCAGTTGGTCATCCGCCTCGGACCAGTCGTACCAAGAAAGTTCGTTGTCCTGGTTGTATGGGTTGTTGTTTCCCTGCTGGGTGCGGCCCGACTCGTCGCCTCCCAGGAGCATCGGAACACCCTGGGACAGGAGAAGTGTCATCAGCGTCGCCCGTGTGCGCCTCCGCCTGATCTCAAGAATCGCTGGGTCGTCGGTGGGCCCTTCGGACCCCGAGTTCCAGGAGCGGTTGTCGTCGTGCCCATCGTGGTTGTCTTCCCCGTTTTCGGAGTTGTGCCGTTCGTTGTATGAGACGAGGTCGCGCAACGTGAATCCATCATGGGTCGTAACGATGTTCACCGATGCGGTCGGTTCGCGCCCGCTCGACTCGTACAGGGGCGAGGAACCGGTGACTGCGTTTCCGAAGTTCCCAAGAGTCGAGTCCGTGCCCTTCCAGAAGTCTCTGACTGTGTCGCGGAAGGTGTCGTTCCACTCAGACCAGCGTGGAGGGAACTCGCCCGCCCGGTATCCAGATGGTCCCAAGTCCCACGGCTCCGCGATGAGCTTGGTCCCCTGCAGGACCGGATCCTGGTGGACGGCACCGAAGAAGGCTCCGAGCGGATCGAAGTCTGAATGTGTGCGGCCCAGGACAGTTGCCAGGTCGAATCGGAACCCGTCGACGTGCATCTCCTCGGTCCAGTATCGGAGACTGTCCATCACCAGGCGGAGGGCGATAGGCGAACCGAGATCGAGAGTGTTTCCTGTTCCGGTCCAGTTGAGATAGTGGGCCCCATTGTGGGGGTCGAGTCGGTAATACGCCCTGTTGTCTAGACCGCGCAGACTGAGCGTCGGGCCCATGTGGTTGCCCTCTGCAGTGTGGTTATAGACCACGTCGAGGATCACCTCGATGCCAGCGGAGTGGAGCAACTTGACCATTCCCTTGAACTCGGTGACCGGGTCATCGGTTGCGGCGTACTCGGCATGGGGGGCGAAGAAGCCGACGGTGTTATATCCCCAGTAGTTACGCAATCCCTTGTCCCGAAGGAACTGGTCGTGGATGAACTGGTGAACAGGCAACAACTCAACGGCGGTGACGCCGAGCGAGACGAGATGGTCGATGATCGCCGGATGGGCGAGCCCGGCGTAGGTTCCCCTCAGGTGGTCGGGAACGCCGGGGTGTTGCTTGCTGATGCCTCGTACGTGGGTCTCGTAGATGACGGAGGCAGACAGGGGAGTGCGCGGGGGAAGGTCGTCGCCCCAATCAAAGTGAGGGTCGATGACGACGGAGCGAGACATGGCTGGCGCGCTGTCCCGCGTATTGCGGTTCGAGTGGTTCCGGGGGTTGTGGCCGATAAGGAGCCGACTGTCGCCAACGGCCCCTTCGATTGCGCGCGCGTACGGGTCGAGCAGGAGTTTGGCCGGGTTACACCTCAGACCGGTGGCCGGTTCCCACGGGCCTTGGACCCGAAAGCCGTAGCGGGCTCCCGGCCCGATTCCCGGAACATGACCGTGGAACACCTCGTCCGTACGCTCTAACCCCTGGGAGTGTTCGGTCTCCCCGTCGAAGAGACACACGGTGACCGATTCGGCGACGCTCGACCAGACGGCGAACGCCACGCCATCGTCGTCGGGGGTGGCGCCCAGTCGGTGGTTGTACATCGCGGTCATGTTTGCATCGTTTCTTCGAGCCTCGACGGCGCAGCCAAGGCGGCATCACGTTTACACGACGTCCGTCTCGCTTCCCCGATGCGAGACAGGTCAGGTCAGAGGTGAGTCCGACACGACCAGGGTTTCCAGGGTTCTCCCATTCGGTTCCGGTAGTACTCGGCCAGCCACGAGGCGGCGATGATGTTCGCCTCCCCGTCGAATACAGACCTGTCTCCCACCCCGGCCTGCACACTTGCCACCGCCCACGTGCCGGGCAGGAACTGAAAGAGTCCCGAGGCCCCTGAATACGGGTTGATGGCGTCCTGGTTTCCGGTGCTCTCGCATTGAATGATCACGAGCGCGTCCAACACGAGATCAGGAGCGAAGTGCTGTTCGAGCAACGGGCGCCAGGCCATAGTGCGATCGCTGATCGGGATGGGTGGCCATGAGGCAGTTGACGGCCGGGTGGTCGTGGTCGTGTCGTTGGTCGCCGTTGGTGTCGCTGTCGCCGTCGTCGTGGTCGTTGGCCGGGTCGTGGTAGTGGTGGCCGCCTCGGCTGCCCTGCGGGCGGCCTCGTCCTCTGCGATCGCCCGGTCCACGTCATCTAGCGCAGCCCGGTAGGCCGAGTCCGCGGCCGATGCCACGGTGAAGGCTGCGGAAACCTCCGCGTTGGCGGCTGCGAACAGGTCCTGAAGCTCGGACGTGCGCGAGGCGAGTGTCTGTTCGAGCGACTCGACCTGTACGAGTTCGATGACGTGTTCGGCGCGAATCCGCTCCAGTTCGTTGCGCTGGGTCACAAGGTCCCCAAGCGTTCTCAGAGCGTTGGACTGTGACTCGCGAACGACCTGGCCGACTACCAGCACGTCTTCGACAGTGTCTGTGTCCATGAGCAGGGATGCCGAACTGGTCACTGCTTCCATGTAGGCGGTGACAGTGTGGGTTCGCAGCTGCTGTTCGGCGTTCACCGCCTCTGCGTCTGCGAATGCCAGCGATTGGATTATCCCATCCAGGCGGATACCAGCCAGAGCCAACTCACTGGCTGCCATCTGATACTCGTCGAGGGCGACGAATAGCGCCGCCTCTACCTCTTCGGCATTGGCTACGGCAGACGAGACGATGGCATAGGCGGCGGCGGCTTCACTCGCGGCCTCCCGGGCGCGTTGTTCTGCCTCGTCGACCTGAGCGAAGACGGGGGAAACGCCGGAGAAAAGCGCTGTGACGACGGTGAGGGCGACAAGCCCACGTCTGACCTGCATCGGTTTGGAGAGGGTATCGGTCCACCGAGCTACAGGAAAGCTGAGGAATTGCGGCGGTCTGTCTGTTTGGGATCAGCCACTTGGTGGGCGGTTATTTCTGAGCTGTAGAAGAATGAGCGAATGTTCGGACGTTCCAAAAGTGGTGAGGCGATCATCTCGGCTGACAAGGCGCTCCCGGGCCGCCAGACCCCGGTGTCGCAGCTTCAGCCGCATTTCATCAACGGCAACCCACTGACGCCCCCATTTCCCGATGGTCACGAGAGCATTTCTTTCGCAATGGGGTGCTTTTGGGGTACCGAGAAATACTTCTGGAAACTCGAGGGTGTGTGGACCACGGCTGCCGGTTATCAGGGCGGACACACGCCCAACCCGACCTATGAAGAGGTATGCACCGGCCGAACGGGCCACGCCGAAGCCGTAATCGTCGTATACGACCCGGTCATGACTCCACTCGACGCAATGTTCAAGGAGTTTTGGGAGAACCACGATCCGACGACGCCCAACAGGCAGGGCAACGACATTGGAACCCAGTATCGCTCGGCGATCTATACGACTACCGACGCCCAGCACGAGGCGGCGCTTCGCTCCCGCGACCTCTATCAGTCTCGTCTGACCGAAGCCGGTTTCGGGGTGATCTCAACCGAGGTTCGGGAAGCTGGGCCCTTCTTCTACGCCGAGGACTATCACCAGCAGTACCTGGCCAAGAATCCCCGCGGCTATTGCAACCATGGTTTCTGTCAGGCGGCCTACCCGTTGGCCGAGCACGACCAGGTCAAGTCACAGACCGACTATTAGAGGTGTGTGTCAGCCGACGACGAGTTCGATGATTTCGGCGGGAGTGAGCGAGGCATCGAGGGCGAGTGAGACGTCCGGCACAATTCCGTTGTCGAAGTCCAGTCCGCCGGCGGTGATCCATCGAGCGATAGTGAGTCGCATCGCCCCGCCATTCGACAACGCGAACCGCTGTTGGACCGTGTTCTTGCCGAAGGTCGTCTCCCCAACGATCGTCGCTCTGCCCCTCTCTTGCAGTGCTCCCGCTAGGACCTCTGAGGCACTGGCAGAGCCCCGGTTGACCAGGACGATCACCTGGATGTCGGGATCGGTCGCTATCCCGTCCCCACGGACCGCGTAGCTTCTTTCCTCGTCCGGGCCGACCGTTCGAACCACCAACCCGTCCGACAGGAACTCGCTGGTCACGTCCAGCGCGGCGTCCAGTGTCCCCCCCGGATTGTCCCGCAGGTCGAGAACGATGGTTCTTGCCCCACCATCCAGCAGCGCCTGCAGGTCGCGCTCGACTTGTCCGCCCGCGTTGGCGGTGAAGAAGTTCAGGCGGAGATAGCCAACGTCGCCGACCGCTTCGAACGCGGTCACGGGGATCGTGATAGCCGCCCGGGTGATCGTTATGTCGACAGTCGACCCGTCGCGGGCGAAGGTGATCCTTACATCGGTACCAGCCGGTCCGCGCACTATCGCTGTGATCTCGTCGACCGATCTTCCGGCCACCGGATCGCCGTTGACGGCCACGAACTCGTCTCCCACTTGTACTCCTGCTGCCAGCGCTGGGCTGGAGGGAAGGGTGGAGACGATCACGAGACGACAAGACTCCGAAAGGATGTTGCAGGTGGTGGTGGAGGGGTCGGCGCTGGTCAGGTCTTCGGTGGTGACCAGGGCGCCGATTCCTTCGACGCTTCCGGTCTGTTCTTCCTGGATGAGCGCCAATGCTGCGGGCGTGATGTATGCGCTGTTCGGGTCGAGTCCGAATTCAGCCATGCCAAATAGCAGTGCCTCGATGCTTCCTTCGCCAACATCTCGACGTTCCATCTCCTCGCACACGCGTTGGAAGCTCTCGGCAGGAATCGCACATGTGAGCGGCCCGGGTTCTGTGTCGGAGATTTCAACCGTCCGCAGTCCTTCCAGTGCTGCATCGGCGAGGGCCTCGTCGTCGACCGGATCGACGTAATTCCGTCCGATCAGGTCATACGCCTCGCAGAGAAGTTGGAACTCGGACTCCGTGGGACACGAAACGGTGGTCAATTCATCGTTGACGACCACTGTCGTCGTCGGGGACGACGTCGTGGAGGTGGATTCGGTTGTCGGAGCAATTGCGGGGTCGGCCTCGCTCGGAGCACACGCGGCAGCCAGGACGACGAGGGCAACGACTAGAGGTATCCGCATCCGCTCATTCAACAACCCTGCGACGCCTACGGGGCGCGTGCGCCTCCGGCTCTACCCTGACGGCCATGCGGGTCATCCTCACTGATCTCTACGGCGAGACACTCGAGCGGGGTGTGGAGCACGGTCTGTGGACCGAAGATGGCGACGGTGATGTTCTCGATCTCTCCGCCTTTGTCGCGCTACCCGGCCTCGCCGACGGACACGCCCACTTGGCTCACCACGACATGGAACACCTCGTACCCGGTGATCCCGAGGGTGTTGCGCGACGAGCTTTCATGGCCGTGGAGGAGGGCGTGTTTCTCGTATTCGACAAGGGTTCTTGTGACACCTCGGTCCTAACCCTCACCGATCGACCGCCTACGGAGCGGCCCCATCTGCAGGCGGCAGGCAGGATGATCGCCGGACCCGTCGGATACTTTCCCGGGTTTGCCGTCGAGGTCGACGACGAGGGCCTCGTCGAGGCTGTTCGCCAGGCCGCGTTCGCTTCCGCCGGTTGGGTGAAGCTCGTCGGTGACTGGCCACAGAAGGGACTTGGTCCTGTAGCGAATTTCAGCGAGCCGGCGCTCACCGAGGCTGTCAGGGCGGTTCATGCGGCGGGGTCTCGCGTGGCGATCCACACCATGGCCCCCGAAGTCGCCTCGATCGCGGTGCGGGCGGGCTTCGACTCGATAGAGCACGGCCTCTACCTGACCGATGATGATGTCCGCCTGCTCGGCGCCAGATCCGGCATGTGGGTTCCCACTGTTCTCCGCATGGAGGCGGTTGTTGCCAGATTCGGGCCTGAGCGAACTGCGGGCAAAGTGGTGTCAGCCGGACTGGATCGTGTGAGGTCGCTGCTAGCGGATGCTCCGGCGGCGGGTGTGATAGTTCTCGCAGGGACAGACCTGGCAGTTCCTTCCCACAAGGTGGCAGAAGAGGCTGTCCGTCTTGTCGGGTACGGGTTGAGTCCAACCCAAGCAGTTGCCGCGGTGTCCACCGACGCATGGGCGGCGGCCGGTTTGACTCCGGGGTTCCAACCAGGCAGCGCGGCCGATCTGGTGGCATTCGACGGCGACCCGCGAGAGGACATAAGTCGGCTCTTGTCGCCGACGGCGGTCATGCGGGCGGGGAAGGTCTTGCGAGCGTGAGGGAGTCACGCCGAGCCGCTATCCCCCCGTTTCATGTGATGGAGGTCTTCAAGAAGGCCCATGCGCGAGACCTGGTTTCGGGAGACGTCATCCACCTCGAGGTCGGCCAACCGTCCACTCCGGCTCCCAAGAAGGTTCGAGAGGCGGCTTCGACGCTATTGGACACTGAGCGGCTCGGTTACACAGACGCCTTTGGTATCGCTTCGGTGCGAACAAGGATTGCGGGGTATTACGAAGAGCGGCACGGAGTGGAAGTCGACCCTGTTCAGATCGCGATGACCGTCGGCGCATCCGGAGGGATGGTTCTGTCGCTGCTCGGGGCCTTCGATGCCGGTGCCAGGGTTGGCATCACCGAGCCCGGATATGCGGCTTATCGCAACATCGTGACTGCCCTGGGGCTCGAACTGGTGGGCATCAGGGTTGATGCGGAGTCCAGGTACGTTCCGACTCCTTCGATGCTCGACGATGCAGGGCCCCTCGAAGGGCTGATCCTCGCTTCACCTTCGAACCCGACGGGAACCCAGCTAACCGCGGCTGAACTTCATGACCTCGTTACATGGTGCGAGGTAAGCGACGTCTCACTGCTCATGGACGAGATCTACCACGGGATCTCGTACGGGAACCGTGCTCCTTCGGTGTTGGAGTTCACTGATCAGGCGATCGTGCTCCAATCGTTCTCGAAGTACTTCTCGATGACTGGCTGGCGGATCGGATGGCTCGTGCTTCCTGAGTCTCTCGTCCCGGGCGTCGAACGCCTCGCCCAGAACCTGTTCATCTGTCCTCCGGCTCTGGCACAGCACGCGGCAGTTGCGGCATTCGATGCCGGGGAGGAGCTGGACGCGAACGTGGCGCGCTACGCCCAGTCGCGCCAAGTTCTCATCGAGGCGCTTGACCGGTGGGCGCTGCCGTACGCCCCGCCGGATGGGGCCTTCTATTTCTGGGTCGATATCAGTCGTCTGGGAGATAGCCGACTGGTGGCCGACGACTGGCTCGAACGAGCGGGGGTGGCGGTCACGCCCGGGATCGATTTCGATCCGACCGGAGGGGAACGTTTCGTGCGGCTCTCATATTCTGAGTCACCGGCCGACGTCGCAGAGGCGGTGAGACGTCTCGAGTCCTTGTTGGCTGACGACTCAGGCGTCACGTCAAGCTGATCCGCCCAGGTAGGTTGCTGGCCATGTCTGAACTCGACTTCGACACATTTCTCGGTCTCCAGTACGACGAGATCAGTACTGACATATGCACCGCCCACCGCGAAGTGACCGACCATCACAACCCGCCTTACGGCATCTTGCACGGAGGGGTCCTCTGCTCGATGGTCGAGACTCTCGCCAGCATGGGTGCTGCGACATGGGCCATGGCGGAAGGGATGGCCGGTGTGGTTGGCGTGCACAATGCCACCGACTTTCTCCGCTCGACGAGGGACGGCACCATCGTCGGAGAGGCGACGCCTATTCACCGCGGCCGAAGTCAGCAGTTGTGGCAGGTGGTCATCACCCTCGATGACACAGATCGGTTGCTCGCCCGAGGTCAGGTAAGGCTGCACAACCTCCAGCAGGCTGACGCAATCGGCGGCATCAACCGGGCCGGACCACGCGAGTCCTGATCCCGATCGTCCACCAGACTCTTGCGAGGATGAGGATCGCCCCGACGAGCCCGACTGCCGCGAAAATCATGACTGGCGTGTCGCCGAGGAGTGCGCCGTACACCATCCACAGCCCAGCCTCGACTCCAATCAGCGTCCATGTGCCCGTGGAGATGCCGGTTGGGTCGACCGTTCGATATGCCGACCAGACCGCAGGGGCCAGCTGCGGGGCATAACCCCAACCGAGGACCAGACCGAGCACCGCCCACGAGCCCCAGAGGTAGGCGACGACAAGAATCACGGTCGAAATCACTCCACGGAACAGCGCCATACGGATGGGTGCGCCGGCTCGCCGGAGCGCTCGCAGTATCGCGATGTAGAAGACCACCATCACGGCGGTGGATGGGGCTGCCGCCCACAACTGCTGGGAAAGGAGATAGGCGGTCCATCCGAAGTTCGAGACCAGTCCGATCGCGGGCCATGTCCCGGAGACGCCAGCGGTGTCCGATGTGCGCAACAGCTTGCGGAGTTGAGGGATCAGCGACCACCACGCCATGATCGTGGCGAGGATGACCGCCAGGTTGGCCAGCGTCACTCGGACGGGACGCTGTCGGCGGCTCGAAGCCGCGCCACGTCGAACCCGCTCGGATCGATCCCCGATCGCGTTGGCACTCCCTGAATGAGATCCGCCGCTAGCGCGGCGGCCGCAGGTGCGGTCTGGATACCGGTTCCTCCTTGGCCTGCGAGCCAGAAGAACCCAGCAGCTTGATCATCGAACGAGATCACCATGCCGCCGTCCGGCACGAAGCTCCTGAGGCCCGCCCAACTCGACCTGACCGATCGGATCCCGAGGGCCGTCATCTCGTTGATCCGATCGATGGCCAGGGCTATGTCGATTTCCTCTGGCCTGGCGTCACACGGCTCGGATGGTGTCTCGTCGGCGGGAGAGCAGAGAAGCTGCGGTCCGTCAGGCTTGAAATAGAAGCTCTGGTGGGCATCGACCACCAGAGGCCACGCCGCTGATCCCTCAGGAGCCGTGACCATAAAGGCAGTTCGGCGCTTCGGAACTAGACCAATCGGACGGATGCCAGCGGCGATCGCGACTATGTCAGCCCAGGCGCCAGCGGCGTTCACGACCACGTCCGCTGTGTGACGGCTTCCTTGTTCGGTGGTGGCTGTCCAGCGTCCGTCATGGACCAGCGAAGAGACCCTGGCTGCTGTGTGAATGAGTCCACCTGCCCGGCGGAACGACTGGACGAAGGACTGGTGGATGGCTGCTACGTCCAGGTCTGCTGCACCGGGTTCGTAGGCGGCCGACACGATGGTGTCTTGTCGCAGAACGGGGACTATCTCGCAAGCCTCGGAAGGGGTCAACTGGCGGATGTCGGTTCCGTGGCGGAGGCCAGTCTCGACATGACTGCTCAAGGCGTCGACCTGGTCGCCGGGTGCGACGACCAATGCACCTCGGGGCGAAAGGATGGAGGTGTGATCCTCGAAGTAGCGACGGCTGGCTTTCGTCAGTGCCCGGACCTCGGAATGGCCGTAGTTCTCAAAATAGAGGGCGGCAGAACGTCCGGTCGTATGAAACGCGAGCTGGCGCTCTGCCTCGAGCAGGGTCACATCGGCTCCGGCAATGGCCAACTCCGAAGCGGCCGAGATTCCGGCGATTCCTCCTCCGATGACGATCACATCAGCCATGGACGAAGTGTCAAGCAACGTCGGTCCGCGCGCAAACCGCTTTGTCGCCGAAGACCGCCCATGTCATGTTGGCGAAGTAGCGTGCATGAGTCATGTCGTGGGTAACTCGTTGGATGGAGCGGCACCCGTGGAAGGTCGTCGGGTCAGCGGTGGCGATCACGGCCGCCTTGGTCATTCCATTTCTGACCATGTCCCCCACAGAGAGCGCCTCGACCGAGCCCGAGGGGGCGGTCTTCGACGCCCGGGATCTGGTCGACGAGCGCTTTGCCTCCGACGTGATCCCTTACTTCTTCATCATCGAGGACAGCGGGGGCGATCTGTTGCGCTCCCAACCTTTGCGAGATCTGCTGGCGGCTGAGGAGGCGCTGCGAAATGACCCGGTGGTCGGCCCTGCGCTATTCCGCTACTTCGATCCTGTCACCGAGACCGAGATCGTCGGAGTGGCCACGATCGCCGATCTGGTGGATCGGGCTCTGCCCGGGGGTCTCGCGGTCGCGACCGATGCCGAAGTAAAGGCCGTCGGCTCGGCGATCATCGACGAACTAGGCGAAGATTCCCAGGCAATCCTCCTGTCGCCTCAGGCGAGCCGCGACTCCGATGGGCTCTGGGTCGTACCGGCGGTTTCGGCACTCGTGACCTCTGACAGCGAGGTGCTCGGGTTTGGTGCAGCTGCGGTCAACCTGGGAGGGGACACAGAAGCCGAGGAGTACGCCAGGAGTGTCCAGGAGCTCCTGCGAACGGCCGACAGCCTCGGCATTTACGGCGTTGCGATCGACGTCAACCTAACCAGCCAAGAGCAGGGACAGTTGGCTGGTCCGTTCATCGGATTCACCATTCTGGCGGTCCTGTTGATTGTCGGTTTGACCTTCCGCAGCTACTGGGTGCTGGCAGTCGTTGGTGCATCCCTCGGTGCTCTGATGATCTGGCTCAAAGGGATTTCCAACCTGATCGGTCTGAAGGACGATCTGGTGCTTTCGCTCATCGTGCCGATCGCGATGATCTCCTTCGGTGTCGACTTCGCCTTCCATGCCGTGGGTCGTTATCGGGAGGAGCGGGCAGAGGGACGCGAACCCCGGGGAGCCTTCGTAGTGGGGGTCACGGCGGTCTCCGGCGCCCTCGTGCTCGCTCTGACCTCCGACGCAGCCGCCTTTCTGAGCAACGTCGTCTCAGGGATCGAGTCGATAATCCAGTTCGGCGTCGGCGCAGCAATCGCTCTCGCGTCCGCCTTTCTCCTCCTGGGTCTCGTGACACCTTTGGTAGTCGCCGTCATCGAGTCACAGGTCCCTGCGCCTGCCACCGGTCCGCGCGGCACTGTCATAGGAATGCTGGCCAGTGCCGGCGCGGCAGCGCTCTACATGACGTCGGTGCTTCTGATGGTGTTCGTCCTGCCCTGGGTCGGGGTCCTGACCCTTGTGTTCACGGTGGTCGTGACTGTGGTGGTGCCGTTCCTCTTTCGTCGTAGGAAGGGCGGTGAGCCGGTGGCGGCGCTGGCTGTGGACGACCGGCTCGCTCGTCCCGTGGGGGCCGCGATCACTTACCTGGCCGCCCGCCGCTCAGTTGTCGTGCCGGTCGCTCTCCTCGTCAGCCTGGTCGCCGCATTCTTCGCGGTGAACGTGAAGGCCGAGTTCGATGTGGAGGACTTCTTCTCGGCGGATAGCGACTTCGTAGTCGCCTTGAACCTGCTTGATGATCACGTGGGGGATAGAGGAGGCGAACCGGCTGTCATATACGTTGAGGGTCCCCTTGACGACCCTGCCCAACTTGCCAATCTCGATGCGCGACTCGAACAGATTCGGACGCTGGATACGTCTCTGTTCGCCCGGAACAGCGACGGCGTCATGGTCCTCGGCGGTGTGTTCTCGGTCCTCGACGCCGTGTTGGAATCACCAGTCGCTCGTCAGTTCGTGACTACCAGAAGCGGGGTCGAAATCACCGATGTCGACGGCAACGGCATCCCCGATACGAGAGAACAACTGCGCGCTGTCCTCGAGGTCACATCTCAGTTCGGCGTGCCATTCGACAGCGAGCGCCTCATGATGACTCCTGACGATGTTCGCACCCAGGTGACTCATGACGAGCGCGGCTATGCCACGCAGTTTGCTATCGGTCTGCTTGGGTCCCGAACCCAGGAGAGCGTCGTCGAAGCGCGCGATGTGCTCGCTCCGTTCACGACAGCGATATCCGCAGATTTCGATGGCGCATTCGCCCAGGCGACGGGTGGCCCGTTCGTGCGTCAGGAATCTCTTGACGCCACGATCCGAGCCCTCCAGATTTCCTTGCCGGTGGCGGCATTTCTCTGTCTGCTGATTGCCAGCCTGTTCCTGCGGTCGGTCCGTTTTGGCATCGTCAGTGTCGTGCCGATCCTCATGACGGTTTCATGGCTGTACGCCTTTATCGAGCGAGCCGGATACAACATCAACATCGTGACGGCGACGATTGCCGCAGTGTCGATCGGTATTGGAATCGACTTCGCGATTCACTACATCTCTCGATATCGAGAGGAGCTAGATCGGGTCGGTGATCGTCTCGAGGCTGTGCGCAGAGCCGGAGAGGGGACCGGTTCAGCGCTGGTCGCCTCTGCGGTTTCTTCTGCTGTCGGCTTCGGGATCTTGGCGCTTGCCCCGATGCCGCTGTTCGCTGCTTACGGCCTTCTCACCGCGGTCATGATTCTTCTGGCGCTGGTGGCGACGCTCGTAGTTCTGCCGGGAATCCTGATCTTCGTCACTCGGGACTCGGATTCGGCCCTCAATTCCGGGGAAGTGGAGGCGGCTGCAGGGCTCGGTGTTTGACACAGCCCTCACACCGCCGATTGCCAGTCCGGCCGTGGCCAGCATCTCTGCGATCACGCCAAAAGCTCCATCCATTGCTGGCGGCATCAAAGTTCGGGCTGTATGGGGCTGAGCGAAATGTGTCCTCGTAACGTTGACGTGACGCCGACCACCAAACTGGAATCATGCGTGACCTGCTTGCATTTCACCTTCGACCCACGCGCACAGTCGTGACCATCGCATGAAGCTGCGGACCTGGCTTCACCTGGGCTGGGCGGCTGCGGCAACCGGAGGCATCCTGGCGGTGGCCCGCACCAGTCCTGAGGAGTGGCATTGGCCGCTCGGGTTGGCGGTGTTCCCAGTGGCGGGCGCAGTACTGCTCCTCCGTCGCCCCGCGAACAAGGTCGGGCGCCTGCTGGCCACGGTGGGAGCTGCTACCGGACTCCTGTTCGCCGGGGAGGGGGTAGTTCTGGCCTGGCCCGATCAAGCCCTGTCTCTCCCGCTGGAGGCGGTCGTCACAACGGCTTTTGTGGTTGTGTTCTGGGCAATCGTGGGCCTGCTCTATGTGTTTCCCACCGGAGAAGCCCGTCCCGGTTGGTCACTGTGGGCGTTCCGGTCTTTCACCGTGGCAGTTCTCGGTGTCTCCTTTGCGTTGTTGCTGCTTAGTCCCGGTCCGATGGATATCACCGGGAGGGAAAATCCCTTCGGGCTCGATTTCGACTGGCTTCCCGCACTCGTTGATCTATTTGTGATCGTTCTCCCCATCGGTGCCCTTAGCGGGGTGGTGTCGCTTTTCGTCCGGCTGCGGTGGTCGGAAGGCGTGGAGCGAGCCCAACTCAAGGTCTTTTTGGTGGGCGCAGCCTTCGTTCTCCTGCTTGTTGGGATAATGGCCTTGCCTGAGTTCGACGGGGGCCTCGTAGGCGTGCTCGGGCGTGTGGCGGTAATCGCTGGGTTCTGGGCGCTTCCCACGGCGATCGTGGCAGCCATCCTCCGTTACCGGCTCTACGACATCGACCGGATCGTGAGCCGGACAGTCACCTACGCCATTGTCGTCGGTGTGCTCGCCGGTGGGTACGCGGGTCTCGTCGTGACCCTGCGGAGTGTGTTGCCGCTGGAGGGTGATCTGCCGGTAGCAGTGTCGACGCTGGTGGTGGCCTTCTTGTTCCTGCCGTTGGTACGGAGGGTGCAGCAGGTGGTGGATCGCCGGTTCTTCCGGTCTCGCTACGACGCTGGCGTGGTGGTGGCGCGTTTCGCCGACGAACTGCGGTCCAGTCTGGAAGTCAGGGACCTAACGTCGCGGACCGAAGACGTGATCACCGAGGTTCTATCTCCTGCCAAGGTCGATGTGTGGTTAGACGCATGAGGCTGCGGAGTTGGTTGCATCTGGGGTGGGCGGCGATTGCTACAGGAGGCATCCTGCTTGAAGTAGTAATACCGGTCACCATCAATCCAGAGGACTGGCAATGGCCGTTCGGGCTGGCGGTGTTCCCGTTAGCGGGCGCGGTGGTGCTGATTCGCCGACCGGGCAACAAGGTAGGACTCCTGCTGGCCACGGTGGGAGCCGCCGCCGGATTCCTGTTCGTCGGTGGGTGGGTGGTCGTGACTTGGCCCGACTACGCGCTGTCTCGACCGTTTGAGGCGCTGGTCACAACAATCGTCTTGGTGACGTTCTGGGGGATCGTGGGCCTTCTTTATGTGTTCCCCACCGGGGAAGCCCGCCCCGGTTGGTCACGATGGGCGTTCCGGTCGTTCACGGTGGCCCTTCTCGGTGTCGTCCCTTTGTTGTTCTTGCTGCGCCCCGGTCCGATGGAAATCACGGCGAGGGACAATCCGTTTGGGATCGACCTCGACTGGCTTTCCGCTCTGGCAGATCAGTCTGTGATCGTTCTCCCGGTCGGTGCCGTGCTCGGGATGGTGTCTCTGTTCGTTCGCCTGCGCCGGTCGGAGGGCGTGGAGCGGGCCCAGCTAAAGGTCTTCCTGGTGGGAGCAGCATTTGTTGTCTGGCTCCTCGCGGTAATCACGGCAGTGCCCGACGACGACGGAATGCCTGAGGCCATCTGGCAGGTCGCGGTGATCCTGGGCTTCTGGGCTCTTCCTACTGCCATCGTGGCTGCCATCCTTCGTTACCGGCTCTATGACATCGACCGGCTAGTGAGTCGCACCGTCACCTATTTGGCAGCAGTCGCGGTGTTGGGTGCGGGGTACGCCGGACTGGTGGTCCTGCTCCGCAGTCTGTTGCCGCTGGAAGGTGACTTGCCGGTGGCGGTGTCGACGCTGGTGGTGGCCTTCCTTTTTCTTCCACTCGCCCGCAGGGTCCAGCGGGTGGTCGACCGCCGATTCTTTCGCTCCCGGTACGACACGTCGGCCGTCGTCTCGTCATTCGCGTCCGAGTTGCGCCACAACCTCGACGTCGACCGATTGACGGATCGGACGGCAGAAGTGGTACGGGTCACCTTCGAACCGGAGGAGGTGGGCGTGTGGCTTGCACGAAACGACTGACAGACGCTCCGCACTTGCCTAGCTCGAGTCGTTCATCAGCAAGTAATGGTCGGCCTTGAAGAAGTCTGAGCGGGGCTCGAAGCCGATCTCGAGTTCAGCGACTGCGTCTTCTTGGCCGACCAATCTGGGCGAGGACAGCGAATGCTCCCGCTCATCGAAGCGGAGGTTCGCCTTGCCAGCCGCCAAGATATTTCGAACCCAATCCGAGCCAGGTCCGTAACGCACCACGAGAACGAAGCCACGTTTAGTGGGATAGGCATCAAGCGGAGTCTGATACGAGGCGCCCGAAGACCTCCCCATGTGGGTCACGATCGGTCGCTTACCTCGTTTGACTTCTAGAGGGTTGAAAACCCGCCTGTTGACCTTCGCCAGCCATCTCGGTAGCGGCATCGATTTCGCTCCCCGCCCAGTGGTTGCTTTCCCCCAAGCCCCGAGACCCTAGGTTGATGCTGGATGAAAGGAGTGCAGGCGATGAGTGTCACGGAATGGCTACTGGACTCTGATCCCTCCATCCGCTGGCAAGTGATGACAGACCTGACCGGCGAACCCCCCGAGGCAGTGACCGCCGAACGCGCTCGGGTGGCTACCGCAGGCTGGGGAGCGCGGTTGTTGGCCCTTCAGGGTGAAGATGGCCTGTGGGCCGAGGGTGCCTACTTTCCTTCCCCGTCTTGGGTAGACGTTGAAACAGGCCCGGACGGGAGGATGCTGGGGCAGCCATGGACTGCCACCTCCTGGTCGTTGACGTTGCTGCGGACCTTTGGTCTCGACCCCGACAGCCCCAAAGCGCAGCGTTCGGTGGCCATGGTCAGGGAGAACTGTCGGTGGGAACACGACGGTCAACGCTTCTTCGACGGCGAGGTGGAGCCCTGCATCAACGGCATAACCGTTGCCAATGGGTCCTACTTCGGCGAGGAGGTCTCCGGCATCGTCGATCGCCTTCTCGACGAGCAGATGGAGGACGGGGGCTGGAACTGTGAGCAGGAGAACGGGTCTGTCCGCGGGTCGTTCCACACCACCATTTCGGTCCTCGAAGGGCTGTTGGCGTTTCAGCAGCGGTTCGGTTCCGATGTCAGCGAGGCCCGGTCCCGCGGTGAGAATTACCTGTTGGAGCGGCGACTGTTCCGAAGTCGGTCGAACGGCGACGTGATCGACCAGCGCTGGACCCAGTTCTCGTTCCCGCCTTGGTGGCACTATGACCTGCTGCGCGGACTCGACTACCTGAGGGCGGCCGGAGTCCATCCCGACCAAAGAGTCGAGGAAGCCATCGATGTTGTCGAGACCAACCGCCGCAGTGACGGCCGCTGGCCGCGACAGAACATCCATCGTGGCGACGTCCACTTCGAAGTCGACGCAGCCGAGGGTGAGCCGAGCCGTTGGAACACCCTGCGTGCTCTCCGAGTTCTGCGGTGGGCCGACCGTTAACCGTGGATCGCCTTCCAGACCTTGGCGGCGGTGAGTGGCATGTCGAGATTTCGCACTCCGTAGGGGGAGAGAGCGTCGATCACGGCGTTGACGACTGCCGGAGTGGATCCGATGGTTCCCGCTTCGCCGATTCCCTTTACACCGAGCGGGTTCTCGTCGGTCGGCGTGGTGGTGCGGTCGATCTCGATCGACGGCATTACAACCCCGGTGGGGATGAGGTAGGACGTCAGGTTGGCGGTGAGGAGTGTGCCGTATTCGTCATAGAGAACCTGCTCGTACAGTGCCTGTCCGATTCCCTGTGCGACACCTCCATGCACCTGGCCGTCCACGATCATGCGGCTGAACACCGTTCCCGGGTCATCACAGGCGATGTGACGCAGAATCGTGACGTCGCCGGTTTCGGTGTCCACTTCTACGACCGACACATGGGTTCCGAACGGAACAGTGGCGTTCTCCTGTTCCCATAGGTCGTCTGCGTCGAGTCCGGGCACCATTCCATCTGGCAGGTTTTCAGGGTCGGCTGCGAGCACTGCGATTTCACCCAGCGTCAATCCCGTGTCCGGCACGCCGGTAACCCCGATCCGTCCGTCGTCGAACTGGATGACATCCTCAAGTCGCGCTTCTGAGGTGTGAGCGACGATCTGGCGGGCTTTCTCGATGACCGAGTCCCCCGCGCGCTTGATGGCTGATCCAGCCATCTGCATCGAACGCGAACCCATTGTTCCGCCGCCCCGCTTGATGAGGTCGGTGTCTGCCTGGACGAAGCTGATCTTGTCCATCGGCACTTTCAAAACCTGGGAAACGAGTTGTGTGAAGGTCGTCTCGTGGCTGTGACCGTGAGACGAAGCTCCCGAGTAGATCGTCACGGTCCCGTCTTCGTGGACGGTGACCCGACCCCAGTCCTTGCGACCCCCGGGCGCGGTGATCTCCACGTAGCTGGCGACGCCGATCCCCAACTGGACACGGTCGCCACGTCGTCGGGCTTGCTCGGCCCGCAAATCGCTATATCCGGCCGTGTCCAGGGCCAAATCGAGGGCGGCCCCGTACCGGCCGGTGTCGTAGCGCTCGCCGGTTGCGGTGGTGTGGGGGAAAGCATCATCGGGAATGAAGTTGCGCCGCCGAATCTCGACTGGGTCCAATCCGAGTTCGGCAGCCAGCATGTCCATGAGCCGTTCGAGGGTGCCTGTCGCCTCGGGGCGGCCCGCCCCGCGATACGCATCGGTCGGAGTGGTATTTGTCACCACCGATCGGGAGGTGAACTCCACCTCGGGGATCAGGTAAGGCCCGGCAGCCATGCGCATGGTGAACAACGGCAGTTCAGTTCCATAGTGCGGGTAGGCGCCCGCATCCTGGGTCACGACGTACTCGATGCGCCTGACCTTGCCTTCCCGGCTGGCGTACAGGGTCACATCATGTGTCTGGGCACGGCCGTGGCTCATAGCCAGCATGTTCTCGCGGCGGCCCTCCTCCCAACGCACCGGCCGCTTGAGTCTCAGGGCTATCGCCGCCGTCAGGATCTGCTCGGGATATGCGGCGATCTTGGCCCCGAAGCCGCCTCCCATGTCGGGGATCTTCAGATGGATCAGGTCACGGTCGATCCCGAGCGTGGAGGCGAACGTATTGCGGTGGCCGTGGGCCTGTTGGGATCCTGCCCACACTTCGAGATGCCCGTCGTCGCGTGGAACACTCACCGCGGAGTTGGTCTCCAGCGGAATGGCCGCCACCCGTTGATGGCGGACGGTGGCGGTGATCACGACCTCGTCTTGGCCCACGTCGTTGGAGGTAGCTTCCAATCGGTGCGTCTGGGCGATATTCGAACCATGATCGGGATAAAGCAGTGGGGCGTCGTCGTCGGCCCCGGCGTCCGGGTCCACCACAACGGGGAGCTCGTCGTACTCCGGCCAAACCTCGTCAGCGGCGTCTTGTGCCTGAGCGGCGGTTTCGGCCACGACAACCGCCACGATGTCTCCGATGAAGCGCACGCGATCGCCAGAGATCAGGGGCCGTCGCATTATCTCTGGATGCCCTGTGAACGCGATCGGCAAGGTCACGCCTTCAAAGTCCGCCGCCGTGTATATGGCGATCACGCCTGGCATGGCCTTGGCCGCCTCGGTGTCGATCGACGTCACTGTTCCGTGCGGAACGCTGGACCGCACCACCGACATCCAGGCCTCGCCCTCGAAGTGAAGATTGGGGAGATAGGACCCCTGCCCTGTCACAAACCGGGGGTCTTCCACGCGTTTTACGGATGCACCGAGAATCGAACCTGCCATGGGCTGCGAGGCTAAACCATTCGATCGGCCCCTCTGACCGTCGGGAGTCAATAGGCGGCCAATGTCTTGATCGCTTCGGCCACTCTGTCTACCGACGGGCGGTATGTGTCTTCCAGCGGCGGGCTGAAGGGAACCGGCGTGTCTTGCCCGCCGATTCTCACGATCGGTCCGTCCAGGTGCTCGAAGGCCTCCTCGGCAATGAGGGCGGCCACCTCCGCC
>JBGTKD010000064.1:0-20318 GCA_041744795.1 Acidimicrobiia bacterium
GTTGAAGAGTTCGGCTGCTCTCTGACTGGCGGTTGAGGCCTCGTCCTCCCGCCCCGTGAGCTTGAGGGCGGCTCCCAAGTCGTTGAGGGCCCTTGCCAGATAAGTGCGGGCGCCGATCTCTTCGAAGCGCCGAACAGCATCCCCCAGGTCAGAGAGTGCGCCCTCCCAGTCGGGGTCGGGGAGTGCCAGTCGGGCGGTGGCCCGCTGGTGGAGCACCTCGCCTTCACTCAGCGGGTTGCGGGCGTGCCTCGCCCCGGCCAGGGCCTGATCGAACTCGTCTGGAGCGTGGTTGCCCATGCGCGCCCGAGCCGCCGCCAGCCACACCTGTCCCAGCGCCAGCAGGTCGCTGCCGACCTCGCAATAGGCTCCGAGTTCGCCTCCCCGTTCGAGATAGGAGATGGCAGCCTCCGGCTCGCCCATCCGCAGTTGCTGGTCACCGGCAATGAGGTTCCCTACCAGTGAGCAGGCGAAATTGCCCACCTCGTCGGCTGCCTCGATGGCGCGTCGCATGCAAGCGTGGGCTTCCTCCAGGTTGCCTCGCTCTTGTTCGACCCACCCCCGGTACAGATCGGCGTCGAGCTTGGCGTTGGGATCGCCGCTCCGCTCCGCCAGGTCGGAGCTGAGCGCCAACCAGTGATCGGCCTCCGGGAACTCCCCGATCACGGCGTGGGTGCGCGCGGCAAGACCGGCGTTGATTGCCGCCTCGACCAACATGCCCTGGCGTTCCAACTCCGGTACGGTCTCGTGCCACAGCTGCAGGGCACCGGCGTAGTCCCCGTAGCCCATCCGCACCTCGGCCATCATCGAAGCTGGAACCGCCAACAATGCGGGGTCGTTCGCCTCGCCAGCGTATTGGAGGGCGCGGTCGAGCGACGTGCGCATCGCTTCGCTCGACTCGTACGTCTCGCCCTGAAATTGGAGTGTCTTGGCAATTCCGAGATGCAGGCTCGCCAGCAAGTCCGGGTCGGCGAGCGCTTCCGCGTCGGGTAGCGCCTGTTGGAGGGTCGACTGTTCTTCGCCGGCCGGGACGAAAGTGAGACCTGCCCGGTATCGACCGAGTGCCGCCTCCACTCGCGAACGTCGGGTGGTTGGGTCGTCGCCTTCGAGTCGGTCCAATGCCCTTCCGAAGAAGTCGTATGCCTCGCGTACGGCGAAGCGCTCCAGCGCCCACCTGCCCGCCGCGATCAGGTAGCCGATGGCGCGGTCGTCGTCGGCTGATTCGAAGTGGCGAGCGAGCTCGGCTGTCGCCTCGCCGATCTGGTCGGGGTGGAGTCGTTCCAACAATTCCCCTATGACTGTGTGTAGATGGCGACGTTCGCTCTTCAGCAACGACGAATAGACGACTTCGTGTACGAGAGCATGCCGGAACTCGTATTCGAGTTGTGGGCGAGTAGCTGCCAGGCGGACCAGGCCGTGGCTCTCGAGTACACCCAGCTGAGGGTTGCTGGATCCTCCGCTAGGGCCCGCTAGAGCATCGAGCTCATCGAGGACTGCCACAGGGAAGCGCCGACCCAGGACCGACGCCATGCGAGCGGTCCGACGCGCTGCCTTCGGAAGGCGGTCGACCCGCGCCGCGATGAGGGCTTCGACGGTATCCGGCACTTCCAGCTCTTGGATCCTTGCTCGGGCGCTCCAGCGTTCCCCGTTCCGCTCGATTGCCTTCTGCTCGATGAGCATCCGAACGACTTCTTCGACGAAGAACGGGTTGCCCTCGGCCTTGTCGAGGATCTTGCCGCGGAGTTCGTCGGGCAGCGACTCAATCGAGAGCAAGTGACCGACCAGGCGCCGTGACTCGTCGTCGTCGAGGGGACGCAGGGCCATCTCGGTGAGAGCGTCACCAAGGACTTCCCGGGCCGTCTGAACAACTCCCCATCCGGGGACTGTGCGGTCGGCTCGACTGGTGAGCACGAGCAGCACCCGCATGTCATGACAGAGGGGGAGAAGGTCGGCGAGCTGATCAGAGGACGAAGGATCAGCCCAGTGGATGTCTTCGGCAACCAACACGAGTGGACGATCTGCCGCCTGCGCCTCGATCAGCGAGGCCACTGCAGTGAGGTACGACTGGCGCCGAGCGGCGTCTCCTGTCTCGGAGCTGCTCGGCGGTTGTCCCACGAGCTCCGCCAGATGCTGGAACGAGGGATGACCCTCTCCCAACAGCTCGGTTGTGCGTCGTTCGAGGGCGGCGATCGTGGGCGCTTGGTCGTCGCCTTCTGCGGCGCCTGCCAACGCTCGGACCAGCGACTTGATGAGGTGGTACGGAAGATTGGTGCCATGAGAGAGGCAGCGGCCAACGGCCCAGCTGAGATGCTCACGGTCGGCGACGCGCCCGAGCGCTTCCCTCACCAATCGGCTCTTGCCGATCCCCGGTTCACCGAGGATCAGCGCGACTCGTCCCCTACCCGCTTCGGCGGCGGCGAGGAGTCCTTCGAGTTCGTCGAGCTCCCGGTCTCTCCCCACCATCGGGCTGCTCAGGCCGGGGACCCCTCGGCCCCGGGTCGATGTCCCTCGGGTACCGAGCACCTCGTATGTTTGTACCGGATCGGCTTTCCCCTTCATTTGCGCCTTCCCGGCGTCGCGCACTTCGAAGTCCGTACCGATCAACCGCAGGGTGTCGGCGGTGATGAGTACCGATCCGGGGGAGGCGGCCGCCTGCACTCGTGCTGCGACATTCATGGCATCACCCATCGCCGTGTACTCGGAGTGGCTTCCACCGCCGACCTCACCCACAACCGTCAGTCCGGTGTTGACCCCAACCCGAATTCGGATCGGGGTGTTGATGCCACGTGCGAGTTGGTCGACTGCCGCCACCATCTCCAGCCCCGCCTGCACCGCCCGCCACGGGTCGTCCTCGTGGGCTCGGGGAGCGCCGAAGAGCGCCACGATCTCGTCGCCCCGAAACTGGGATACGGTGCCGTCGTAACGCTCCACCGTTTCGGCCATGGCGGCGAAGACCCGGTTCATCAGGACCGTCCAGTCCTCTGGATCTTGCCCTTCAGCCAGCGTCGTCGAGCCCACCACGTCGGCGAAGAGAGCGGTGATCCGTCTTCGTTCACCGCTCACATCGACTCGTTCGGAAGCGGGTGGTTGCACTTGTTACCGGGTGGGCTGTTCGACCAATGGGAGGCTACTGCGTCGCAGGGGAGGCTGTGGGGCGCGGGGATCGCCGGGACCACTGCGGCGGATCGCTATCGGGACGTCGGGAGACTCTGAACCAGGACAAGGGATGAGCGTGCACTAGGGCCACCTTCAAGGTGATTCACGGGGTCGCTTCCGCTTACCGGCCCCCCTCGGCCAGCCTTCGGCTGTCCGGTCTTCCGAGACTCCCTCGCTTTGCTCGGTCGAGGGGGGCCGTGCGAAATCCCTGTCTGGGCTCAGTCCGTCGATACCCTTTGTATATCGCAATGCTCACACTTGCCGATCGCCGTATTCTCGATTTCGAGCGTGGCTGGTGGATGTATCCCTCGCCGAAGGAATGCACCATCGCTGACATTCTCGGATTCGATCCCGACCGTTACTACTCGCGCCTTCGTGAGCTTCTCGACCTGCCCGAGGCCGACCGCTATGACCCGCTCACCGTGCGGCGACTGCGAGCGTTGATCGGGAGGCAGTGATGGATGGAAAAGGAAGGCACGTCGCCTCCGGATCATCAGCTTTCATAAGAGATCTCGTCGTCATGGCTGTCGGGATCGTGATTGTGGGTGTCCTCTTGTACGGAGGGTTGTCGCTCATCGCCGGTCTCGGTTCGGACGGCGATCCGGACGCTGCCTCCACCACGGTTCTTGCCGAGACGACGACTTCGGCTGAACCCTCGACAACTGGAACGACAACAGCGACCACATCCACCACCACGACCGTCGTAGAGCAAACCACCACCACCACTGTTGTGGCAGTGCGTCCACCTTCGGCGGTGACGGTTCTGGTGCTGAATTCCACTGGACGAGCCGGAGTCGCAGGGTCGTTGACAACGACGTTGGGCAACGCCGGCTACCAGACCCTGCAGGCCAGCAACTACGAACCGCTACTAGACCAGTCAAGGGTCTGGTATCTGGGGGACTTCGCTCCAGAGGCTGCCGAACTGGGGGCGGACTGGGTCTCAGACGCAATCATCGAGCCATACGAGGGGCCCGACCTGGGCGCCGACATCGTCGTCGTTCTCGGGGCGAGCTACGACGGGTGAGT
This sequence comes from Acidimicrobiia bacterium, assembly GCA_041744795.1. GTDB lineage: Bacteria > Actinomycetota > Acidimicrobiia > Spongiisociales > ZC4RG35 > DATHWB01. The sequence continues at coordinate 4,180 of JBGTKD010000064.1, forward strand.
TCTCGCGGTCCCTCTCCGGGCCGCAGCGCGTGGCCGACAGCTGCCTGGACCATGACGGTCTTCACGCTCGTAGCGCTAGTGGTGGCAGTCCTGGGCAGTGTGCTTTCGCGTACGGTCGTTCTCGACGCTCTCGCCTTGTGGCCGGTGGCCGCACTCGTCATTCCTGCGGCTGTCTTGGGATTGCGAGGTGGGCGGAATCGCGCACTCGTTCCTCTCGTCTTGATCACCTGGATGCTGGGGACAGTCGGACTCCACCTGGGAGGTGCGGACCAACTCCCGTCGGCTGCTTCGACGGTGAGCGCAGATCTTTCAGGCGTCGAGACTGCTCGCCTGGCGGTGGTGATCGACGACGTCTCCCTGCGGGTAGGGCATGGGCCGTTCCAGGTTGCTCCCGCCCCGGTCGGTGGGACGGCTGGCGTCCCCGTCGTACAGCGGGTTTCCGGTTCGACAGCGACCGTGCTGACAGTTACCGACGACCCCACCAGGTCACCCTGGTTCCGGTTCGGCGTCTTCGACATGTCGCTGACACCTGGGGTGATCTGGGATCTGAGGGTCAGTGTCGCCCATTTCGAGATGGACCTGCGCGAAGTGGAGATTGCGGGTGGTCGGTTAGAAGCGGCGACGGGCCGGGTGATGCTCGGCGACCCCAGCGGAGACGTGACACTGGAGGTGGCTGGCAACCTGGAGATCTCGGTGCCGCCTGACACCCAGGGCACCGCGGTGGGCACGACCAGGGTTCCCGCGGGATGGACGGTCGAAGTACCTGGCGGACACACCGAGTGGACAGGTTGGCGCATCGTTGTTGTCTCGGGGTCCGTTCGAATCTCAAGTCGTTGAGTAGCCTGCGGTAGTGATCGACGGTCGTTCCACTGAGCGCTTACGCAGGACCGCCCTCACGGTGTGGTCGATCGTCGGGATCGTCCTTCTCATAGCCCTAGTGGGCTGGGCCGCCAGCCAGGTGCGGATTATCTGGCTGCCACTCATCTTCGCGGCCGGTCTCGTGATCATCCTCGACCCAATTGCCACGTCGCTCGAAAGGGTGGGAATCCCGCGTCTCGTCGGCACGATCTTTGCGTTCGTGGTGTTTACGGGTTTCGTCGTTGCCGCCGGATTCTTGGCAGTGCCGACGATCCAAAGCCAGGCCTCCGACTTCGGCCAGCGGCTCCCCCTCCTATACGACGAGTCAGTGCTGTTCGTCCAGGACGTCGGTGAAAACCTGGGTCTGGACCTCGGTCCGGCTTGGACATCGGAAAGTATCGGCGACTGGATCTCGGATCCGTCCAATCAGGAGACACTCCAGAGCCTGCTCGGCGGCTTCGGGTCTGGTGCGGGCAAGCTGTTGCGGGGTGTCGCCGAGACCGTCGCAGTGGTTCTGCTGGCGCCAGTATTGGCATTCTACCTCCTTTTGGATTTGCCCCGGTCGAAGCGGCTCATTGTCGAACTGACGCCCGAGTCCATACGCCAAGAGTTCCGGCATGTGTCGTCGCGAGTCGGAACAGCGGTTGCTGGCTTCGTGCGCGGCCAGTTGCTCGTCGCATTAATCGTTGGCGTCCTGTCGTCTATCGCGTTGCTGATTCTCGGTTTGCCTTTCTGGCTGATCATCGGTTTGGCGGCGGGGCTGTTGAACCTCGTCCCCTTTGTAGGGCCATTCGTTGGTGGTGCCTTGGCCGTCATCGTTGCCCTCGTCGAGGGGGAACCATCCAAGGCGATACTTGCTGTGGTCTTGTTCACGATCATCCAACAGATCGACAACCACATCATCACGCCGATGATCCAACGAACCAGGGTGCTGCTCTCACCGCTCGTCATCGTGCTCGCTCTCATCGTCGGCGGATCGATCGCCGGGCTGCTCGGAGTGCTGGTGGCGGTCCCGTCGGTAGCGGTGATTCGAATCGTCGCCGGGCACCTATGGAGGACCCGTGTGCTGGGAGAGCCATGGGAGCAGGCGATCGAGTCCTCAATTGAGGTGGTCAAGCCGCCTGAGCGTTTGCTTAGCCGTCCGACCAGATTCCAGGAGCCGCGACTCTTCGATACGGCTGAGTTGCGGGCGACCGAGCCAGATGCACCGGTCGAATCCGATACCTGAGGAGATGTGTGTGGAAACCGAAGAAATAGCTGGACGAGACGCCTACCAGGCGGTCGCGGAAGGATCCGTCGAGAGGATTGACGACGGAGGGATCGTCTTGTCACGCACTGTTTTCTACGCCCGGGGTGGCGGCCAACCGGGCGACACAGGAGTCCTGCGTTGGGACGGCGGAGAGACTCGCATCGCCGACACGGTGAGGGTTCAGGGAGTGATTACCCACGTTCCAGTCGAAGGAGACCCGCTGCCTGAGCCCGGCATGGCCGTGGAGGGCAGCATCGAATGGGATCGCCGATATCGGACGATGCGCACTCATACCGCACTCCACGCCCTCTCCGGGGTGGTCTTCCGGGACTTCGGAGCCAAGGTGACAGGCGGAAACATGGAACCAGGCGTGGCCCGTATGGATTTCGAGCTCGACGGAATCTCCCAAGAGTTCGGTCGTCAGGTTGAAGAGCGACTCAACGCCGAACTGGTCAAGGGATACCCGACCGAGATCGTCTATCTGGCCAGGGAGATCGCTCTCCAGGATCCCGACCTGATTCGCACAAAGGTCAATCTGATTCCTGAGTACGTCGACGAGATCAGGGTGGTCGACATCGTGGGCCTGGACCGTCAGGCCGACGGAGGAACCCATGTCAGGACCACCCTCGAGGTGGGCCAGGTCAAGGTCACGAAGACAGAATCCAAAGGCAAAGCCAACAAGCGCATGCGTATCGAACTGGCATGAGCGTCGGTCGGAATCAGGGCGAAATCAGAGCTACGGTGGGAAAGTAGGTCCGGTATCGCGAGGCATCCCTGGTGAGGAGGGTGTGGTTCTCGATTGCTGCGTGTGCCCCGATGTAGAAGTCGGGGAGGGGCGTAGACCTCGTCCCGAGTCTCCGGCGGTAGTCCAGAAAGGCTTTTCCGGCCAGGAACCCGGCTTCGTACGGGAGTAGGAGACGGGTGAACACTTCGGGTGGGAGGGCGTCGTCGAGCGTTTCGATCGCGTCGAAACCGACGGAGACCTCGGCGTAGATGATCGGGTTGATGGCGAGGGTCGAGAAGTCTGCGGCCTCGGCCAGGGCGTTGCGGGACCACTCACCCCAAGAGGGGTCATCGGTAGCCACGTCGAGAATGACGTTGCTGTCGACGAGAATCACCTGTCTGCCAACCGGGTAAGGGCGAGGATCTCTTCGGTGCTCATAGCCGATGTGCTGCGGCCGGCGAGGCGGGCCACCGTCCGGGCGCCCCTGCCGTCCTCTGACGATTCGGCTCGTACGATACGGACGGTGTCGCCTTCCACGATGAACTCGACTTCGGTGTCGGGCAGCAGGCCAAAACGTTCCCGAACGTCGATCGGGATCGTGACCTGGCCTTTGGAAGTGACTCGCATTGCCCCTCGATTCTTGAGTAATACTCCTACCGGTAAGAATCTTACTCTACGACTTTGGGGTTGTGCATGATCGATTTCATCTTGGGGCTGTATTTGGCCGGGTTGATCGTTCGCGGCTGGCTGCGAGGATTCGTCAAAGAACTACTCGACCTGATCGGTCTCGTGATCGGCCTGGCCGTGGCGTTCCGCCTCAGTGTTCCCGTCGGCGATTTCCTGACTGATCAATTCGATGTGACTCCCGAGTGGGCCCGCATCGGGGCTGGAGTAACCCTCTTCGTGCTGGTAGGGACTGGTCTGTCGGTAGCCGCCAATCAGATCGCCAAGGTCATGCGTCTGCCTGGCATGAACCTGGCCAACCGCTTGGCTGGGTCGGGCTTTGCCCTGGCGTGGGGGATCGCGCTCGTCCTGGTCGTTGCATCGGTTTTGCGTGCGATTCCGATGCCGCCGGTAGTTGATGAGACCCTGGACAACTCGGCGGTCATCTCGGTCCTCGCATCGCCGGACTCGCGGACACAACGAATATTCCAAGATCTGGTCGGGGACGAAGTCCTTGACACTCTTCTGGCGCTGGGACCGCTGATCGACAACCGAAACTTGGTTCTCGATAGCGACGACACGGTCGAAATCGCTCCAGCCGCCCCCGAGGATCTCATGGCTAACCCGGGAGCGGCGGACCAGGTCTTCCTGAACGTAAATCGCGCTCGCACCGATGTCGGGGTCGCGCCATTGGCCTGGTCTGACAGTCTCGCCGAGGTGGCAATCGGCCATGTGATGGACATGTATCTCAACGGATTCATATCCCACGTTTCCCCGACGACGGGGACAATCGGGGACCGGGTGCGAACCGCTCGCATCCCTCTGACCGCCGTGGGCGAGAACCTGGCGTTGGCCGCCAACCCCAGGGCGGTGCACGCAGGGTTCATGGAGTCCGACGGGCACCGAGCAAACATCCTGCGCACCAACTTCGACCGTGTCGGTGTTGCAGCGGTAGACGGCCCCCTAGGCCTGATGGTCGTCCAAGTCTTCGGCGGCTGAAAAGCGCGTACCCAGGGTTCCATCCCGCGCATACGCGGGATTTAGCGAACAGAATGACGGGGCTTCAGCCAGCGGCGAGGCGGGCTGCCTCCTTCAACTCATCGAAACTGTGATGAATCGAGGAGATGAAAGACGCCGAATCGGGCAGGGCGTCGTAGTCGGCGTGGATGCCCCACAACAGCCGACCGTCGTAGGAGAACAGTGCGATGCCGACGCCATGCTGTTGCCACAGGGGAACGATCGGGAAGTTGGCGAGCATCTTCGACTCGAGCAAGTACATCGGGAACTGAGGGCCGGGAACATTTGTGACGGTCATGTTGAACGGACGAACCGAACTGCCCACGAGCCGGTTTGCCAGACTCAGCAGCGGCAGCGGCGTACCCCTGCTCAGCTCGACCAGGGCCGAAGCGCCAAGCGCCTGATCTGACTTCTTCAGGTGCAGCGTCTCGGCGGCGATCATCTCAAGTCTCTTTACCGGGTCGGCCTCTTGCAAAGGCAGGCTCACTAACCACATAGCGACCTGGTTCCCCATCTGGCCACGCTGACTGGGCTTTCGGACACTGACAGGCGCCATCACCCGGAACTCGATGTCGGCTATGGGAAAGTCGCGTATGACTTCGAGAAAGTGGCGGATTGCCCCTGCCACTGTGGCGAGTACCACGTCGTTGAGGGTGCCTCCGAGGGCGTCTTTCACCGCTTTGACCTCGGGCAAGGGGACCTCTGTCCAATCGAACCGGCGGTTGGGGCCGATGTCGGGGTTCAGAGGGGTGCGGTCCGTTGGGGACAGCCAGCCCGACTCGAGCGAACTGCGAACTGCCGACAGCTTGTGCGACGTCGACTCCAGCCAGTCTTTGCTCTCTTTGACCAGTTCGCCTACAGACCCAAATTGGTCGATAGCCCGCCGAGCGGTTCTTGCGATCTCGGCCACGGAGAGTTGGGTGCGGTTCGGTGCGGGGCGGGGATGCCACGGGGGAGTGTCTTCAACCTCGGAAGTTGGGACGATGTTCAACAGGATGGTCGTGAGATCGACGCCAGAGACCCCGTCGATCATGCAGTGATGGATTTTGGCGACGATCGCGAAGCGGTCGTTGTCGAGTCCTTCGACGACCCACAGTTCCCATAGCGGCTTGGACCTGTCGAGTTGCTGGGAGACGATCCGACCAGCCAGCTTGCGGAGCTGTTCGTCTGTCCCTGGCCGGGGCAGGCTCGTGTGGCGCACATGGAAATCGAAGCTGAAGCTGTCGTCGTCTATCCAGACCGGTGAACGGTTGTAGGGGACGTATTCGAGCCGCTGGCGGTAGCGAGGGATGTATTGGAGCTTTGAGGCGATGTGCGCCCGAACTCTCTCGATGTCGATGCCACCGCCGTCTCGCCGTAAGGGCCCGGCGTCGAACAACGCCACCCCGGCGACATGCATATGGGTGGTGCGGGTCTCGAGCGCCAGAAACGACGAGTCGAGGTAACTCAGGGGCTCATAGAAAGGCTCGACCATCCCGCTGAGGTTAGGTCAACAGGCGCTGGATCGGGTGGTGACGAGTATGCTCCCGCCGTCTTGCAAGCCTCCGTCGCCGCCTTCCGCCGGGTGCTGAGGAATGGTCGACTCCGTCGCCTCCTCGGCTCGTTCTTCCTGTTCGGTGTGGCCGAGCTAGGAACCTGGGTGGCGATCCTCGTTTGGGCCTATCAGGTACGCGGTGCCGGCTTCGTTGGGGTCGTGGCCGCCGTCCAGTTGATCTTTGCTGCCATTGCTGCTCCGGTGCTGTCGTCCTTTGGGGATCGGATGCCTCGTAGTAAGGCTCTGTCGTTGTCCTACCTAGCGATGGCCGGAGCTATGACCGCAACAGGCGTTGTCCTTCTGCTCGACACCTACTTTCTTCTCTCCTTGTTCGTGGCTTCGTTGGCGGCTGCCACATTCAGCGTCGGCAGGCCAATCCACGCTTCTCTGATTCCCGATCTGGCCGATGAGCCAGCTGACGCCGTCGCCGCCAACGTGGTGTCGTCGACTCTGGAGGGTGCAGCCACATTCGCCGGACCGGCGGTCGCCGGCGTCATCCTCATGTGGCAGCAACCAGGTTGGGTGTTCGTCGCCCTCGCTGCGGTGACGGCGATCGGATCTTTCATGGTGGCGGGCATGGGAAGGGTGTCGAGGGCAGGAGGTTTGAGTGAGCCGTCGGAGTCCGGGGTGGTGGTTGCGTTCCTGACCCTCGCATCCTCCCCAATTCAACGCTTCGTCGTGCTGCTTGGCGTGGTCTCGGCTGTTGTAGTGGGGGCCTTGGACATTCTCGCCGTCGTCCTGGCCCTCGATGTCCTGGGCCTTGGCGACGCTGGTGCGGGCTACATGGTGGCGCTACTCGGCCTCGGAGGTCTGGGCGGAGGGGTCCTGGCAGCCTCGATGGTGGGACGGAGGCTCGCTCCGATCCTGATTGGCGGGGCGGTGCTTCGTGGCGGAGCCCTGATCATGCTCGGGCTGGAACCCGCTTGGCTTTTCCTGTTGCTTGTTTCCGGTGCCGGTTTCAGCCTTGTCGATGTGGGCGTGAGGACGATGCTCCAGCGCTTGGCCGCTCCCGACGTCATGTCGCGGATGTTCGGCGTTCTCGAAAGCTTGTCTCTGGTGGGTCTGGCGACAGGCTCGCTGCTCGCTTCCGGCTTGGTCGCTGCGTTCGGAGCGCCGATTGCGTTGGAGTTCTTCGGAGGGTTGATCCCGTTGACTGTGATCGTGGGCTACGGACTCTTGATGAAGGCCGACAGGCAGGCTTCCGTGCCCACAGAGGTGATCGCTGCTCTTGGGGCCGTTCCCCTCTTTTCGCTGTTGTCGCCTCCCGCGCTGGAGGTCCTTGCTCGGCGTAGTCGGATCTCGCAGTTCGAGGTGGGTGAGGTGGTGATGGCGGAAGGCGACCTGACGAACTTTGTGCTCTTGGTGGTCGACGGTGATCTGGATGTGACCAGAGGTGATCGGTATCTGGCGACGCTGGGTGCGACAGACATTGTGGGCGAGATAGCGGCGATGGCATCGGTGCCGAGGACAGCCACGGTCACGGCGAAGACTCCGGTCACGGCAATCAGCGTCCCAGGGGAAGCGTTCGTGTCTGCGGTACTCGGCGAGACCGAGGCATGGTCGATGACCACGTCGGTCGCCGGCCAGCGACTCCAGCATCAAGTGGGTTAGCGCCCACGACAGGAATCGAACCTGTGACCTACCGCTTAGGAGGCGGTTGCTCTATCCCCTGAGCTACGTGGGCGGGATTTCCGCGGAAACCTCCGTGAAAGGTTCCGTGGAAGTGTTGGGGTCGATTGTGCCATCGGTTGGCGGGGAGGCCCTACTAAGGCGGTACTAAGTAGAGCGGTGAGGGGCTTCATCGGTGCTTCCGGGCGTTGCACCCACAGTCTTTACATTCGCCCATGGTGCAATCAGAACCAGGGTGGCGATGAGCAGGGACTCTGGCGATGGTCACTGAAGGTGTTGCCTGGCGGAGCGGCAGTGTTCTTCGGTTTGGGGTCGCGTGCACCTCGATGAGCCCTCGCGACTGCGATCTTGCGCTCCCGTCCCCGACGGCGTCGACCAAGCTTCTACCCTGGCCCAACAGTGGACAGGAGGCGCAAGACTTCGGTATGCCGGCCATCTCAACGCAAGCGATCTCACAGGCAGCGCATCTCTACTTCGAGCAGGTTCGCCGCCCCGCCCGCACGCTTGGGGGCCGCGGCAATCGCTCCGACCGTCAGGGCGAGTTGTTGCTGTTCGAATCTCGAGACCAAAGCGCATATGTCGCTTGATCGAACCTCGGTGGGTTCTGCGACAGTTCGCGCGATGACATTCGATGCCCCAGTGGCGCGTTGGAGTCGATCGCGGACGGTCACGGGCATGTTCCGTCTTATGCTTTTTCTCGCCTCACTCCGGTTCCGGGCGTCCCTGGGAGATCCGGGGGTTCCATCAGACCCCAACTCTCGGATCTCGCCCCACGGGTCCGCACCGGCCGCGCACTGCCCTTCACATGGAGGTCGCAGCTGATGGCACCGAAGAGCACAAAAACCACGAAGGAAGCCGAACGCGCAGCGCTCCACAAAACCATCTGGCGGCTCGCGAACGAACTGCGGGGCAGTGTTGACGGCTGGGACTTCAAGCAGTACGTGCTCGGGATCCTTTTCTACCGCTACATCTCCGAGAACCTGACCGGTTATCTCAACGCGCACGAACACAAGGCCGGTCACGGCGACTTCGACTACGCCACCCTCGATGATGACGCAGCGGAGTTCGGTCGGAAGGAAACAGTTGCGGAGAAGGGCTTCTACATCCTCCCGAGCGAGCTGTTTGTGAACGTGCGAGCTGGGGCACGCCACGACGAGAACTTGAACGAAACCCTCGAGCGGATCTTCAACAACATTGAAGGCTCGGCGGTCGGTACCCCCAGCGAGTATGACCTGAAGGGCCTGTTCGACGATCTCGATGTGAACAGTTCGAAGCTCGGACAGACAGTGGCAAAACGCAACGCGCAGCTCGTGAAACTGCTCGAAGCGATCGGTGACCTGAAGCTGGGGGCGTTTGCCGATAACACGATTGACGCCTTCGGGGACGCATACGAGTACCTGATGGCGATGTATGCGTCGAGCGCCGGCAAGTCCGGCGGTGAGTACTTCACCCCGCAGGAAGTGTCCGAACTCCTGGCTCGCATCACTGTCGTTGGGAAGACCGAAGTGAACAAGGTCTATGACCCGGCCTGCGGGTCCGGATCGCTGCTCCTCCAGTTTGCGAAGGTCCTCGGTCGAGACAACGTTCGCCAGGGCTTCTTCGGTCAGGAGATCAACCTGACGACCTACAACCTGTGCCGTATCAACATGTTCCTCCATGATGTGAACTACGAGAAGTTCGACATCGCACACGATGACACGCTCATCGACCCGGCACACTGGGATGACGAACCGTTCGAGGCGATCGTGTCGAACCCGCCGTATTCGGCCTCGTGGGACGGCGACGCCAACCCGCTGTTGATCAACGACCCGAGATTCGCTCCTGCTGGCGTACTCGCACCAAAGTCGAAAGCGGATCTCGCCTTCACGATGCACATGCTGCATTGGTTGGCAGTGAACGGGACTGCGGCCATCGTTGAGTTTCCCGGTGTCCTGTACCGCGGGAATGCCGAGCAGAAGATCCGGAAGTACCTCATTGACAACAACTACGTCGAAGCGGTGATCCAACTTCCCGACGACCTGTTCTTCGGTACGACGATCGGTACTTGCATTCTCGTGTTGAAGAAGTCGAAGACAGACGCGGCCACGCTTTTCATCGACGCCTCCGCTGAGTTTGTTCGCGGCGGAAACAAGAACAAGCTGAGTGCGGAGAACCAGAAGCGGATCCTCGACGCCTACACGATGCGACAGGACGTCGACTTCTTTGCTCGTCTCGTCAGCTCAAAAGAGATCGCGGAGAACGACTACAACCTTTCGGTCTCCGGCTACGTGGAACCGGAGGACACTTCGGTCGCTATTGACATCACGGTATTGAACGCCGAGATCGCTGGGATCGTGTCCCGCCAAGAGAAGCTGCGAAGCGAGATCGATGCGATCGTCGCCGACCTCGAAGACACTGCACCGTGAGCCGCATCGACGACCTGATTGCCGAGCACTGCCCGAACGGCGTCGAGTTCAAGACCCTCGGGGAGCTTGGCTCGATGTTTGGCGGCCTCACGGGGAAGTCAAAGGCGGACTTCCAGGGCGGGAGCGCCAGGTACGTGTCGTACATGAACGTCTTCAACAACCTCAGCACGGACCTGGAACCGTCGGACTTCGTCCGCATTGCCCCGAACGAGACCCAACGCACTCTGCAGCGTGGGGATGTTCTCTTCACGGGTTCATCCGAGTCGATGGCCGAGTGCGGAATGACTTCGGTGGTGACCAGTGTCCCCATTGAGCCGCTGTATCTGAACAGCTTCTGCATCGGGTACCGGCTGTTTGACCCAAGCGTTCTCGACCCGGAGTTCGCCAAGTACTTGTTCCGATCGACGCTTCTGCGCAAGCAGATCGTTCGGACTGCGAACGGGGTTACGAGATTCAACGTTTCGAAGGCCCGCCTCAAGAAGGTTCAGGTTCCGGTCCCACCGATCGCTGTACAGCGAGAGATCGCCGAGATCCTCGATCGCTTCGCCAAGCTCGAAGCCGAGCTCGAAGCCAAGCTCGAAGCCGAGCTTGAAGCTCGGCGTGCCCAGTTCATCCACTATCGCCGGCACCTGCTGTCCTCTTTCGGGCAGACCGTGGAAACGGTCTCCTTGGCGAGTGTCTGTAGGAAGACCTCATCGGGTGGTACGCCCCTCAAGAGTCGCACTTCCTTCTATCAAGACGGGACCATTCCGTGGCTTCGAAGCCAGGAGGTGCGGTTCTCTGACATCACCGACACAGCGATGAGGATCACAGAAGAGGGCCTGCAGAACTCCAGTGCCAAGTGGATTCCCGCCAACTGTGTGATCGTCGCCATCTCTGGCGCAACCGCTGCACGGGTAGGCGTAAACAAGATCCCCCTGACGACGAACCAGCACTGCTGCAATCTGGAGATCGACGCAGCAAAGGCGCATTACCGGTACGTGTTTCATTGGCTCGCAAGCCACTACGAGAATCTCAAAGCCTTGGGTCAAGGCGCCCGCTCCGATCTCAACTCGGGGATCATCACGGGCTACCCGATCGTGCTACCTGACCTCAGCACCCAGCGACGTGTCGCAGACACTCTCGACGAGCTCGAGGCACTCACCATCGAACTCGAAAACCGCCTCCCTGCAGAAATCGCTGCCCGTCGCAAACAGTACGAGTACTACCGGGACCGGCTTCTCACCTTCGACGAGGCGGCCGCATGACCGCCCCACCCGCATCCCATTACGAACCGATCTCGATCAGCCCCGAAAGCACCGTCGCTGCCGAGTTCGAACCTGCCGCCACCGACCCGACCGGCTACCAGAGTGAATCGGAACTGGAGAAGGCATTCATCGCCATGCTCCAAGAACAGGCATACGAGTACCTGCCGATCACCACCGAAGCTGCCCTCATCGAGAACCTCCGCAGCCAGCTCGAAAAGCTGAACTCGATCACGTTCAGCGATACCGAATGGGACCGCTTCTACATCGGGTGCATCACCAGTGCCTCCGAAGGGATCATCGAGAAGACGATCCGCATTCAAGAAGACCACGTCCAGCTCCTCACCCGCGACGACGGAACCACCAAGAACATCACCCTGATCGACAAGGTGAACATCCACAACAACCGGCTCCAGGTCGTCAACCAGTACGAGGCAACCGGCAACTATGCGAACCGCTACGACGTGACCATCCTCGTCAACGGCCTCCCGATGGTCCACGTCGAGCTGAAACGCCGCGGCGTCGAAATCCGCGAAGCGTTCAACCAGATCAACCGCTACCAGCGGGACAGCTTCTGGTCCGACTCCGGGCTCTTCCAGTACGTCCAACTGTTCGTGATCAGCAACGGGACGCTGACGAAGTACTACAGCAACACGACCCGCAAGAAGCACCTCGAGGAGACAACCGGCGCCAAACGAGCGAAACAGTCATCGAACAGCTTCGACTTTACGAGCTGGTGGGCCGACGCCACCAACAAGCCGATACAGGACCTGACCGGGTTCACCAGAACGTTCTTCGCGAAGCACTCGATCCTGAACGTCCTCACGAAGTACTGCGTCCTCACCGCCGACCGGGAACTTCTCGTGATGCGGCCCTATCAGATCACCGCGACCGAGCAGATCCTTCGGCGGATCGAACGGGCCAGCAACCACAACCAGCTCGGCACCGTCGCCGCCGGCGGCTACGTGTGGCACACGACCGGATCCGGCAAGACGTTGACGAGCTTCAAAGCAGCCCAGCTTGCCAGCCGCCTACCAACAGTCGACCGGGTGCTGTTCGTCGTTGACCGCAAGGATCTCGACTACCAGACGATGCTCGAGTACGACCGTTTTGAAAAGGGTGCCGCGAACTCGAACACGTCAACCCGTGTCCTGAAGCGCCAGCTCGAAGATCCGAACTCACGCATCATCATCACCACGATCCAGAAACTCGCCACGTTCATCGACGGCAACAGCAAACACGCCGTGTACAGCGAGCGCATCGTCATCATCTTCGACGAGTGTCACCGCTCCCAGTTCGGGGACATGCACACCGCTATCACGAAGGCGTTCAAGAAGTACCACCTGTTCGGGTTCACAGGCACGCCGATCTTCGCTGCGAACGCCCGAACGGGTGGGAACGTGAAGCTGCGGACCACCGAGCAGGCGTTTGGCGACAAGCTCCACCTGTACACGATCGTCGATGCGATCAGCGACAAGAACGTGCTCCCGTTCCGCATCGACTACGTCAACACCGTCAAGATGCCTGACACCGTCACCGACGAACAGGTTCGGGCCATCGACACCGAGCCGGCGCTCCTCGCACCTGAGCGAGTCCGTCAGGTCGTCGAATACATCCGGGAACGCTTCGATCAAAAGACACGACGGGCGAAGCACTACGACCTGAAAGGCAAGCGGGTTCACGGGTTCAACTCGTTGTTCGCAACCGCCTCCATCGACGCGGCCAGGGCGTACTACAGCGAGTTCGCAACCCAGCAGAAGGATCTCCCGCAGGCGCAACGGCTGAAGGTCGGAATCATCTTCAGCTACGCAGCGAACGAGGAAGAGCCTGACGGCCTGCTCGGCGAAGAGGGATTCGACACCGACGCCCTCGATGGGGACTCTCGCAGCTTCCTTGAGGCGGCGATCTCGGACTACAACGCCATGTTCGCAACCAACTACGACACCTCGGCGACGAAGTTCGAGAACTACTACAAGGACCTGTCCGCCCGGCTGAAGAAGCGTGAGATCGATGTGGTCATCGTCGTGAACATGTTCCTCACCGGCTTCGACGCCACCACCCTCACCACGTTGTGGGTTGACAAGAACCTGCGGTCACACGGGCTTCTCCAGGCTTTTTCACGTACGAACCGGATCCTGAACTCGGTGAAGACCTACGGCAACATCGTCAGCTTCCGCGATCTCGAGGCGGAGACGAACGACGCCATCGCTCTGTTTGGCAACAAGGACGCCAAGGGCATCGTCCTCCTCAAGCCCTACGCCGAGTACTACGCCGAATACGTAGCCAAAGTCGCCGAGCTCCTGACCGCCTACCCGCTTGGCGTGCCGATCGTGGGTGAGACCGCACAGAAGGACTTCATTTCGCTGTTCGGGACGATCCTGCGACTTCGGAACATCCTGCTCTCGTTCGACGAGTTCGCGGCGGAGCAGCTCCTGTCTGAGCGGAACCTGCAGGACTACACGAGTGTCTATCTGAACTTGTACCAGGCGTTCAGGGTCACCGACGACGCCGAGAAGGAGTCGATCATCGATGACGTCGTTTTCGAGATCGAGCTCGTCAAACAGGTCGAGATCAACGTCGACTACATCCTGGAGCTCGTGAAGAAGCACCAGGAAATGAAAGGCGACGGCGACGACAAGGAGGTGCGCGCGGCCATCGGACGGGCGGTCGACTCGAGCCCGAGCCTGCGCAACAAGAAGGACCTCATCGAGGCGTTCGTCGACTCACTATCTGTCACCGCTGACGTGGACAACGCTTGGGAAGATTTTGTTGCCGCCAGGCGCACGGAGGAGCTCGCAGCGATCATCTCCGAGGAGGGACTCGACGCCGAAGCGACGAAACAGTTCATCGCTATTGCCTTCCGTGATGGCGCACTTCAACCGACCGGTACAGCGATCACGAGGATTCTGCCGCCCGTGAGCCGCTTTGCCGGCGACGGCGGGCATGGCGAGAAGAAGCGGACCGTGATCAGGCGGCTGAGCGCGTTCTTCGATAGGTTCTTCGGCCTCGGCTGACCCCGGTGGAGGGTTGAGCAAATGTTGCGCCAACCCCTGTGCCCGGATGGACCCTGTCCAGCCAGGCGTGATGGACAGGTCACCGCTTGAACTGAGAAGGGGGCTTGGCGCGGCTGGCCCGAACGCCTTCCCTGCCGCACAGCCGCAGCGGGCGGGGCTCAGTTGGCTCCAGGTTCTACCGGCAGGCCGATCTCGCTGAGAGCCGCCTCCATCTCATGGCCGCGGTCAAGGCTGCGTAACCTCACCGCCGAACCTCGGAGCTTGTCTGGGTAGAACAGCTCTTCATGAGAGCATTTCGGGCAGGCGGCCAACAGACAGAAGCCTCGGAGCGGTAGATCTAGATCATCGAAGCGAGCATGCACCTCGCCCCTCTTCAGAGCGTTCCCACGGACCGACGACCAAGATTCGAAGTCCGGATGATCTCCCTTCAGTGAACGTCCAGCCAGTCTGAACTCACCTTCCTTCGGACCCAGGTCGATTTGTTCGACGACAAACCAATCTGATCGGGCCAGTGGGGCGAACTCCTCAAGCGTCACGTCTACCAGGTCCTTCAGCTCACCTCCCTTTTTTCGTACTCGTAGCGGGACGAGGGTCTGGCCCCATGAGCCTCGGCCTGTCGAGCTGCCAAGAACCCGTCGAGGGTTTGGTTCAGGACAGAGTTCGTGGAAAGGGCATGAGCCACACCGCCCAGCGACTCACTGTTGAGGCGAGCGTGCTCCGCCCCTTCGTTCGCTGCCCGCAACCATGTCCCTAACGACACGCCGCCCCGCCGGAACTTCGTCTCCCACTCATCACACACTGCCGCCTCCACCCTGGCGCTGTATGCCAATCCGATCACACCGAGCAGAATGATCGAAGTCTCACCGAAACGCAGAAGCGACTGGTAGGTCTGAAATGTGTCACCAGCCTGACTGTGGTGCTCGTACACCCGGAGTAGCCGTGCAAGAGGATGAGGCAGGAACTGACGTGCCCTATGCACCGGGTCTGTCATTCGTCTCAGTAGTTCGACAGCCATGTCCGCATCACCCTGAGCGTCGGCGAGTGCTGCGGTGACATCGGCGACGTGTGGCTTGTCGAACGCCGATCGGAACCGCCCCTCTAGCCGGTTCGCGATGTCCGAACTGCGCGCCCGCAACTCACTGAACGGATCTCCGCCACGGAGCACACTGATGGGAATCGGAATCTGCGGGACCAACAGCCGACGAAGAGCCGGTGTCGGCACCCTCGGCCTGCCGACACGTGCAGCCTCGAGCTGGGCCTCAGCGGCGGTACTCCGTAGGAAGGCCAGGAGGTATCTGGGATCGACATCTACCGGTCGGACTACGTGCACATTCGAGTCGGCTACCAATCCGCCGGCGACGTCGTCAGAGGTGATCAAAGCCCAGTAAGGGCGACCGATCGAGCGACCGACAATGTCGTTCAGACGGAGAGCAACGCCACGGATCGGCCCTCCTTTCGGCCCCGGCGTTTCTAGGTCGAGACCGCTGGCGGTGATCTGCCGCGGACGGAGCGTGGGGACGGCCGGGACGAGATCGGTGTCAACTCGGACAACGTCGGCGATGTCCTCAAGCGGCTTCGCTTGACCGGACTGTGCCCACTGTGCGAGACGTGCCGCCCTCGCTGGGTCCAGTCCGGGGACGGTCCATGGGCGATCCGCATCCAACTCGACCTGGAAGGATGTCTCCCCCGTGCCGAGCGCCCCCACTGACAGCACCGTGGACATCCCCCAGCGAGGACGTTGTGTCGGTTCCCAGTGGATCACCACGATCGAAGACGACACGGGGAGGCCCGGTGGGTGACTA
>JBGTKD010000065.1:0-11178 GCA_041744795.1 Acidimicrobiia bacterium
AGCAGCGGGATTTGTCGGCTAGGGCGTAGCCGACGACGGCATCGTCGGCTCGGCGTACGGAGCGGAGGCCATCGAGGAGTTCGGTGACCCTTCCCGCGGGCACAGCGACGGTGAGTTCGTCGTCACCCATCCCGATACGAGCCCGCGACAGGGCGCATCCCATCGACGCTGCCACCACGTTCTGTTCGGCAGCCCGCGGGATGATCTGGCATTGCGGCTTGCCTGAGAACTCGACAGCGATGGAGTCGCCGATCGCCATCATCTGCTTGGGCGATATCCGCAGCAGGACGACGTCGTGATCGCCTGCGCTCTCGGCGAGAGGTCCGTATCCGATCGCCGGGGAGGTCCGGGAGAGAGCCGCCACGCCGCCAAACGCCTCCATCGTCACCCACCCGACCTCGAGCAGAGTGCCCACATCGGTCTTGTCGAGGATCGCCTCGGCCGGGGCGAGACCGTGTGTGTAGAGGCCAACGGAGCAGTTGCCGTGATCCTCGGGGCGGGTCGTGAACGAAGACGTGTGGGCCTCGGCCCAGAACACACAAGACGCGGGTGCGCGTCCCGCGCGCCCGTCCTCGGTGGGTTCGGTCATCGGTTCGTCGAACCAGTTGGCGCTGTCAGGGGCTTCCGTATGAAACGTGATCGCCACGGGGGCGTGGACGAGTCCAAGGAGATCGATGAGTTCCTGCTGTGCAGAGGCGTGTTCAGTCATGCCCGGCACCCTACGCCACTCAGGGGCCACTGGAGCCCACGGTTTCAGCCGAGTCCCCCGAACCGTGGGCTGGCGGCGCCCCTGGAGGGCGCCTGGAACCCTGGGTTCGCGGCGCCCTTTCGGGCGTTAGATGACTTTGTCTGTTCGGCCGGCGAGGGCTCGTAACAGTTCGGTCTGGCCGGTGTGATAGGTGTCGTGAAAGTAGAGGAAGTGCACGCGGCTGCCCACCGTGGTCACCCGGGTTCCGAGGTCGAGCGAAGCGCTCCAGTCGGCACCGGGTAGAGCGCTAGCGAGTCGATCCTGACCAGTGTCGAGAGCAGCGAGCAGGTCAGCGAGCGGCGCAACGTCGTCGCCGTCCCCGGTTATCGGGTTGCTCTCGTTCGTGTATCGCTCGGTCGTCGCCTCGTCGAGAACCGGTTCGCCACCCAGGGCATGCAGCACCTTGTCGCGGTGCACGACGATGTGGCCAATGGTCCAGTTCAGACAGTTCGAGGCGAAGGGTGGCTGGATCAGGGAGTCGTCGTGACTGAGGCCCTCGCATTGGGAGTGGACAATCCTGCGGTTCCGTTCGAAGTCGGTGATGACTTGGTCGATCGTGAGCAACTGAGATCCTCTCGTCTGTCGCCCCTACTCAACCAGATCGGTTTCCCGGACCGGCACCGGACGCTGGGAAAATAGACCCTCGGGTATCGGCGCGCCGGAACGGAGTAGGGCGACGTGCCACGACGGCGAGGCGCCCAGCGCCCACCGGAGGAGGCCAAGCGTGGCGGCTCCACTTGCCTTTCCTGCCGCCGACGACGACAGACCGAGAATCGTCTGCAACCGCTCCGGAATCGTGGCAACCGCCGCCGCCGACAACAGCTTGTACCCGGCCTTCTGGCCGGCACTCAATGGAGGGTCCGTCAGGAACTCCACTGCCCGTTCCATACCGTGCGAATGACCGAGATCCGGATGATCGGCGACCCAGCTGCGAAGTTCGACGGCGGTTTCCGGCAGGGGGTCAGCATTGAGCATCCGCCCGATCTCGGCCTGTTCGGTCACGAAGCGGTCGTCGTCACCGGGACCGAGGGGTGTCGGTCCGAAAGCCTGATAGGCCGCGAGGAACGAGTCGGTGAGGACGTTGTGGACCCACGCAGCGTGTGCGGGGTTGGAGGCGGCGTAACGACGCCCGCGATCGGACTCACCGAATACGCCGCGGTGCGCCCCCCGCACGAAGTCCACCGCAGCCGCCACCTCGGGCATGGCCCCATATGTGGTGGCGGTCACGTAGGCCGATGTTCGGGACAGGCGACCCAGGGGGTCCTCCCGATAGCGGGAGTGTTCCTCCACCCCTGCCACCACCTCAGGGTGGGCCGCCTGGATGAGAAGGGCGCGTATGCCCCCAGCAAAGGCCGCCACATCGCCGATGACCTGCCATGACACTGCTCCCGGCCCGAACAGCCCGGGATCGCCGCTGTACTGCAGGGTGTTGCGGAGTGGGTACTCGGCGTGACTGAACGGCGAAGTAGCTGAGCGGATGACTCGGTTACGAATGAAGTCGGGCAGGCGTCCCATGTCAGGAAGTGTCGTCTCTGTCGTCAGAAATCGGAACTCGGTCGATAGCAACAACACCCACGAGTCAGTCGGCGGAGACCAGATCGAGTATGTCGTCGGCGTAGGCATCAAGTTTGGCCGGCCCGACTCCCTTGATGAGGGACAGTTCGAGCTCGTTGCGGGGACGGGCAGCGGCGATGCCTTCGAGCGTGGCGTCCGAAAACACCACATAGGCGGGGACCGACCGGCCCTTTGCTGTATCCGAGCGCCACTGCTTGAGCCGTTCGAACAGCGCAGTGTCCACGTCGCGTTCTTCCAGGCGCGGGATCATCGGACCGGTGCCCGCCGCGGTGGTCACCGTGTCTCCCCAGCGGACGTGGAGTTCTCCCGGACCAGGGGAGAGTTGGACCATCACGCCGTCGTCGTCGATCTCGATGACTGTTCCTGCGAAACCGCCCGAGATACGGACCACCATGCCCAGTTCGACGACCGGTCCCTGCGTCGCACGGCTGACACCCGGAGGCGGTGACGCCGCGACCTCAACTCGCTCGCCTCGCAGTTCTCTCAGGAAATGCGACGGGCGCGCTGTCGGATACAGAACGGTCGTGGACTCCGACGCCCGAGTGATCGCCACATGAAGTACTCGCCGCTCCTCCTCGACGTCTTCCGCGAGAGCATGTGGAAGCAGGCCACGCTCCACACCGAACACGACGATGTGCGGCCACTCGAGTCCCTTCACCCGATGAATCGACGTGAGGCGCACGCCCGCTTCGCTCCGCTCGGTCTTGAGAATGGTTGCGAGCCAGTCTGCGAACCCTTCCAGTTGCGGTCGGATTGCGGCGGTCCTCCGTAAGGCGACAAGGTCGTCGGATTGGGCAGACCGATCGGCCCGTGTCCGTCCCGAGTCCAGGGCATTGGCCGCCCGTGACAGACCGATCCGGTCGATCAACAGGTCGAGCAGCTCTGCGGCGTTGTCGCGCTCGGCAGCTCGCGCCGCAAGACGGATGTCGGCGGCGAACTCGTCCCAAGCCGATCCTTGACGGCCGTCGAGGCCGCGACCCGCCGCGATCACGTCGTCAATCGACAGATAGCTGCGCCGGCCGAACGCGTCGGAGGACACCCGGTTCAGTCGCCGATGGGGTCGCCGGATCGCCTCCATCAGGTCCCGACGGGACATCCGCTCTGGATCTTGGGCGATTCGGATCCAAGCCAGGACCGCTCGCAGAACCGTGCGATCCAGCAGAGAGGTTCCGAGAGGCGAGTGGAAAGGGACGCCGATCTCGGCGAGCGCGGCATGCACCGGCAAGAGCGCTGAGTTGACCCGGCTGAGCACTGCGATGTCGCCCGGTTCGGCCCCCTCCTCGAGGAGGGCTGTGACGATTGCGGCCGCTTCGAGCCCGAGCCGGTCGCCCGCGGCGTCGAGCATCCGGAATCCCGATCCATCCGCCTCTTTCGAGGCGCGGATGGTCTTGTCGATTCGCCGGACGTTGTTGCGTAGAAGAAGGGTGGCCGACTCGACCACCTCGGCCGGACATCGGTAGTTGACGTCGAGTTGATATTCCGAGGACCCAGGGAACAGCCGGTCGAATCCGAGCAGATACTCAGGATCCGCACCGGCGTACCCGTAGATCGTCTGGTCGTCGTCCCCCACGCCGAAAACGTCGAGTTCCGGTGATGCCAGCAGCCGAACCAGCAGCAGATACGCCGGGGTGAGATCCTGAAACTCGTCGACGAGTAGGTGGGTGCATCGCCTCTGCCACCTGGCTCGTAACGCGGGGTCGCGCAATAGCGCGGTGATTGCTCCTGAGATCTGTTGGTCGTGGTCGGCTACGTTGGAACGTTCGAGGATCTCGAGATAACGATTGAAGATCCGCTCGAAGTCGGGAACGTCGTCCCGGTCGGCTTCCACTTCGCTCGGCGAACGCAGACCGATACGCACCTCGCCCAGAGCCTCGATATAGGGGCCGATCGTGTCGGTGTTGACCTGGCGGCGCCCCACCACCAGACGATCCAGATGCGATCGGATCTGCGGCTCTTCGATAAGGGACACTCCGGGGCGCGCTTCTCGCAGGATTGCCCATCCGAGTGAGTGGAACGTGCGGATCGACAACTCCGTGCGCTCGATGCGATCCCGCATCTCGGCCGCTGCCCGGTTGTTATAGGCCAGGGCCGTGACCAGTTCAGGTTCGAACCCGCGCCGGTCGACCATCTCGATCAGTCGGGCTGTCAGCGTTCGCGTCTTCCCGGATCCCGCGGGCGCGATCACGCGGGCAGGTCCCGCACCGTGGTCGACTGCCACGAGTTGGCTGGGAGAAAGGTTCGCTTCGCTCGACACGACCTGTGGGGCGACTGCCAGAGAACCGGACGCAACGGTCTCGGCGTGAATGTGCGCCAGGCCCAGTGGCCCACGTGGTCCGGCGTCGATCCACACGTCGGTCCCGTCGGCCAGGCGAATATCTGCCACATCGGATTCGAAAGCGCCGAGTGGCTCCGCCTTGCGTGCCCACCACCAGACAGGCTCGCCGTCGCGGCCGTCCCAAGTATTCGCCCAGATCAGGAAGTGCAGACGCTCCGTCAGGAACGTGAACCCGGCCCCCAGTTCCCACGGGGCGGTGTCGATGCTTGGTGGCCGTCGGATGATGTCGTTGTCGGTCGCCAGCAGAACCACATGAGGAGTACGCGACTCCCATAGACGGTGCAGCCGGTCGACGGTCCCGGCGAGGGTGTGCTCGTCACGCAATGTCGCCTCGTCGACGCGGGTAACGGGCGCGTCGACGAACTCGGGCGGAACCTGCTCGCTGACGACGACGAGGCCCCGGCCCAACTCTGGTGGTCCTGGAAACGGCATTCGGTCAGGACCGTATCGCGTCCGAGCGACGAAACTTCAGTCCGCCAGGATCGCTTCCGCCAGTGAGTGATATTCGTCGATCGCGTTGTACCGCTGGGCTGATACCCGCAACACCTCATGCTCGGGACTCGGCCAGGGCGAGACAACGGCGACGATGCCCTTCTCCCGTAGGCGGCCCGTCAGTCCCGGCCGCAACCCTGTGACGGGGATTGCCGCCATGGATCCGATCATCGATTCTGGTGCCGGTATCGCGACACCGAGCCGTTCACACAGGATCGTGCGGGCGGCCAGTGCCATCGAACGGTTGGCCGCCATAACTCCCGGCCAGCCTCCGATGTCGAGGCCCTCCATCACTTCAAGTGCGGTGGTCACACTCAACCAGGCAGAAGGATCGAATGTGCCGGTCCAGTCGAACAGGCGATGGAACATGGACTCGTCGCCGCGCGGCCTGTTCCAGCCGTGAGAGATCACCGTCGGGCGGGTGGTCTCCAAGTGCCGAGCAGCCACCGAGAGAAAGCCTGTCCCCTTGGGAGCACACACCCATTTGTGCAGATTGCCGACGTAGTACGAGGCGCCGAGTGCATCGAGATTGAGTTCCAGCATGCCCGGGCCGTGGGCGCCGTCGACCAGCACCGGGACGTCGGGTTCGAGCTCGGCGATGATGCGCTCGATCGGCAGAATGAGTGCCGTGGGTGAGGTCACGTGATCGACGACCACCAGTCGGGTGGCCGGAGTGACCCGCGAGAGGACTGCTTCGGCCGCGTCTTCGGGTGACGAGTCGGGGAACTTGATCTGCGCCGTCACGACGGTGGCACCGGTTCGAGCAGCGCTGAACTCGAGGCTGGTACGACAGGCGTTGTAGGCGTGGTCTGTGGTGAGGATCTCGTCTCCGGAACTGAACTCGACGCTGGCGAGTACCGACGCAATCCCGGACGTGGCATTAGTCACAAACGCCAGCCCCGCAGGGTTCGCCCTGAGGAAATCGCCCAGGGCGCTTCTGGTCCTGTCCAGTTCGGTGTAGTAGCGGTCTTCGATGAATCCGGTCGGGTTGGCTTCGAACTCGTCGCGCCATCTGCGTTGGGCATCCTGGACGACGCGGGGCGTGGCGCCGAAGGACCCGTGATTGAGGTGCAAGGCGTGCCGGTCGAGAGCCCAGTGGTAGCGCATGCCGCCACCGTAGACCCGGTGTGAAACTTCTACACTCCCGCCTACCAAAGGGAGCGGACCATCCGGATTGCGGTGCTGGTGTCCGGATCGGGCACAAACCTTCAGGCTCTGATAGATCACGCGGGCGATGCGTCCGGGTTCGAGATCGGCGTCGTCATCTCGGATCGCCCTGGTGTCCGGGCGTTGGAGCGGGCACGCGCTGCCTCGATCTCCCCGGTTGTCGTTAGCTGGAACGGGGATCGCAGCGCCTTCACCCATGAAGTCTGCGAGGCCGCTGTCGAGGCGGGGGCTGAGGCCCTGGTCCTTGCGGGCTTCATGCGGATTCTCGGAGCTGAGGCCCTCCGCCGGTTCCCCGACCGCATCCTCAACATCCACCCTTCGCTGTTGCCGGCCTTTCCTGGCAACACCCCGGTGGCCGACACTCTCGAGCATGGCGTTCGGATCACTGGTGTGACGGTCCACTTCATCGACGAGCGGATCGATCACGGTCCGATCGTCTCCCAGGAGGCGATCGCAGTCGAACCCGACGACACGGAGTTCTCGCTCCATCAGCGTCTGCACGAACTGGAACACCGCATGTATCCGGCGGCGGTTTCGGCACTCGCCCAGGGCAGGCTGAAGGTCGAGGATGGGAAGGTGGTCTGGACATGACTGACGTTGCTGTCCGTAGGGCCCTTGTGTCCGTTTCTGACAAGACCGAACTTGTTCCGTTCGTCCAGCGTCTCGTCGCGGCGGGCGTCGAGATCGTGTCGTCCGGCGGCACTGCCCGTGCGCTCGCGGAGGCCGGTGTGCCTGTCCGGTCGGTCGAGGACGTGACCGGCTCGCCCGAGATGCTGGGCGGTCGCGTCAAGACACTCCATCCCAGGATCCACGGCGGAATCCTCGCCGACCTCGGTTCAGAGGAGCATCGGGCCGATCTCGAATCCCAGGGAATCGAGGCCTTTCAGTTGGTCGTCTCCAACCTGTATCCGTTTAGCCAGACTGCGGCGGCTGCCGATGCGAACCGCGCCGACATCATCGAACAGATTGATATCGGTGGTCCTGCCATGGTCCGCGCGGCAGCCAAGAACCACGCTTGGGTCGGGATCGTCACCTCACCGTCCCAATACGACGAGGTCGCCGCCGCGGTCGAACACGGTGGCCTGTCGGAGCATCTGCGAGTTCGCTTGGCGCGCGAGGCGTTCTTCCACACGGCCTCCTACGACGCCGCCATCGTCAACTGGCTGGAGTCCGATGGAGACCTTCCGCAACGTTCGGTGCTGGCACTCGAGCACGCAGAGACTCTCCGCTACGGCGAGAACCCACACCAGCGAGCAGCCAGGTACCGGGAGGCGGCCAGCCCCACGTGGTGGGATCAGGTGGTTCAGCACAACGGTCTGCCGTTGAGTTATCTGAACCTGTTCGATGCGTCCGCTGCCTGGGAGATGGCCCACGACCTGGCCACCGTCGGCACCCGGTCCGTTGTGATCGTCAAACACGCCAACCCGTGCGGTGCTGCGGTGGGCGACGAGCTGGCTGACACCTACCGACGGGCCTACGAGTGCGACCCCCGCTCGGCTTTCGGAGGGATCGTGGCGTTTTCTGATGTCGTCGATCTGGCAACGGTCGAACTCGTCGAGGCAGCCGCCCAGGCGGATGTGATCATCGCCCCCGGATACGACGAAGGTGTTGTCGAGCGTCTGGCGGCGAAGCGCAAGAACACCAGGGTCCTACAGGCTGCTCAGCCCTCCGTTCCTCGGTTTCACCACCGTCACATCAACGGGGGTTGGCTGATCCAGGACGAGTATCGATTCGTTTCCGAAGAATGGACTGTGGTCTCAAAACGGCAGCCGACAGAAGCCGAGCTGGCCGACGCCCGGTTCGCCTGGAGAGTGTGCGGTCATGTGTCGTCGAATGCGATCGTGCTGGCCAGGGATGCAACCGCCTGGGGGATAGGCGCAGGCCAGCAGAACAGGGTCGAGTCGGGGGTGATCGCCGTTGGTAAGGCAGCCGGGCGGGCCGCAGGGGGAGCGTGTGCCAGCGACGCGTTCTTCCCTTTCCCCGATGGGCTGGACGCCGCGCACGAGGCGGGAGTGGCGGTGGTTGTCCAGCCGGGCGGGGCGCTGCGTGACGAGGAGGTGATCGCCAGGGCCGACGAACTAGGTCTGGCCATGCTGTTCACCGGAGAAAGACAGTTTCGACACTGAGGGAGTGGAAATGACGGCTCAGATCCTGGATGGCAAGGCAGTGGCGTCTGCTGTGCACGATGAGGTCGCAGTGAGAGTGGCGGCTCTGAAGGTTCGGGGCATAAATCCTGGTCTGGCGACGGTGCTCGTCGGTGATGACCCTGCGTCACACGTGTACGTGCGCAACAAGCGTCGCACGGCCGAGAAGGTCGGGATCGCCTCGTTCCACCACGAACTGCCTGCTTCGTCCTCGCAAGCCCAGGTCGAGGCGTTGCTGGACGAACTCTCAGCCGACCCTGCCGTCGACGGCATCCTCTTGCAACTCCCCTTGCCTGGGCCTTTGGACGGGGAAGCGGCCGTGTTGCACATCGCCCCTGGCAAGGACGCAGACGGGCTTCACCCGCTCAATCTCGGCAACCTCGTCATCGATCGTCCCGGCCCGCGGCCCTGCACTCCGGCGGGCTCCTTGCGGATCCTCGACCACTACGGAATTGGCACCGAGGGCGTGGATGTGGTCGTCGTAGGGAGGTCGTTTCTGGTTGGAAGACCGCTGGCGCTGATGCTGGGCAGCAAGGATCGCAACGCCACAGTGACTCTGGCCCACTCGCGCACCACCGGGTTGAAGGAACTGTGCGCGACAGCCGACATTCTCGTGGCGGCGGTCGGGCGTCCGGAGATGATCAAGGGTGATTGGGTCAAGCCGGGGGCAACCGTGATCGATGTCGGTATCAACCGTACCGACGACGGGCTTGTCGGTGACGTCGACTTCGAAGAGGCAGTGGCGGTGGCAGGCGCCATCACGCCTGTCCCTGGCGGGGTCGGTCCGATGACCATCGCCATGTTGATGGAGAACACGGTCACCGCCGCCGAGTCCGGCTGACCTCAGACCTCAGCTTTCCAGGGTCGCCACCCCGAAGATGACATGGAAGGGCGTGCAGTAGATCACGACGCTTCCGTACAGGCTGAGATCTACGTCGTTCGGAATCTCGTAGTTCTGACTGCCGATGTTGCCAGTCAAGGGAGCGAGTTCGAGGTAGCCCGAGACGTCGTCACGGTCTTGCGGATCGGCCGAGGGGACCAACAGGACACGCAGATCCGGTCCGTTGGTCACCTGGAAGTCTTCGAAACGCAGCACGCGAGTGCCGTCTTCCAACGCGTAGATCGTCGCTTTCCCGGATGCCTTGTGAGAGGCGTCGGCGTCACGGAAGGTGCCGATGGACAAGACGGTCGGCCCGTCGGCCATGGCCTCGTCGACCATCGGCTCGTCAAGGGTGTCGTCTGACTCCCTCGCGACATCGACAACTGTCGTGGTGGTCGTGTCGGCGGCAGCGATTGGAGCTGCGATTGGGAACGCTTCGTCGACCGTGCGGTCGATGAAGAGCGGGGATCCGAGCCACCATCCCACCGCGATTGCGGGTATGGCCACTACCGCGAGGATGATCTTTAGGCGCTTGGACATGTGGGTTTCTCCTTGGTCCTGATGGCCAACCTGCGGGGAGTCGTCGTTCATCCGGATTGCTGATGAACGAAAACGAAACAGTCGGCTCTCACGCCGCTGGATCGGCTCCATCTGGTGCGAACTACCCTCGGGGGACCGCATAAACGGACAGGAGTAACCACACATGGGCAGCGCCATCACCATGGGAACATCGGGCCTAGAGGTACCGAACGACCCGATCATCCCCTTCATCGAAGGTGACGGGATCGGACCCGACATCTGGGCAGCCTCGGTCCGGGTCTTCGACTCCGCGGTCGAGAAGGCCTACGGGGGCGATCGGGCGATTTCCTGGAAAGAAGTCCTCGCCGGCGAAAAGGCTTTCAATGAGACCGGTTCCTGGCTCCCCGATGAGACCGTCGACGCCTTCCGCGAATACCTGGTGGGTATCAAAGGCCCCCTGACCACGCCCGTGGGCGGTGGCATCCGTTCGCTCAACGTCGCCCTCCGCCAAACGATGGACCTTTATGCCTGTCTTCGTCCTGTCCGCTGGTTCACGGGTGTGCCGTCGCCGGTGAAGGATCCAGGCTTGGTGGATATGGTGATTTTCCGTGAGAACACCGAGGATGTGTACGCCGGCAAGGAACTCGAGGCGAACTCGGCGGACGCCACAAAGCTGCTCGACTTTATGGAAGAGGAGTTCGGCTGGGAGATTCGCCGTGACTCCGGCCTGGGCATCAAGCCGATATCGGCGACGGGCTCCAAGCGCCTCGTGCGGGCCGCCCTTCGCTACGCCGTCCAGAACAAGCGCAAGTCGGTGACGCTGGTCCACAAGGGCAACATCATGAAGTTCACCGAAGGTGCGTTCCGCACCTGGGGCTATGAGGTAGTCCGCGATGAGTTCAGCGACGTCGCAGTGTCCTGGGAGGACTGTGGTGGCGACCCCGGTGACAAGATCCTCGTGCAGGATGTGATCGCCGACGCCATGCTCCAACAGGTCCTTACGCGGCCCGCCAGCTACGACGTGATCGCCACGATGAACCTGAACGGCGACTACATCTCAGATGCTTTGGCCGCCCAGGTCGGTGGTATCGGCATCGCACCGGGAGCGAACATCAACTACGAAACGGGCGTGGCGGTCTTCGAGGCGACTCACGGGACCGCACCGAAGTACGCAGGCCAGGACAAGGTGAATCCGGGATCTGTGATCCTGTCAGGGGAGATGATGCTTCGCTACATGGGTTGGACCGAGGCGGCTGACCTGATCATCTCCAGCCTGGAGAAGACGATCGACGACAAGATCGTCACCTACGACTTCGCC
>JBGTKD010000066.1:0-4362 GCA_041744795.1 Acidimicrobiia bacterium
GGCATCGTTCGCGAGATGTAATCAAAGACCGCTAGCCGCCCTTCGTTGTTCGCCCGCACATTGAACGACATGACGGTGAACGAATCGCCGACAGGCCCCGAGGGTTGGGGCGGTTCCATCCAAAGCAAGCCGACCAATCCAGCATTGAGCAGGCCGACGGCCAGCACGGCGCTACCCGACTTTCGCCACTTCCCCAGGATCAGCACGATCCCGAGCAGTGTCCCGACAACCGCGTACTGGGGACGAAAATTCGACAGGAGGTCAAAGGCCCACCACCAGCCTCCCAGAAAGCCTGCGATAGCCGCCCCCGACACACCGAGCGCCGGAAGCAGTACGAGGATCATGTCAGCCGAGGCCCTGCACGAACCCGGCTATCGCCTGGCCGATCGCCGCACCGGAGTCCTCTTGGATGAAGTGCACACCTGGCACGGTGACCTCTTGCTGGTTAGGCCACGAACGGCAGAACTCCCGCTGGCGTCCAACGAGGATCGAACCAGGATCAGCGTTTATGAAGAGCTTTGGGACATCAGAGCCAGCCAGCCACGCGGAGTATTCAGCAACGATGGAGTGCACATTCTCGGGTGTCCCCCCGATCGGAATCTCACGGGGCCAGGTCAACGTCGGTCTGCGGGACTCACCGGCTTCCAGATATGGACGCCTGTATTCGTTGTGTGTCTCCTCGGACATGGGGGTAAGCACCGAAGCCGGCAGTATCCGTTCGACGAACACATTCTTGTCGAGAATGATCGACTCTCCGGCCTCGCCGCGCATCGCCTGGAAGAGTCCCCGGGACGGCTCCGGCCAGTCTTCCCACTCAACCGGCATCACGATGGTCTCCATGTAGACAAGGCCTCTTAGAGCAGAGCGGTGCCGATTGGCCCAGTCGAATCCGAGGCCGCCGCCCCAATCGTGAAGGACAAGCGTCACATCGGACACCAGCCCCAATTCCTCAAAGAATCCGTCGAGATAGCGCCGGTGGTCTGTGAATAGGTAATCGCCGTCGACCTTCTCAGAGTCGCCCATTCCGATCAGATCCGGCGCGAGGCAACGACCGAGGTCGGCGACTTCGGGAAGCACTTTCCGCCACAGGTAAGACGAAGTGGGATTGCCGTGCAGGAAGACAATCGGATTTCCGCTGCCCTGCTCGACATATGCCATGCGGGCCCCGTCCACATCTACGTGCTGTTTGGTGACCATGAACCGGACGCTACCGCGCGGTGGGAGCAGCGTTGCTATTGCACCGTTCTACGGTATGCGCCCGTGGACCTTTCCCTTACCTCGATTCTGCAGGTCGTCGGCGGGTTGGTGCTGCTCACATTCGCCGCCGACCGACTGGTGCTTTCCGCCGCCCGCTTGTCAAAACGCTGGGGTATGTCGCCCATCTTGATCGGGGCGATCGTCGTCGGTCTGGGAACGTCGCTCCCCGAAATGCTCGTATCCGGAGTGGCGGCTGCCGAACCCGAGGGCCTTGATCTAGCGGTCGGAAACATCGTCGGTTCGAACCTGGCAAACATCGCTCTCGTTCTTGGCTTGACGGTGGTGATCAGACCCATCGCCGGCCAGGGTCACATCCTCAAGCGCGAGGGCGGACTGATGCTGGTCGCCCTGATCGGCTTCAGCGCTCTCGCCTGGGACGGCAACCTCTCCCGGTTCGACGGAATCGTGCTCGCCATAGGCCTCGTCGGAGCACTCCTCCTGTTAGTGGTCTGGTCCCAACAGGACGGAGCCGACATCAAGCTCGACGTCATCGGTCGAGAAGAGGACATTCGACCAGGCATCGAAGTCCTCTTCGGAATCGGATCACTCGGGCTCACCTTGCTTGGCGCCCAATTTCTGGTGACCGGTGCCACGGACGTCGCAGTCTCTCTCGGGATCTCCGAGGCGCTGATCGGGCTAACACTTGTCGCTATCGGGACGTCACTTCCCGAACTCGCTACAGCGCTGGCCGCAGCCCGGCGAAACGAGAACGACCTCGTTCTCGGCAACGTCCTCGGATCGAACCTCTTCAACGCCCTGGGCGTTGGGGGCGTCGCCGGAATCATCGGCGACGGGGCGATGACCGCCAACTTCAATCCGAGCCTTCTGCTGATGGTCGGCGTCGCCGCGCTGGCCGGCATTCTCGCAACGATCGGCAACCGCCTGGACCGATGGCAGGGAGCGATACTGTTGGCCACCTACCCGGTGATCCTCTTCCTCATTTAGTGGAGCGTCACTAGAGACTCACAGCAGCTTGCGCAGCGCACCGATCTGGCGTCGGACCGACTCGACCGACCCGCCACCCTGGGACACGCGTCTGCTGACCGAGTCTGCGACATCGATGCGATCCAGATCGCCAGCCTCGAATCGCTTGTGGGCGACAGCTAGGTCCCCGGCCGTTGCTTCAGCGAGGTTCCGGCCATCCGCCAACAGACCGGAGACGAGCGTCCCAACTGCGTGGTGGGCCTCGCGGAATGGAACTCCCCTCTCCACCAGTACTTCGGCAAGATCGAGAGCCGTGACCCACGAAGACGGACGGGGTGGATCGAACTCCGCGCTGGCGAGCATCCCCGTCAAGGCCGTCAGAGTGCCTGCCAATAAGTCGTCGGCTGCGAACAGGTGGGTTTTGTCCTCTTGCAGGTCACGGTTGTACGTCAGAGGAAGTCCCTTTTGGAGGACAAGAATTGCGGTGAGCGCACCGATCGAGCCGGCAGACCGACCTCGCGCCAACTCGGCGATGTCAGGGTTCTTCTTCTGGGGAAGAGCCGAGCTCCCCGTTGTGAACGCGTCGTCGAACGTCACCCAGCCGAACTCCGACGTCGACCACAGGACGAGTTCCTCCGCCAGCCGTGACAGGTGAATCATGGTCTGGGCACAGCACCAAACATGCTCAGCGACCAGATCGCGGGAAGCCACCGCATCCATCGAGTTGGCGAAAACCACATCGAATCCCAATAACCGAGCGGTGTTGCCGGGCTCTATGGGCAGGCTCGACCCGCCCGACGCCCCCGCGCCGAGCGGCGACACGGCCAAGCGGGCAGCCAGGTCTTCGAAGCGAGATCTGTCGCGAAGGGCCATCCAGGCGTAGGCCAAAAGGTGGTGTCCGAGCGGTACAGCCTGAGCCTGCTGGAGGTGGGTGTAGGAGGCCACGATGGTGTCAGCATGCGAATCGGCGAGTCTCACCAGGACCTGGGCGAAGTCTGTGAGCTGGGCGATCCGCTCCGCCCCGACGCGGCGCATGTATAGCCGGATGTCCAAGGCCACCTGATCGTTGCGGGACCGGCCGGTGTGGAGTTTGCGCCCCACGTCCCCCACCAGCTCGATCAGGCGTCGCTCGACCGCTGAGTGCACATCCTCATCGGTGTCGTTGAATACGAAGTCCCCCGCCTCGGCTTCAGCGAGGATCGTCTCCAGTCCGTCACGGACAGCGGCCACTTCGTCGAGCGACAACAGCCCCACCTCACCGAGCATGGTTACGTGGGCAACGGATCCTCGAACGTCATCGACAAGCAGCCGCCGGTCTTCTTGGGTGACCGTGTAGTCCCAAAGAATCCGGTCTGGATCGGAGCCGAATCGCCCTCCCCAGAGGGTCACTCACCTTCTCCCAGCCGGGACTCCGCCAGCCGCCGAAGACGAAGGGCGTTGAGTCGTATGAACCCTTCGGCGTCCGACTGGTCGTATACGTCGTCTTCTTCGAAGGTGACTGTCGCCTGGTCATACAAGGCATGACGGGCAGAGCGCCGTCCGTCGATCACGCAACTGCCTTTGAAGAGCTTGAGACGGGCCTCGCCATTGACCCGCTTCTGGATGTTGTCCATGAAAGCCTGGAGAGCCTCGCGTTCGGGGGCGAACCAGAAGCCGTTGTAGACCATCTCTGCGTAGCGGGGTACGAGCTCGTCGCGCAGATGGGCGACTTCGCGGTCGAGAGTGATCGACTCGACCGCCCGATGGGCATGGTGGAGAAGTGTCGCCCCCGGGGTTTCGTATACCCCGCGACTCTTCATGCCGACGAATCGGTTCTCGACGATATCAATCCGCCCCACGCCGTTGCGGCCTGCGATCGTGTTGAGTGTTTGCACCACCTCCAGGGGCGAAAGCTGGTCGCCATTCACACTCACCGGCACCCCTGCCTCGAAGCCGATGGTCACCTCTTCGGTTTTGTCGGGTGCCTCTTGGGGCGAGACCCCCATGCCGAAATCGACCATCGCCACGCCGTTGACGTTGGGGTTCTCCAGTTCCCCCGCCTCGTAGCTGATGTGCAGGCAGTTTTCGTCGCTGCTGTACGGTTTGGCGATCGACGCCTTCACCGGTATCCCCTTCTCGTTGCAGTAGTCGATCATTTCCGTCCGGCCCGGAAACAACTGCCGGAACTTCTCGATCCGCCAC
>JBGTKD010000067.1:0-6508 GCA_041744795.1 Acidimicrobiia bacterium
GCCTCTGGCGGTGGACCAAGGACGGCTGGGAGCTTCTTCCGCTCTGGAATCGGCACGGTTTCGATGGGGCGTTCGAGAAAATGGTGGACGGCGTGGCGACTCCGACCGTTGTCGGTGTCGACCCGGAAGGTCTGAAAGCGATCTGGCAGGCATCGCGATGACAGTCACCATCCCGTCGGCCGAGGAAAGTTCGCGGAGCGCCCCCGATCGCCCTCCTCGCCAGACGGCTCCGCCGGTGATCGCACTGGCGCTGCTGTTGGGGGCGACGGTCGCGATCACGGTCGCCGTAGCCTCACCCGACCCATCCGAAGCGGAACGAACACCCCCGGTGCTCGTTCCCGAGATCGTCCCACCTTCGGTGGCCGGAGACTGGCTGCAGGTCGGGTTCCCCGGCGGCGGGGCTTTCACCGCGGTCGCTGTCTCTACAGCCGGGGCGGTGGCGGCCGGCCAAACCGTCTTCCCCATCGGCGAGGCTTTCGTTTGGACGTCGCTGCCGGCCTCCGGGGAGTGGCACTCGAGCGACCTCGAACACGCCGATCGGGCTGTGGTGCGGGATGCGACTCCCATCGATGGCGGTTTTGTTCTCGCCGGGGCGGTCTTGGAGCCTGGTACTGGAACTTCTGTCCCCACCCTGTGGCTCGGATCGCCGGGGTCCGGTTTTACCGTCGCCGATCAGTCGTTCGCCAATCCCGGTCGCGTCAACTCCGTTCGACTCCTGGAGGGTGAACTGGTCGTGACTGGCCAAAGCGTCGGGCCGTTCACTGACGCACTTCGTCCTGGCTCGGCGCGCTTCGGGTGGGTTCAAGTGCGAAGGGGAACGTGGGAGACCATCACGCCTCCGGGGGTGTCAGTGTTGGTGACCGACATCATTGCTGTTGAGGGCATCATTACCGCCAGCGGCGGTTTCGGATGGCTGGCAGTTGGAGCGACATCGGACGGCGCGGCGATGTGGCTGTCGGTGGACCGTGGTCGCAGTTGGACAGCCGTCGACATCGCCGACTTTGGCGCGGTTGTCACCGATGTCATCCGGACCGACGATGGGAGTCTGCGAGCGGTAACGCAGAGTTGGAACTCCGACGGTGTCGTCTCCTCCCAGATTCTGTCCGCCGAGCGGGGCTCGCTCGATTGGCAGAAACGAGGCTTTCCGCTGCCGTTCGATCTCGGCTGGATCTCTTCGCTTCCGGGAGGTCTCGTAGGTGGCACGTTCAACTCTGTGCAGGAGGTCAGCCGAGAAGCGGGGCGTTGGGGTTTCTGGCAATTGGGAGAGGGCCGTAGGGACATGATTGCCTTCGAGACCGTCCGCGCAGGCGCCGGAGGGCTATTCGTGGGTGATGGCCCCGCGATCTGGATGGATGATTCCCATGAGTTCGCCGGCAGGCTCGTGGTCTACGTCGAAGCGACCTGGAGAGTCATCGGTCCGAGTTGGGGCTCGGACCGGACGTTCATAGACACCGGATCGACCCTGATCGCTCATCAGGAGAACTTCTCCGAAGACGAACTGTGGGTTCGTCGGGATCCGATCGTATGGCGGAGGGTGGAATTCCTCGAGAGGTTTAGGGCGGATGGCTTTGTCGAGTCCCCTGACGGGCTCCTTGCTTGGGGCTCTGTCGGTCCGGATGGGGTCGTCGTCCAAATCGGGGGGGACGGTGCTTTGACTCCGATTCACACCTTCGAACGACAACCCGTGGAGGAGGTGGTGGTTGTTGGTGACGATCTCCACGTGTTTGTCGACGCCGAGAGCCGAGATGGTCTTGTCCGATTCGACATGTCCGTCGATGCGACACAGGGGATCGAGGTGTCTTGGTTGCCGGCAGATCTCCACTATCACGAGGGGTACCTGCTGGGGGTGAGGGGCAGCGAAATGCTTCTATCCCAGGATCTCGGGCTCACCTGGGTCAGGGTGGGGGGCGACATCGGCTACGTCGGCGTCGTCGACTACCAGGTGGTGGCGGTCGAGACCGGACCGGCCAGACAGGTCCTGGTGCTCGATCTGGCGACTCTTCGGTTCGAAGGAGTCTCCGTCGTGGGCGACCGTCGTGGCGCTCCGGCTTTCTGGGCGGGAGGTGTGGCTTTCGTCAAAGGCGAGGAGATCCACCTGCTCTCATTGAGGGCCGGTACCTGGCAGACGCTGGTCGCGGATTACTGGAACGGGCTCCCTCACTTCCGCGAGCTCATCGCGGGTCCGCGCGGATTCGCCAGAAGCGACTCCGATCTCTACCGCTGGACTCCCGAGAGCACCCGTACCCAGGGTTAGATGGGACGCCGGCGTATACGTCCCTTCTAACCCTGGGTAGGCGGGTGGTTTGGAGGGGGGGCTACGACTTCGATCTGGCCGGCTCTGCGGCCGTCCATCGTCAGGACCCGCAGCACCCAGCCGTCGTAGTCGACGCGGTCGCCTCTCGCCGGCAGCCGTCCGAGAGCCTCGCTGATCGCACCGGACACTGTCTCGGTTTCGCCCTCGGGCAACGTGAGCCCGGTCAGGCGCGCCAGTTCGTCGCGTCGCATGCTCCCTGGAACGACCCAGGCTCCCTCCGACCCGCGGGGCTCCAGTTCGGCCGGGTCGAACTCGTCCGATATCTCACCGACAAGCTCTTCGAGAATGTCCTCGAGGGTTAGAACCCCAGCTGTGCCGCCGTACTCGTCGATGACGAGCGCCAGATGGGAGCGGTCAGCCCGCATATCGTTGAGGAGTTGGTCTAGGTCGCGCGACTCCGGCACAACAGGCATTGGGCGACTCAACTCCCTAGCCGTCTTGCCGGCGACGTCGGCTTCCTCGGCTATCAGAATGTCTTTGACGTGGACCACGCCGATCACGTGATCGACGTCGGTTTCATGGACGGGAAGGCGGGAGTGGCCGGACTCTTTGGCCACTCGGAAGATCTCGTCGATGGTCGCATCCGCCGGCACGGTGACGAGATCGATGCGCGGGGTCATTGCAGCTTCCGCGTCGACATCGCCCAATGCCAGGACGGCGGACAGGACCCGCACCTGACCGGGGGCGATCAGCCCGCTGCGCATCGATTCACGCAGAGCTATCCGCAACTCGTCGGGTGTGTGCACCAGTCCGATCTCCTCCACTGGCTCGATACCTGTCAGGCGGACGAGACCGTTGGCTGCGGCATTGAGCAGGAGGATCAGTGGTCGCAAGACGAGTATGAACAAGCCGAACAGTCGCGCCAGCCGCACGGCGATCTTCTCGGCGTCGGCGAGTGCCAGGTTCTTGGGAACCATCTCCCCTACCACCATGTGCAGGAAGACAACGATGCTGAGGGCAACCACGAATGCCACCACGGTCACTACTCCGGCGGGGAGTCCCACAGGCTCGAGCCACACGAGGAAGAGTGAGGCCAGAGCCGGTTCGGCGATGGCGCCCAAGCCCAGCGAGCACATCGTGATTCCGAGTTGGGCACCGGAGAAGGTGATAGAGAGCTCTCGAAGGGCGGCCAGCGCCCGCTTCGCCCGGGGGTCGCCCGTCGCTGCCATCTCCTCGACACGCGCTCGGCTGGCAGCCAGCAGGGCGATCTCGGCCGCTACGAAAAAGCCGTTGGCAAGAAGCAGGCCGAACCCGATGAGTAGCGCTGTCGGATCGAATCCGGCGGTTAGGTCGGAGGCCTCCACTGCCAGCGTTAGTCCGCTCACAGACCCTCCTCCAGCGGCTCCGCCGTGACCTTCGCTACACGCATCCCGTCAATCTCGGCGGCAGTGAGACGCCACCCGGCGACCTCGACGGACTCGCCTTCGGCGGGGATCCGCTCTAGGACGTCAATGAGAAGTCCGGCGATTGTGTCGTACTCACCGTCAGGCAGTTCGGTGCCGAGGATCTCGGAGGCCTCGTCGGTCCTTACCGCCCCATCGAAGAGAAAGCCGCCGCCAGGCGTTGAGACGATGGTCTCGCGCTCCGAATCGAACTCGTCTTCGATTTCACCCACGAGCTCTTCGACCACGTCTTCCAGCGTGACAATGCCCGCCACCCCGCCGTACTCGTCGGCAACGATCGCGAAGGTCCGGTGGGCCTGGCGCATTTTGGTGAGGAGCGGTCGGAGCCGGTCAGTCTCGGGGACGATCAGAGCGGGCGAGGCGATCGATCGCATCAGTGTGGTTCCGCGTTGCGAGGCGTCGACACTCAGCAGATCCTTGATGTGAATGGTGCCGAGGATGTCGTCGTCGGATTCCCCTACCACGGGGAACCGCGAGTGACCGGTCTCGCGCGATGCGATCCGCAAAGAATCGACGGTGTCGTCACCATCCAGAAAGGCCACCCGCGTGCGCGGCACCATGACCTCGTACACCCGACGTTCGGCCAGTTCCACTGCGCGGGTCAGGAGTTCACCCTGGTCCATCGAGAGCTGTCCCTCGTCGCGTGAGGCAACGATTATCCGAGTGATTTCCTCGGGGGAATGGCCGACATGGCGTTCCTCGGAGGCGTCGACTCGAAAGACTCGGCGGGTAACCCAGGCGGCGGAGCCGTCAAAGATTCGAATGATGGGCCCGAAAGCCTTGCCGAACCAGCGGATCGGGAAGGCAACCCACAACGACATGCGCTCAGGGATCGCCAACGCCAGATTCTTGGGGGCGAGTTCGCCGAACAGCATCTGGACCACGGTTGAGATGACGAAAGCCAGGGTCAGAGAGAGCGGGGCAACTGTGGCCTCGGGCAGCGAGAAAAGGCCGAGGGCTGGTCGGATGAGAGCGTCGCCCACCGCGGCCTCCGCCAAGAATCCCACGACCAGGCTGGTTGCCGTGATCCCGAACTGGACACCGGAGAGCATCAATGAGGCACGGTCGAGTTCGGCCACGGCCGCCTTAGCCCTCCGGTTCCCCCGATCGGCGAGGGCCTCCAGATTCCCCCGACGGACGGCGATGAGAGCGAACTCCGCCGCGACGAATAGACCGTTGGCGGCAATGAGACCTGCGACGAGGGCGAGCGCCCAGTACGGGTTCAGAGGTTGTTATCCATTGGCCTGGGGCGAGCATATCGCGGCCGGTGGGCTTGTTCGGCTGGCATGAATATGCGCATATGCGTATGCTGCATGCCATGTCAACTACCGCCGCCCGCAGGCGCGCAATCCGCAACCTGATACTCGACCAGGCAGTGTCAAGCCAGGCAGAGCTCGTGGAACTACTCGAATCCAGAGGGATGTCGGTCACCCAGGCCACTGTCTCTCGTGACTTGGCGGTAATCGGTGCGACCAAGGCCAACGACGATCACTATCGGATCGGAGAACGGGGTGACCCCGACGAGGCGCTGGCCTATCTCGGTAGGACGATCGATGAGTTCGTCGAGTCGATCCAGTCCAGCGGGAACACAGTCGTGCTTAAGACGCCTCCTGGGGCCGCCCAAGTGGTTGCCTCGGCCATCGACGGTGCCGCTCTGGCTGACGTCCTGGGATCAGTGGGCGGGGATGACACCATCCTCGTTATCAGCACCCACGCCGATGGTGGGACTGCGCTGGCCCGCAAATTCGAACAGATCGGAGCCCGCTCATGAAGGTCGTTCTCGCGTACTCAGGGGGACTCGATACCTCAGTGATCCTCACATGGCTTCGGGAGGAGTACGGGGCGGAAGTGGTCGCCTATACCGCCGATGTCGGTCAGGGCGCCGAGGTCGCCGAGGCCAAAGAAAAGGCTATCGCTACTGGGGCGATAGAGGCGGTCGTCGAAGACCTCACAGAGGAGTTCGTGCGCGATGCCGTCTTTCCCGCGATCCGCGCCAATGCCACTTACGAGAGCTATTACCTCATGGGAACATCGCTCGCCCGACC
The DNA here is from genome assembly GCA_041744795.1 of Acidimicrobiia bacterium. Taxonomy (GTDB): domain Bacteria; phylum Actinomycetota; class Acidimicrobiia; order Spongiisociales; family ZC4RG35; genus DATHWB01. The sequence goes on from JBGTKD010000067.1 coordinate 5,763, forward strand.
GATCATCACCCAGGGCATGATGCGCACGGCGGCAAGGGTGGGTGCAGACGCCATCGCGCACGGGGCGACCGGCAAGGGCAACGATCAGGTCAGGTTCGAACTCGCTGCTTACGCCATAAACCCCGACATCAAAGTGATTGCTCCGTGGCGGGAATGGAAGCTGCGCGGACGGGCTGACTGTGTCGCCTACGCCGAAGCGCGGGGGATCCCGGTACCGGTGACCGCCGAAAAGCCCTACTCGATGGATGCCAACCTCATGCACATCTCCTACGAGGGGGGACTCCTAGAAGATCCCTGGGAGCCTCCGCCTCCCGGCATGTTCCGGATGACCGTCGATCCCGAACAGGCTCCCGACGACCCGCAGTGGGTGACAGTCACCTTCGAGCGAGGCACTCCGGTGGCGATTGATGGTGAAGAACTCGGCCCGGTCGAACTCCTGACCAAGGCCAACGCCATTGCGGGCTCCCATGGCGTCGGACGGGTGGACATCGTCGAGAACCGGTTCGTGGGAATGAAGAGCCGCGGGGTTTACGAGACTCCGGGCGCGACACTTCTCCACCACGCCCATCGGGCGGTCGAGTCGATAACCCTCGATCGCGAGGTCACCCACCTGCGCGACGAACTCGTACCCCGTTATGCCGAGATGGTCTACAACGGTTTCTGGTTCGCTCCCGAGCGCGAGGCCCTCCAGGCTTTCATGGACCACATCCAGAAACGGGTCAACGGCGAGGCGAGACTCAAACTCT
>JBGTKD010000068.1:0-7920 GCA_041744795.1 Acidimicrobiia bacterium
CGCGGAACGTTGATAATGGCAATTGCCAACACGACATTCTCGATCCGGTTCCCCATCAGGGCGACGACTGCGACGGCAAGGAGAAGCAGCGGGAAGGCCTGAAAACCGTCGAGTCCGCGCATCATCAACTCGCCGAGTCGACCTTTGGCACTGGCTATCAATCCGAGCGGGACGCCAACGATCAGCGAGAACAGGATGCCGATCAAGGCGAGGGGCAGGTCGACCCGAATGCTGGCGATCGTGCGCGAGAGTATGTCGAATCCCACCGGATCGGTCCCAAACAGATACTCCGCGGAAGGAGGCTGCAACGCATCTTGCGGTGCCAGGGCGAGCGGATCTAAGAACACAGGACCGAAGAGTCCCGCGAGCACCAGAATGCCCAGGCCAACGACTGGAAACCATACCGACGCAGACTTCCGCTTTTTACCCATAGGTCACGCGAGGGTCGGTGAGCATCACGATGAAGTCGAGCACGATGTAAACGAAGAGGGTCAAGGTCCCAGTGAGCAGTATGAATCCCTGGATTGCCGGCAGGTCGAGGGTGAACATCGAATCGAGCGCCCACGATCCCAATCCCGGCCACGAGAAGATTGATTCGACGATCGCCGCTCCACCCGCCATGGCGCCGAGGACGATTGCCCCATACGTCAGGATCGGAGTCCGTGAAGCGCGGAACGCGTATCCGAAGACGGTCCACTCCGAGAGCCCAATTGCCCTGGCAAATTCGACCTGTGCCGAATCGAGCGCTCCACTCAATGCGTTCCTCGTGGTCTTGGCGATGTAGGTCGAATAGGCCAGACCCAAAGTCATAGCTGGCAAAGCGGCATGCTTGAGGGCGGAACCGAGTAAAGCCCAGTCGCGGGCAAGGATTGAGTCGACAATGAGGAAGCCGGTGACCCGAGCGGGAAAACGCTCGAGCAACGAGAGCCTTCCCGTCGGCGATGGCGCCCATTCGAGAACTGCGAAGAGAACATAAATGAGCACCAGGCCGAGGATGAAGTCCGGAACCGACTGCAGGAAGGTGACCACACCCCTACCCATCCGATCCAGCGGCTTGCCCTCAAAATAGGCCATGACGCCACCGAGCACGAGACCCACGGTGACGGCGATGGACAACGAGAGCACCATGAGCTCCATAGTGTTGGGGAGCAGGCGGACGATGATGTCCTTGATCGGCTCGCTAGAAAAGTACGAGCGCCCGAGATCGCCTTCGGTGAGACTGCCAAGGTATGCGAGGTAGCGGTCCGCCAGAGGTCCCGACCGGCCAAGCTCCTCAGTGATGCGTTCTAGTTCTTCCGGTGTCGCGAAGTCTCCGGCGATTTGGAGTGCGGGGTCACCGGGCAACACGTTGACGATCGCAAAGGAGACCGAGGCGATGAGCAGCATCGACAACGGCACGACCGCAATTCTGATTGCAAAAAAGCGCGCGACCCTCCCCCTACCGCTGAGCACTTCTCCTCAGACTCCGACTTGTCCCCTACACAACTCATTCATCTCGGCATCGGTCAGCCAGAATGGATAAGCCGTTCGCTGAGCAAGGCCATGTCGCATTTCGGCGATAATGGACTGAACAACCTCGTCCGTCGGTTCCAATCCCAACTGCCTGAGTTTGGCAGCCACGACAAAGGCGTTGGTCCGCGAATCCCAGACGACCTTCCACTCGCCACCTACGAGCGATGGCGCGAAACAGCCACTCTTAGCGTCCAGAGCTGTACTGCCGTCGGCTAGGTATCCGATCGCAGAGGGTCCGCCACGCACAAAGAGGTTGGTACCCGTGACCGACTTCAGCGGATGGCGCGGGATCCGCGAGAGCTCCTCCACGCGCTCTGAAAGCGGAACTAGCGACTCAAGTTTGATCCCAGTGTCGATCCCGTAGTGGAGTGCGAGGGTAAGGACGACTTCTTCCAGAGCGGCGAACCCGGCCCGGTAGCTGGCGCCATTCACCGCAACATCAGGAGCGATCCCGACGGTGGCTGCGGACACGGCGATGGCGCTCGCCATCCCGAAGTCGTCGTGGGTGTGAAGCGTCAGGGGGATTGTTCCAATCCGATCGCGGAGCCTCTCGGCGAACACCCGTATACCGTCGACCGACAGAGAGCAGTAGCTGTCATACAGATCGATGCGCTTGGCTCCGGCACCGATTGCCGCTTCGATTACCGAGACCATACGGTCGAAGTCAGCCCGTCCGACATCGGCGTAGCCGAGGACAGTTTGGAGCCCAGACTCGGCCGCGTGGTGGAACGCGTCGAGGAGCCTCGCTACCTGTTCCGCGCGGGCGGTCTCATCAACAGGATCGAACAGGGGCGCTGCGACTGTCGTGGCGCCGAGGCTGGCCAGCTCGTCAACAATCTCAGGGCCATGCTTCGGATACGTCGACATGTCGTAGAACGGATACGGCACGATGGAATCCGAGTAGACCGTGACGTCCAGCTCTGGGAACTGAGCGAGCACCTCTCGTGCAATCCCCGCTTCGTGTTCGTTCGGCTCCCTTGTTCCACCCCAGTCGACGTTGAGCAGCATCCGACTGACTCCAGACGCCACCAACGCCTCAGCCACGCCCACGAGTTCGACGACAGTGGTTCCTGCTCCTGGAGTGAGAAGGATCTTGCGGATCGTCCCGTCGTACAGGTCGATTCGGCTTGGGAGTTCGGCGCCCACCCTTTTCACGACCTCGGGTGAGAGGTTTAGTGGGCTGACACGGGCAAGAGATTCGGGTATCTGCATTCGGATCCTCACGTTCGAAGGGGGCTCCCGCCAACGCTGACAGGAGCCCCCTTAGTTACCTTCCTGGTCAGCGTTTGGTCATCGTGTAAACGTACAGCCCTTGCGTCGGGGCGAAATGCTGAGTGTCAGGGTCGATGCTGTCGCTCATCGCCAGCAACACGGTCTTGTCGATCAGCTCGATGACTGGTAGATCCCGCGCCAGGATCTGACTCATTTCGACTGCGAGGGCATCCCGCTCCGGTCCCGGCGGTGTGTCTCGCAGCCGAATGTTCAGCGCGTCCAATTCTTCATTGCAGTAATTGGCTGTGTTAATCGCGGAGGTACACGTGTGGGAGATGTTGGTGTTGTAGAAGGCATCGGCGATCGCCGGAATTCCTCCACCAATCCACGCCTGCTCCTGATGTGCCCGCGTCCGCTCGGTGAATTCGGCTCCAGGGATAACCTTGATTTGGAACCTGACTCCGATGGCAGCCAGCTGGTTGACCAAGAGCACCGCAGTCTGGTCTACCTCCGGCCCCGGCCGCGTCGGAGAGATGGTCAAGACAGCGTCAATCCCGTCCGGATATCCGGCCTCCGCTAGCAATTCCCGAGCACGATCGGGGTTGTACTCATAAACGTCGGACTCAGCTCCTGGCGGCATGAAGTTCCGGTGCAAGCCGCCCAGCGAGACGGTGTTGTACCCCTGGTAGGCGACGGCTAGGAGCTCCTCGCGGTTGATTCCCATCGAGATAGCCTGCCTCACCAGCGGATTCGAGAATGCCGGGTCGCCGTAGTTCAACGCGACATAGTCGTGTGCCGATGCGAGACACTCGCGCAGGTTGACGCTTTCGTTCGTCTCTAGCCGCTGGTACTGGCCATAAGTGAGGCGATTGGCGAGATCCACCTCTCCGGCTTCGAGCAACTGGAGTCGAGCTGCGGCATCTGGGATGGCGCGGTACACGATCCTGTCGATGTTTCCGCGTTCGCCGAAGTAGTTCGGATTCGCCGTGAGGATCGCTTCGCTACCAGGAGTGAAGTCGGCCTCCGTCATGTAGAACGGCCCGAACTCGGCGGTGTTCTTCGAGAGCCAGTCCTCAGCCCACGGATCGTCTGTCGTGGCGTGCTTCATCGCCTCAGTGCTGTCGTAGATCGCGACCGTGTAGTGAGTGAGTACAACCAAGTCCATCGAACTCGGCGCCGCCACGTGCAGCTCGAAGGTGCGGTCATCGATGACTGTGATCGGGTCCGGAGCGTAAGTGGCAACGCCGAAGTACAGAAGTCGCGCCACTCCGCTGAGTTCGATGTTTCGCTCGAAGGTCCATGCGACATCTGCACTCGTCACCGTGTTGCCGTACGGGCTGACAGCCTCCCGCAACGTCATCGTGTAAACGGAGCCGTCTTCATTCCGCTCCCACGACTCAACGAGTTCACCGCGTACTTGATCAACGGCTGCGAGTTCGTCACAGCCGTTGCCAGCAAGTTCGCCCGTGTCATACATGAACAGAGTCCCGTTGCGCTCGAACCCGATGTACCGGGATGGGTCACCGGCGTGCTTGGCAAGATCCAAGTTCGCAGGCACTCCCTCGACCGCCCAAACGAACGTCGCGGACTCGGGGGCCTCCGCAGAGGGTTCCTCATCCGAGCCGCCGGCACTCGTTGTTGCTGTCGTGTCGGTCCCGGCCGAGGTCGTCGTGGTTTCATCCGGGGTCTCTTCACCTCCGCTGCCGCAAGCGGCGAGGACCACCGCTAGCAGAGCCAGGAGCACCAGCCCTTTCGATCGTCGCAACACTCGATACCTCCCTATTTGGGTCCCATCGGCCCTCGACCGGGGATACACACTTCGCTGTCCGCATCGGCGTCGTTCATGCCCGAGACCACGAAGTGTCCGACCGTGAATCCGCCGATGGCATCGGACTGTAATGTTCCGTATCACTGACTCGCAATCAATTGTCCGATATTTCTCTTAGAGCCAGAGATCGAGCGACCAGAACCAACGTGCCGGCCACCGCCGACAGCGCAGCAGTCACGATCCACGCCGCTCCGAACCCAGCCGCGTCGGCCACGGCGGTGAACACGATGGGGCCAATCACGGCTCCTGCTGCCGCCGATGAGCTGACGATTCCCGTTACCCGGGCGGGTTCTGAGGGATGCAGCCGAACCGTCGCCAACTGAAGGAGTCCGGGCCAGCCCCACGCCACCCCAAAGCCCACACTCACACCTATCAGAGTGACGGGTATCGAGGGGTGGGCGATACCGGCATAACCGAGGGACCCGACAATCATCAAGGTCGCCACCAATGTCATGAGTCGCCCGCGTCGCCTATCGGCCAGCCGCCCATACACGAGCCTCATCACAACTGCGATCAGGCTGCCTCCCGCCAAGATCCACCCTGCCCTGCCCGCGGAGATGCCGCGTTCGACCAGCGTCTCCACAAGAAACATCGTCAGCGGTGCAGTCGACGCAACACCTGCGCCGAACGCCACGCCCAGGATGAAGAGCCATGCTCGGCGCAGGGAGCGTCGATCGGCGACCACAGGCGGACTTGGCCACATCCGATGACGGTCCAGCGTAGGAATGGTCAGAATCGCGCCGGTGCCGAGGATGACGAAAGCCCATCGCCAGCCGAGCGAAAGGGCCACGAGCGGCAGAGCAAGACCCGCGACCAGTGAGCTCGCTGGACCAGCCGCTTGCTTGATGCCGAAAGCGATGCCCTGGCTTTCGGTTCGTACCGCACCGACTAGGAGAGCTGCCATCGCTGGCTGTGCCAGGGCGGAGGAGGCCCCGGCGAGAAACAACGCCAACCCAAGCGCCCATGTGCCCCGCGCGAAACCGGCGATGAAGAACGTCGCCGCTCCAGTCCCGGCCAGCGCCAACTTAACGCTGATGCGTGGCCCGAGCCGTTGGACCGCCGATCCAAGCCATGTTCCGGTCAGCGCAACCCCCAGGAAAAATGCAGAGATCTGGAGTCCTACCGCACTCACAGTGATGTCGAGATCGGCCCTGATTAGCGGTGAAAAGGATCCGACCAACAGAAGCGGGAGCATCACTATCACCGAGATAAGCGCAGTCGATGCGACCGCTCTCCAACTGGTCGCTTCTACCGCGTGGCCCTCGATTGCGTCCGACGGTCCCTGGTTCATACCCCGGAAGCGCCGTGCCCTCACTCGAAAATTGACAGTGGCAGGAGTGCACTCACTAATGGGGAAGGCACGTCAACCGCTTGGCTGATGCGAAGGTCGACCGCAACGGAACATATGGCGTAGGCCTGCTCCCGCGTGTAACCCCATTCAGCTGCGAGGTGATCGATCATCGCCCGGACAGCGTTTCGGGCGGCGAGTCCAAGGTCTTCGGAGGAGATTCTGCCGTGGTGTTCTGGGAGCCCAGTTGTGGCGACGTAGCCCGATCCCCATCGATCGCCGTCTGGCGACGAACCTGCGTACCGAATGGATCGAATGGGCGTGTCGGTTTCTTCGCGAAGCGTAAGGGTCGCCGTGACAGTCGCAGCCATCTCGATAGCCGTTCCACAGGACTCGCCGTCTCCCTGGGCAAAGTGCCCGTCTCCGATCGAGAAGAGTGCTCCGCCAACGTCCACCGGCAGCCAGGCGGTTGACCCGGCGTGCAGCTGTCGAATGTCGACATTGCCGCCGGTCGATCTTGGGGGGATCGTCCGCAGGCCGGTTGATGCCGGTTCATCGGCTGGGACCGCATCCTGAGGATCAGGAAGCATGACTGCACCGCCTAAGTCGTGGCTCGCCTTCTCAGCGGCTGCGACACTCCGAAAGGTGTCCGGCGATGGCGCGACGCCCAATGTCCCCATGAATGGCGCGGCCGAAATCGAGACTCCAGGAATGTCGTCCGAGACAGCCTGGTTGGCCTGAAGCTCCCACATAGCTAGGAAGGGGGTAGGAAAGTCGTCCGCAAGCATCCCAAATCCGGGAACGAAGAACGTGTAACCGAAGGGACCTGGGTCGACCGCCTCGATAGCGATTTCAAGCACCATGCCTGGTTCCGCCCCCCGCACCTGAATCGGTCCCGTCAGCGGATGAGCGCGCCCGAGGCGCAACCCGTAAAGATCCGCAACAGTGGACGCTGGGGTGATCTGGTTGTCCAGAGCGTCGAGGCATTCAATGACGACGCGATCACCGCTATCGATCGATAAGACCGGAGGAATCGCCGGATGCCAGCGGTTGTGGCCACGACCAGGCTGGTCTGCAAGCGGTCGAGTTCGATCGATCTCAATATGGTGCGCGCTCATCGTCGAGTCCCATCAAAGGAAGTCACGGGAGCACCTCTGCTGCCAGCACGACGACGTCGTACTGATGCTTGATCGTGCGACCGAGGACCGGATCAGCTAGTTGAAACTCCCACCGATCTCCATAGATCAGGTGACCGCCCTCAGAAACGACCGTGCCGCTCAGCATCAAGCGAGGTTTGAGGTCCGACACCCTCCCCTCGACCGAATGTGCCATCTCTCCTGGGGTCCAGAACTCCGCAACAGACGCAGACTGATACCTGATCCGCTCGCCCTCGTGCCACACATGAGACTCAAGTGTGCACTCATCCCAATGTGCTTCAACGTCAGACCACCGCCAGAGGGTAGGTGCGAGGACGTTCGGTGCGACCTGTTTCGACCACGGAATATCGTGGCTCTCAAGCGATCGGTCTGTGTGATCCGATCCAACACCTACGAAGAGTTCATCCCCGGTATCGACGACCAGCAGCTCGATCTCACCGCTCGTGTATTCGGTCTGAACTGGGCACACGCTGCTGGTGATCCATGCCCACCCGCTAATCGGGAAGATGATCGGTGGCCTCTCGATCTCCGGAACAACCACACCCACGAGCGCAACCTCGTCGATGTGCGCCTGCATCTTGGCTGCGTCACGAATGGTGAACCCGAGGTTGTATCCCCGGGTGACAGGGATTTGAAGGGCGCTCTCTGTTCCATCGTGGTCAACAAGCACGAATTCGAGGAGCTGGTCCCCGGACATGACGGCGCTCATGCGAATGCCTCGTCGATTGTCAGGCGAGGTGTGGGAAAGCTGGACCGCGCAGCTTCAGCATCTTGTCGATACACAAGGAAGGACCGCTTCCATGTGATGACCGTTTCCCCATCCTGGTTCATACCTCGAGTCCGAATCTCGACGATCCCAGCGTGAGGGCGCGACTCGGACTCCCTGAGTCCGATCACCTCACTTTCGGAGTACAGGGTGTCGC
>JBGTKD010000069.1:0-9814 GCA_041744795.1 Acidimicrobiia bacterium
CTTGTCGCCTGTCGGGTGTCGATCGTCGGCATCCTCCCGTCGTATCCCCTGGCGACCATCGCCTGATGGACACGTTCTCCTCTCTCATAGGACCTCACAAATAGCGCACCGGCGGCAGTGGCCAGCGGAGCCGCCTGCCACAACCAACGCGGATCATGGCCTCGAGCGGTCATGGCAGTTCGCGTCCGCTGCAACTCGCCCGCCACCACGTCGATGTAGCGCACCATGAAGCCGGCGATGGCGACAAACAGTCGGGGGACTCGCAAACGGCTGAAACCATGGAGCAGATCGGGGATCTCAGTGGTAGCGACGAGCGTGACCGAAGCTCCTACGCCGAGAGTCGCCTTGGCGAGGATGTTCCAGGCGCCCCATAGGCCTTCCACCGATAGCCCAAGACCCAGGACCGTGGTCTCGGGCCCTCCACCTAAAAACGGAAGAAACAGAGCGAAGGCCACGAACGGGATCTCGATCGTCATCCGGCGCAGCACGAACCCGATTGGCAACTCGGCAAATACGATCACAGCCAGCAGTAGGAAGGCGTGGACTCCGAAGGCCCACATCGCCTCGCGCGGGGTGACAACGACGGCGAGAACGAAGACCAACAGGGCCGCCACTTTGGCTTCGGGAGCGAGCATGTGAACGGGACTGTGCCCGTGTACATGCAACGCGTGAATGTGACTCCCGCTCACACAGGCTCAGTCTGGCGTGATCTCCTCCTGGCGACTCCAACCAGGATCATCCCGCCGGCAAATGTCAGGCCCGTACCCAAGAGTCCGGCGACGATCGTTCCGACAACCTCGTTGTCCAGGCCGGCGACGCCGTAATCAGCGAGGGGACCCGAATAGGCATTGTCTTCTGCCACCGCGGCGAAGCCGGTGTCTTCGGCGACTCTTTCGAGGCCGTCAGGGTCGGAACCGGCGATAGGGGCCACGAACACAACTAGGGCCACGGCGACAGCCACACCCACGCCAATGAAACCCCCAACTGTTCTCTTGGAAAGGACCGTGGAAGCCGCGTCAATCCCCTCGATGTCACGGGAGCCGGTGACGAGATCGGGGCGGGCAGCCAGGACCGCGCCGACTGCCACGGCTGTGATCAGACCTTCGCCGATCCCGATGATTCCGTGAATCCCAACCATCGACTGGAAAACGAGCACCGGGTCAACGCCTCCCACTCCCCCGAGGGCGTATTGGACCGCGAACCCGATCGACGACACGACCACCGACACCCAAGCTCCAGCCAAGGAACCAATGAGAACGCCCGACTTCCGACCCAGCACCTTCACCACGCCCCGGAAGACATACCACCCAGATAGGGCAGTGATGATCGCCATGTTGAAGACGTTGAGACCCATCGCCACCAATCCGCCGTCGGCGAACAACAGGGCCTGGATCACAACTACCACGGTGACCGCCACGATTCCGAGCCAAGGTCCCAACAGGATGGCGGCTAGAGCGCCGCCGATCAGATGCCCAGTAGTCCCAGCAGCCACCGGGAAGTTGAGCATCTGGAGAGCGAAGATGAATGCGGCGGTCAGACCGGCAAACGGAACCAGACGATCCTTCAGGTCCCGTCCTGCCGCCCTGAGGGCAACCCAGACGCTTCCTCCGGCGACGGCGGCGGCTCCGAGGGATGTCGGCACGTTGATGAAGCCTTCCGGAATATGCATGCGACCCTCTTGTTGCAACCAGCTTGCAACAAGAGGGTAGACGGTTCAGGCGCCGTCAGACACGAGATCGTCAAGAGCTTGACGGATCGACTCTTCGTCCTGGAAACCGGCCCAACTTCGGAAAATGGTCCCGTCTGCGGCAATCAGAACCGTCACCGGCTGATATGGGATCGCAAAAGCCTCGAACACCGCCTCACGCTCATCCAGTCCCCAACGCATCACACCGGAGGGCATAAGTTCCTTCGCACGGTTGGTGGTGGCGGGCAGCGTCCCCTTCCAGGCCGGGGCGATGAAAGTCACGGACTCGGCGTAGTCCCTGGAAATCTGATCGACGACGGGTAACTCCCGTCGACATGACGTTCACCACTCAGCCCAAAACACCAGATATACGGGTCGGACTTCGTTGGCGAACTCATACTCAGTTCCGTCGCTCAACGTCAGGTTGAAGTCGGGCGCCAGAGGGCGATCCGGGTTCGGTGCGGGTCTGGTGGTCCGGGTGGCCTCCGAAGCCGGAGCCGTCGTGGTTGAAGCCGTATTTGAAGCCTCGGAGGTCACCCCGGTGGTCGTTGTGTCCCCTACCGACGCGGTGGTCGTTCCAGGTTGGTCCGAGCTACCCGAGCTGCACGCAGCAAGGGTGAGCGCGAGGACGACGAGAAAGCGGATTCGCATAAGTGCTCACGCTATCGGTCGCCTGAACCAACCAGATGTCTCACGGGAGGGAGTTCACATTTCGTTTCGATCATGGGAAGCACACCGACCGACCATCGCGAAGTGGACGGAGTCGACTACGAAGTCGTATCGATCGCTCACATGATCGGTGAGTTCGTTGACCTCGTCGATCGGCAGATCGAGCGTCCGGTCACACACTTCACAAACCAGATGGTGGTGTGCTTCAAGATCACTGAGATGAATGACTGCGGCCCCATGACCGAGATGGACGTGATAGACCGCCCCGCACTCGGTCAGGGCCTCGAGAGTGCGATATACGGTCGATGGGTCAATGCGGGCGCCAAGCCTGCGCTGGGCACGGTCGTGTAATACCTGAGGTGTCAAGTGCTCATGGCGGGCGTCAGCCAGCACCTCGCACAGGACTTGGCGTGGTCGTGTGATCCGCATCCCCGCCGACCGAAGAGCCCCAATGAGATCGACCGCCGAAGGTCCACCCATGTCAGGACGCAAAGCCCTCGCTGAACGCAATCGCCCGGTCCAGCGTCTTTTCCGCCTCTCCCGAGTCGATGGTGCGAACAGCGAGTTCCACCCCGTCCATGAATCCCTCGGCTAAACCTGCGACGACGAGGGCCGGAGCGGCATTGACCACCGCAGCGTCCCTCTTGGGCCCGGTTTCACCGCCGAGAATCGCTCGTGTGATGGCAACGTTGTCCTCGACATCGCCACCGATCAGGTCCTCGGGTTTGGACCGCTTCACACCAAAGTCCTCGGGTGTGAACTCGGCCGTCGTTATCTCCCCCTCACGCAGCCGATAGATGAAGGTAGGAGCGGTGGTGGTCACCTCGTCAAGACCGTCTTCTCCATAGACGACGAAGGCATACTCAGATCCGAGGCTGGCGAGGACACCGATCATTCGCTCCGCCATGCGCTTGTCCGACACTCCTACCACCTGCCGGGTGGCGTTCGCCGGGTTGGCCAGGGGACCCAGAAAATTGAAGACCGTCGGAATGCCCAACTCTTTGCGGACCGGACCGGCATGTCGCATCGCCGGGTGATACCTCGGAGCGAAAAAGAAGCCGAACCCCACCTCGCGCACCATGTCGGCGGTTTGCTCAGGCTCCAGGTCGATTCTCACGCCCAGGGCCTCCAGCACATCGGCCGCTCCGCACCGGGAAGAGGCCGAACGGTTCCCGTGTTTGGCCACCTTGGCCCCGGCGCCCGCGGCGATGAGTGCAGCGGTCGTAGAGATGTTGAAAGTCCCGGAGCGGTCGCCTCCCGTGCCAACCACGTCTACCACCGGCATTCCTATGTCGACCGTCACCGCGGCGGCTCGCATCGCTTCGACCAGACCGGTCATCTCGTCGACCGTTTCACCCTTGATACGCAGAGACACGATCAACGCCGAAATCTGAGCGGGAGTCGCTTCCCCGGCCATGACGGCGGTCATGGCGTCGCGAGCTTCGTTGCGGGTCAGGTCCGCTCCCGAAGCGAGCCGGCCAAGAATCTCAGACCAATTCATCGGGCGAGTCTACGAATCCGGTTAGTCGGGCGGCGAACCCGCACTCACCAGGAGGTCAAGGACCACACCGCAGGCTCCCATTGACCCGGTTCGATACCGATCTCCGCAAACAGCTCCACCGCCTGACGCAGGTGGGTACGCGAGGCCTCCTCGTCGCCGAGAGCGTGCGAGATGTCAGCGAGATTGCCGTGCACGGCTGCTCTGCGGTGACGGTCACCGATCCTGTCGAGCAGGGCGAGCGCGCGGGATGCGGCCTCGGCCGCCATGTCGGATTGTCCCCGACGCAGCCAGGCGAGGGCCAGATTGTTGAGGGCCGCCGCTTCGGCCTCCCGTTCGCCGGCTCGTCTCGCTAGCGCGACGGCCGCCTCAAGGTGTCCGACGTCATCGAGCACTAGGCCGGCGACGTTGCGAACTCTCGCCTCCTGTTCTCCCCCGGCATCCAGGGCTGCGAGGACAAGCTGTTCGGCCTTCGATGGGTCGCCTGCGCGCAGTGCCACCTCCGCCCTGTCTGCCAACACGCGAGGAAGGTCGCCAGGTCCGGCTATGGCTTCGGCCGCTGCGAACCCGGCATCGGCGAGCTCCCATCGACCCCAACGGCGGTAGACATCACCGATCGAACGTTCCAGCTCTACGTCTGTGCCGTAGGAGGCGGCTGCGTGGTACGCCGCCACTGCCTCTGCATATCGGCCCGCGGCTCGTTCGACGTCTCCAAGGCGCCTGTGCAGCACGCCTGGCTCCGAGTGGCCACGGGCCAAAGCTTCGTGGAAGTGAGCGCGAGCCGTGTCGTGGGCGTGGATGGACGCCGCCAACTGGCCCGCTTCGGCATGGGCCATAACCGCCTCGTCCCTCCGCCCAGCGGCCTGGAGGTGATGCGCCCGAGCAGCTGCGGACTTGGGGTCGGTCGCTCTGCCCATCGAATCCGCCGCCCGACTGTGGAGCAGCGCCAGTCGCGCAGGCCCGAGCGAACCGAGGACCGGCTCGACCACCCACGACACAGCCTCAACGGTGCTCTCACCAGCCACGAGCCCTGCCCCGATCAGTCGATCTACTGCTGAGGAAGTCTCCTCCATTCCCCGCCCAGTGACGGCGGCGATGGTCGCCGGTGTGCCTGATCCGAGGGCCACCAATCCTTCAAGGACTTGCCGGGCTTCAGGGTCAAGCGCGGCGACCCGCCGTGCCCTGGCTCGATCCAATGCAGGTTCTGGTTCCGGGCCCGCCAAAACCTCAATGATCGGTCCAGGCAGCCCACCGGTGACTTCGATCAGGTCGCTCGGATCTACGTCCGTCTCGCCTATCAGCTCGTTCACCGATTCGGCGGACAGCGGACCGAGATGCACGACGTGACCGATGCCAGCAGGTTCCCTGGAAACGAAGACCAACCGAAGACCCAGGTCAGCCGCTCTACCGGCCATAAAGAGGAAGACCTCCTTAGAAGCCGGATCCGCCTCATCGAAGTCGTCGATGACTACAGGAGTTGCCCCCGCCATCTGGGAAACAGCTGCGGCAACACCGGCCAGCAGACGCACGGGGCCGAGAGCGTCATCGAGCGGGGACGCCTCTCCGGCCAACGCTGCCACGCCCCGATGGAGGTGTCCAGCGGCCGCGGCAGCCTCGTCCAAGACCATCGCAGAGCTCTTGGAGAGCGCCTCTTCCAACAACGACCGCGTGACCGCGTGGGGAAGGGCAGCATCCCCAGGATGAGCTGTCACCGAAATCGCCTGCGGGAATGCTTCCCCGACTAAGAAGGACTTACCTGAACCAGACGAGCCCGTTAACCATGTCACACCCGGGCCGCTCGATGCGAGATGCAGTGCCGCCAGCTCCTTGTCTCTACCAATGAGCCGAGGCGCCGAGATGGGCGCACGTTGCTCAAGCCTGTGGCCAGATGGCGCGACTACTCCTCTCCCAGCCAGGATCGCCTCATGAAGTTCCACGGTCTCGGGAAGCGGCGCCACCGCGAGTTCTGCCTCGAGTACGGCCACGCACCTGCGGAATTGACGAGTGGCAGCTGATCTGTCGCCGGCGGACGCATGAACTCGCATCACGGCACGGTGGGCCGACTCATCGAGTGGGTCGATGGCTACCAAGCGCTCGGCGTATGCCTGTGCGTTGGCTGTGTCCCCCCGGGACATTGCCCGATTCACCGACTCATTGAGAACCGACCTGATTACCCGTTCGTAATGCTCGGCCGTGCTGAACGCCCAGTCGTCGTAGTCAGGGGCGTCCCGCAGGATGAAACCGTCGAGGAAGCGTCCGCGAATCAACTTCACGGCTTCCTCAGGGTCACCGGCAAGGGCATCGGTGTCGAGCGAAATGTCGGTCCGATCCAGATGGATTCGCTCCCGATCTGCCTCTACCCAACGTCCGCCCAGAGCGGTCCTCAACGTAGAGACCGTCCTGCGCAGCGCTCCCCTCGCTCGCTCCGGCGTTGAGTCCGGCCACAGAAGCTGAACCAGAAAATCCCTGGTTGGCGAGGTCTCCCGCTGGGTGAGATACGCCAATAGCGCTACAGCCTTGCGGGTGTCCGTTTGTAAAGGTAGGCCGTCGATCCGTACGACCGGAGGACCAAGGACATGAACCTCGAGGCGTGACGGTGGCGTGTTCACAGGACAAACCGTAACGATCTTGGGCGGCTTTTGGGCGTTACGGTCATGACGAATTTCTCGTAACGGTGACGTGACGCCTACCAGGCAGGATTCTCACGTGACCTACACCACCACGTCCACAGTGCAAATATGCAAACCATGACAACAGATCCTGGCGGCATCAAGGGACCGGCAATCCCGATCCCAGCCCACGACCCCTTTTCGCCCCTGCTCGTTTCCCGAGCGGCTCCCGTGGAGTTGGCAGGGCTGCATCTTGACTCCCCGGCTGTTCAGGCCCTCCGCGAGGCGGGCGTGGTCCTCGTGGTGCCGCTGGTCGCAGACGGACGGCTTCTGGGCACGATCAATCTCGGGCCACGCCGCTCGGAACAGGAGTACACCACCGACGACCGCAACCTGCTCTCAACCCTCGCATCCCAGTTGGCTCCTGCGGTGCGGTTGGCCGCTTTGGCTCGTCGCCAGGAAGAGCAGGCGGCGGAGCGCGAACGTATTGACCAGGAGTTGCGGGTCGCGCGCGTCATCCAACAGACACTTCTTCCTCGGAACCTGCCTGACCTCGTCGGGTGGGAGATCGACGCCTTCTATAGGCCGGCCCGAGAAGTCGGCGGCGACTTCTACGACGTCATTTCGCTCGAAGACGGACGCGTCGTGGTGGTCGAAGGTGACGTCACCGATAAGGGAGTCCCTGCGGCACTCGTGATGGCGACATGTCGGGCGGCGCTGCGAGCAGCGACGCTGAGAGCCGAGGACCCGGGCGAGATCCTGCGCCTCACCAACGACGCGCTCCATGAAGACATCCCGCCCACCATGTTCGTCACCTGTTTCTGCGCAGTGGTCGACGGAGGAACGGTCCGCTTTGCCAACGCAGGGCATCCTCTACCGATACTTGTCGCCAACGACGTTTCCGAGCCGGTCAGGGCTACCGGAATGCCGCTCGGGATGCTTCCGGGCAGTACATATGAGGTAGTGGAGATATCGGTTCCGCCCGGTGGAGTGCTAGTCATCGCATCAGACGGCGTAGCCGAAGCTCACGGCGCCGACGGGTCGATGTACGGCTTCCAACGGGTGGCAGACGTCGTACGCGGGTCGCTCGACCCAGCCGGTGCGGTGGTCGATGACGTTGACGACTTTGCCGTTGGTGCCCAGGAAGACGACATCACGATTGTCGTCCTGCGGCGAAGTAACTCAGCCGCGGACTCCGCCTCCTCCTTCCGGTCGACCTTGCTCGAGTTCCAGCTTCCGAGTGTGGACGGGATCGAGCGCGACGCCATGGATCGGGTTATGGAGGTCGCCACCAACGTCGGCATGGAGGCCAGCCGCGCCAAGAAGCTCGGGACCGCAGTAGCCGAGGCGGTCATGAACGCCGCCGAACATGGCAACGGATTCGATCCTGAACGCCCAGTCGACGTGGTGGTCTCAGACGACGGCTCGGTCGTGGAGGTCAACGTGACCGACGATGGGCCGGGCGCCAGCGGCAGCGTCGAGACGCCAGACATCGACGCCAAGATCGCCGGTGACCAGGGTCCACGCGGTTGGGGGAGGTTTCTAATCGACCAGCTCGTCGACGAACTCGAAGACCAGGTCGTCGACGGACGTCACGTTCTCACTATGCGGATGCGGAAGGAAGACACATGAGTCTCACTGTCAACACCGAAGTTGCGGAGAAAGTGCTGTTGGCTCACCTCGATGGCGACCTCGACCGGGCAGCAGATGAGCCACTCGCCGAACTCGAGGCCCAGTTCGGCGACACCTCGGGGGTCGTTCTCGACTTCACCGATACCGGGTTCATCGCATCGAGCGGCCTCGCCCTACTGGTGCGTCTCGTCCGCTCGGCGTCGGCCGCGGGGGCGA
Organism: Acidimicrobiia bacterium; assembly: GCA_041744795.1. Lineage (GTDB taxonomy): Bacteria > Actinomycetota > Acidimicrobiia > Spongiisociales > ZC4RG35 > DATHWB01. The sequence continues at coordinate 8,312 of JBGTKD010000069.1, forward strand.
CGGTCGCGGCGACGGGACTAGACGAGCACTACAGGCATGTCTTTGAGATAACCCGGCTCGACTCGGTGATGATTGTGACGGAGGACAAAGAGGCGGCAGTTGCCGCCGTGAGTGGAGGAAACCAGTGAGCAACGATCTCGTCACGACGGTTGAGGGCGGAGTCATTTCCCTCGCCGGCGATCTGACTGCTGCGGCAGAGTCCCAGTTGTCTGCCTCGTTTGAGGAGGCTTCGAGCAGCCGCACCGTGGTACTCGACTTCTCGAGTCTTGGTTACATGAACAGCACAGGTATCGGACTGCTGGTAACGACCCTCGTCAGGGCGCAACGTGCCAACGTCCGACTCGTTGCATGTGGGCTTGACGAGCACTACCGGGAGATATTTTCGCTGACCCGTCTCGATGAGGCGATCCCGGTGTACGCCGACGCCGCGGAGGCGTTGGCCTCGGCGTGACCTCACCCGTCGGCGACCGACCTCGAGTTCTTGACTCGAGGCTCGGGTGGGCGGGGCTGGTGATATTGCTGGCGGCCACCGGTGTGGCAATGGCGTCCGCCGTCACGACCTCCGCCACCACCAAACTCTGGGACGAGGCCTTACTGGCCTTAGTCATTTCCTTGGCGTATTTGGCCACCGGGCTCATCCTCTTGATCCGTGTCAGATGGCATCCCGTCGGGTGGCTCCTCATGGTCATCGCATTCACACAAGCTGTTCTTTTCACCAGCAACTGGGGAGCTCGGATAGTGACGCCGGCCTTCGGGATCGACGTGCATTGGTGGCACTGGATCGATCACATCGCCACCTACTCGCTGTTCTGGCCCGCTTTCGTCGCCCTGTTCGCGATCTTTCCCGATGGGTTGGGTCAACTATCCCCCTCACACCGGCGCTACAGCCGATGGCTGCTGTTCGCGTCCATCCCACTAATCATCTTCCCCTTCTTATCCGACCAGGTACGGGTAGTCACCAATGGGCCGCTCGTGCCAAATCCGACAGGTCTCGCGCTGGTGCCGATCAATGCGATCGAGGTCGGTACGGTGGGAGTGCTTGTTTTAACCCTCATGAGCGCGGCAGGGTTCGTCGTTCGCAGTCGCCATGCATCAGCCACAGTTCGCCTGCAGCATCGGTGGCTTCTCGTCGCTACCGGACTGATGATCGCCTGGCTCCCGATAGCGCTTGTGGCCAGCATCATCACTGGAAACGAAGGATGGTGGACGCCGATCGTTTTTTCCTATATCGGCATCCCCATCGCGATCAGCATCGCCATAACGCGCTACCGGCTCTACGAGATCGACCGGATCATTTCCCGCACCTTGTCCTACGGCTCGGTTCTCGTGATCCTCGGTGCCACGTACTTCGGCATCGTTCTCATTCTCCGCAGGCTCTTCCCTGTCGAAGGAGACATTTCCGTCGCCATCTCCACATTGGTTGTGGCTTTCGCCTTTCTGCCATTGGTACGTCGAACACAGCGCGTCGTAGACCGAAAATTCTTCCGGTCCCGTTACGACGCC
>JBGTKD010000070.1:0-3683 GCA_041744795.1 Acidimicrobiia bacterium
CGCAGGATCCCGCCGATCTCGCCGACCAGGAACCAGTTTGTTCGCTCCATCCATCCGAGCACATCTGGTGAGCGCCATCCGAAGATGGACCCACCGGCCAGGAACGGAACGCTAAAAGTCGAGGATCCGGTCACAGTCGGCGACTGGGTGATCGAACCGCCGTAGGCAGGAAAAATGATCCCAGACAGGTAGCGCCCTACCCCGGGAGCCATCACCAGGATCGCAGTACCGGCAATGATGTGATCGACTGCAAAGGTGACGGTGGCCAAAGCCATGAGCAGCGCTCCGACTCCACCCGCAAGAGCCCCGATGAGCATGCCCAGCCACACGTTTCCGGTTACGAGGGTTCCCCAGGCACCAAACCAGGTCCCCAACACCAATAGACCCTCAAGTCCGATGTTGACCACGCCAGCGCGCTCAGAGAACATGCCGCCTAGACCGGCCATCAGAATCGGAATCGACCATCCGAGAGCGATCGACCACGTACCAGACGAAGCAAGGTCGGATGTGGGGATGCGGGCGAAGCGCTCGGTCAGGGCCAATAGGACGACCCCGAGGAGGGCCAGCAGCATCCAGTCCACCCTCACGCCCGGAACCGAGTTGACCCAGCTCTTGGTGAGCGGCGGGAGGTTCTGGTTCTCTGACATCGGATGACTCATCGTTCCTCCCCCACCAGTGCGGCGGCAGCTTTGGCAGCCAACACCCGCCTATAACGCTCAGCCACCGAGTAGGCGACCACCACAGACAGAATGATGACGCCCTGGATGATGGCCACGATCTCCCGGGGAGCATCACCTCGCACCTCCAGGATGCCTGAGGCCCGGCTCAGCCACCCGAACAGCAATGCAGCTATCGCGATGCCGGCAGCGTGGTTACGCCCAAGCAACGCCACGGCAATGCCTGCAAAACCCAAACCTTGGGTGAATCGCAGGCTGTAGGCATGGGTGTCACCCAGGAGTTCCGGCAGTCCCACCAGTCCAGCAACCATCCCCGAAAGCACCATCGCGGTGACGATCGTCCGCTTCGGGTCGACGCCGCTGGCCTCCGCAGCGTTGGGGTTCGCACCGCTGGCCCTCAAGTCGAAGCCGAGCCGAGTGCGGTTGATCATGAAGTGATATGCGAGCCCGACAACAACGGCGACGATGACAAAACCCCACAGCTTGCTGCGGGTCTCAACACCCACCGCCGAAAGCAAAGGGGAGAGCGAAGGGAACCTGCCTGACTCGGGAATAGCGCCGAGGGCAGTATCCAGTCCGTCGTCGGGCACGTCCCAACGACCCAACAGGTACGACACGATTCCGCCCACCGCGATGGCGTTGAGCATGATCGTCGAAATCACCTCATGGACGTTTCGGGTGACCTTCATGAGCCCCGACAAGCCCGCCCACAGCCCTCCGACCACCATCGCCGTCACCAGTATCAAACCGATGTGGAGCACGGGAGGCAGATTGACGATGGCACCCACCTGGGCGGCCATGAACCCGGCGAGGATGTACTGGCCCTCTACGCCGATGTTGAAGAGGTTCATGCGGAAGCCGATGGCGACGGCAATTGCTGACAGGTAGAGCGGTGTCGCCCAGTTGAGCGACTCAACCAGAGTGTTGGCTCTCGACCCGTACTCGAAGATGTTGGCGGCGGCGGCGAATGGGTTGGCGCCGGAAAGCGCCAGGACCAACCCCGATATAACGAGGGAGAACGCGACCGCCGCGATCGGCGGCACTACCGCGAGCAATCGATCTCTCGTCATGGCGACACCGTCGCACCGGTCATGTAACTGCCTAGGTCCCGGGGGGTCACGGTCGACGGATCGAGCGTGGCGACGAATTTGCCGCGCAACATGACGAGAAGCGTGTCGGACAGTCCGATCAGTTCATCGAGGTCCGCGGAGATGAGAACGGTGGCCACACCGGCCGTTCGGGCATTACGCAACTCGTCCCAAACTGCTGCCTGGGCGCCGACGTCGATGCCCCGAGTGGGATGCGAGGCGATGAGAAGGCTGATCTCCGCTCCGAGTTCCCGACCCACGATCAGCTTCTGCTGGTTCCCGCCGGACAGAGCCAGAGCGGGCACGTCCACCCCCGGGGTGCGAACATCGAATCTCTCGATGATCTCTTCGGCACGAGCCCGAGCCGCGGGAGGGTCGATAAGCCATCCTCGTCTGACGAATGGTTCCTGGGTCTGACGTCCCAACATCACGTTTTCCCAGAGTGGGGCACCCAGCAACAGCCCGCGACGGTGACGATCCTCGGGGATGTACCCAACCCCAGCCTCCCGGATTCGTCGCACCGGCCAAAGCGTGATGTCATCGTCATTAAGGACGACCTTGCCGCCCGCGATGGGGCGCATGCCGAGAATCGCCTCGACCAACTCCAATTGTCCGTTGCCTTCGACGCCCGCCACTCCCACGATCTCGCCCGCCCTCACACGGAGTTCGAGATCATCGAGGGCCACGTCGGTCTCACTACCTTCGACGCTCAGCGCAGTGACATCCAGAACCACCCGATCAGTGACCGTCGACGTGCGAGTCTCCGGAGTCGGGAGTTCTTCTCCCACCATCAACTCGGCCAAGTCGTGGGCAGTGACATCCTCGGGCTTGACCGTGGCCACAGTTCGTCCCCGACGAAGCACCGTGATCGTGTCGGCTATCTCCAATACCTCATCGAGTTTGTGGTCGATGAAAATGATGGTGTGACCCTGCTTTTTGAGCCCTCGCATGTTGCGGAAAAGTTCTTCGACCTCCTGGGGGACGAGCACCGAAGTGGGCTCGTCGAGAATCAGGATCTTGGCACCACGGAACAGGACTTTGATAATCTCGACCCGCTGGCGCTCTCCCACCTCAAGGGTTTCAACCAGCTCGTCGGGATCGACAACCAGCCCGTAGTCACGCGAGACCTCACTTATGTGGTTGCGAGCCTCGGAAAAGTCGATCCGACCTCCCGCATGGGTCGGCTCAGCTCCGAGAATTATGTTCTCAAGCACCGTGAAGTTGTCGGCCAACATGAAATGCTGATGGACCATGCCGATCCCCGCATCGATGGCGTCGGTCGGCGAGTTGAAGACAGCTTCTGAACCGTTGACGAACATCCGACCCTCGTCGGGCTGTTGCATGCCGTAGAGGATCTTCATCAGAGTCGACTTGCCTGCTCCGTTCTCGCCACAGAGAGCATGAATCTCGCCTGCCTCTACCTCGAGAGTCACATCCTGGTTTGCCACGACGCCGGGAAAACGCTTCGTGATTCCTTCCAGCCGGACGGCAATGTCCCGCATAGAAGAGTCGTCCAGGGTGTCTTGATTGCTCAGCGACATCGGCTTCCTCGTCCAGGTCCCAAACGGTCTATGGCCCCGGATATCCGGGGCCTTCGAGACTGTAGCGGGCGGTTAGACCCGCGGACGGTCAGGGGGTCGTTGGAACGACGATCGCTCCGTCGATGATTTGCTGCTTGTAGTCCTCGAGTTGGTCGACGATGTCGTCGATGAACCCACCGGACGTCGAGTAACCGACACCATCAACGGATAGGTCGAACATGACCGTGCCGGCGGTGAACTCACCGTTCACGTGCGCCTGGATCGTGTTGAAGACGGCCACGTCGACCCTCTTCAGCATCGAAGTCAGGATGTAGTCGCGCACGTCTGCGGTAGCCGTGAGGTACTGGTCAGAGTCCACACCAATCGCCCACACCTTG
>JBGTKD010000071.1:0-3602 GCA_041744795.1 Acidimicrobiia bacterium
CCGAGTACCACTTCGACTTCCAGTCGTTGACGATCCCGAGACGGAAGGAGTATGGATGTGTCTTCTGGCCCATCAGCTCACCTCCCCGTTCTCTCCGACCACGATCGTGATGTGGCTCGTTCGCTTGTTGATTCGTGATGCACGACCCCTGGCCCGCGGCCGAAACCGCTTCAGAGTCGGGCCCTCATCCGCGTAAGCCTTGACGATCACGAGATCGTCGGCATCGAGCGCATGGTTGTGCTCGGCGTTGGCGACAGCCGAGTTGAGGACCTTGACGATCGGCTCAGCTGCCCTCCGGTTGGCAAAGGCGAGCACAGCCCGGGCGTCGCCGACCGGCAACCCGCGAACCAGGTCCAGCACTCGCCTGACCTTGTAGGGGGACTGTCGGATGTACTTCGCTTGTGCTTTGACTTCCATCAGCGCTTGATCCCCTTCTCCTTCTTGGCCACATGGCCGCGGAAGGTGCGGGTAGGAGCGAATTCGCCGAGCTTGTGGCCGACCATCGACTCCGTGATGTAGACAGGCACGTGCTTGCGGCCGTCATGAACGGCGATCGTGTGGCCAATCATGTCCGGGACGATCGTCGAGCGACGACTCCAGGTACGCACGACACGCTTCTGGTTTGTGGCGTTCAGCCCTTCGATCTTTTCGACCAGATGGTCGTCGACGAAGGGCCCTTTCTTCAGGCTACGAGCCATGGGTTACCTCCGACCCTTCGCGTTCCGACGACGGACGACGTCGCGGTTGGACTGCTTCTTCTTGGAACGTGTACGACCCTCCGGCTTGCCCCAGGGGCTAACAGGGTGTCGACCACCGGCCGACTTGCCCTCGCCACCACCAAGTGGGTGATCGACAGGGTTCATCGCCACACCGCGGGTCTGCGGTCGGACGCCCTTCCAGCGGTTGCGACCGGCCTTGCCGAGGCTGATTAGCTCCGCCTCGGTGTTGCCGACCTGGCCGATCGTTGCGCGACAGTCGAGCGATACCGTGCGCATCTCGCCCGAGGGCAGACGCAACAGAGCCTTGTCGCTCTCCTTGGACATCAACTGAACAGCAGCTCCGGCCGAGCGAGCCATTTTGGCTCCTCCCCCCGGTCGCATCTCGATGTTGTGAACGGTGGTACCGGCCGGGATGTTGCGCATCGGTAGGGCGTTGCCTGGGCGAATATCGGCCTTAGAGCCCGACTCGAGCATGTCGCCTGGCTTCACGCCGATCGGCGCCAAGATGTAACGCTTCTCGCCGTCGACGTAGTGCAGCAGAGCGATGCGGGCGTTGCGGTTCGGGTCGTATTCGATACCCGCCACCTTCGCCGGCACTCCGTCCTTGTCCCGCCTGAAGTCGATGATGCGGTACTTCTGCTTGTGACCGCCGCCGCGATGGCGCGAGGTCACCTGTCCGGAGACGTTGCGACCTCCGGTCCTTGACTTTGACTCGAGCAGGGACTTCTCCGGCTCGGTTTTGGTGATATCCGCGAAGTCCGAGACCGTCTGGAATCGACGGCCCGGGCTCGTGGGCTTCCGTTTCTTGACTGCCATCTCAGACTCCGAACAGGTCTATTTCGTCACCAGGGGCGAGCGTGACCAACGCTCGCTTGATGTCCTTGCGCTTCCCCATGACATACCCGGTCCGCTTGACTTTGCCTTTGCGGTTTTGGGTGTTCACACGGGTGACGGTCACGTCGAAGATCGACTGGACCGCCTGCTTGATCTCCGTCTTGTTGGCCCGCGGGTCAACGACGAATGTGTAGGTGTTGTTGTGCTCGATCAGGTCGTAGGACTTCTCCGATACGACCGGCGAGAAGATGATGTCGCGCGGATTCTTCATGCCGACTCACCTCCAACGGATTCCTTGACGAAGTCTGTCTCGGCCACCTCGTAGCCACCGGTTCGACCGATGGCGGGCAGGGTGCTCGTCGTGAACACGACCCGGTCTGACCAGAGGACGTCGTAAGTGGTGACGTGACCCGGCTCTGCGATCACGACGTTGCCCAGATTGCGGAACGCCCTGTGAGCGGCCTGGTCAGTCTGATTGATGACAAGCAGCGTCTTGCCGTTGGCCCCGATGGCCGACAGGAGAGCAACCGCCTGTTTTGTCTTGGCGGGCGCCCACTCGATCGGCTCGAGCACAAGCACGGCCTCTTCGGAGGCGCGAGCCGAGAGCGCCGAACGCAAGGCCAAACGCTTCATTTTCTTCGGTGTGCGCTGGCTGTAGTCACGCGGCTTGGGCCCGTGAGCAACTCCGCCGCCGACCCAATGCGGGGCGCGGATCGAACCCTGGCGGGCTCGCCCGAGTCCCTTCTGACGCCACGGCTTGCGACCTCCACCACGCACTTCGGCGCGGGTCTTGGTCGAGGCAGTTCCCCGGCGCTTTCCAGCGAGCTGGGCGGTCACCACCTGGTGCATCACGGCCATGTTCGGCTCGATGCCAAAGATGTCTGCGTCGAGGGATACCTCGCCCTTTGCCACTCCGTCGGCTGTGAAGAGCGGTGCTTTCAAATCAGCCATGCTTGACCGCTCCCCTCACGATGACGACCGAACCCTTGGGTCCGGGCACCGCTCCACCGAGAAGCAGCAGGTTGCGCTCAGCATCGACCCCGACCACGTCCAGATTGAGGATCGTGGTGCGGTCTCCACCCATGCGGCCCGGCATGCGCTTGCCTTTGAAAACCCTGGCAGGCGTGGCGCAAGCCCCGATGGAGCCCGGAGCGCGATGCTTCTTGTGGGTTCCGTGGGATGCTCCGAGGCCTGAGAAGTTGTGACGTTTCATCACGCCCTGGAAACCTTTGCCCTTGCTGATGCCTGTCACGTCTGCCTTGGTGCCGGCCTCGAAAGCCTCCGCCAACAGCAGTTCCTGGCCGACCTCGAAGCCGGAAGGGTCGTCGACCCTGACTTCGAAGAGATGCCGTGCAGGGGTGACCTCGGCCTTGGCGTAGTGACCGGCCTTTGGCTTGTTCACGTTGTTGGCCTTGATCTCACCGAAGGAGATCTGGACGGCGTCGTAACCGTCGTTGGCCTTCGTCTTCACCTGGACGACGTAGCACGGGCCCGTCTTGATGACCGTCACGGGGATAGCCCGCGACTCGTCATCGAAGATCTGGGTCATCCCGAGCTTCTCGCCCACGATGGCATTGAGTGTTGCTGTCACGAACTTCCTCCAACTACACCGCTCTCGCGCGATGCACATGCGCACGCGCTGAGGGTGGGTCTTCCCGTGATCACAGCTTGATCTCCACTTCGACCCCGGCAGGCAGGTCGAGGCGCATCAAGGAGTCGACGGTCTTGGGCGTCGGCTCGAGGATGTCAATGAGACGCTTGTGAATTCTCATCTCGAAGTGCTCCCGGGAATCCTTGTCCACGTGCGGCCCGCGAATGACGCAGTACCGGTGGATCTCGGTCGGCAGGGGCACCGGACCCTTGATCCTGGCCTGGGTACGGATCACGGTCTCTGCGATTTTCCGCGCCGACTCATCGACCACGTTGTGGTCGTAAGCCTTCAACCGGATCCGAATCTTTTGGTCAGCCATGATTACTTGGTGATCTTGGTGACGCGGCCAGCACCAACAGTGCGGCCACCTTCACGAATAGCGAAACGCTGACCCTCAT
>JBGTKD010000072.1:0-12557 GCA_041744795.1 Acidimicrobiia bacterium
TGAGAATTGACCGAATTGGTGGCCAGTCGGTTGCGATAACCGGGAGTCCAGCCGCCAACGCTTCGAGGATTACCAGAGGTTGGCTCTCGAAGCTGCGGCTCGGGACTAGGAGACAGCGGGCCTGGGTCATCTTCCGCCGCACCTGATCGGGCGATAGACGTCCCACAAGTTGGACGCTCCTCCCCATCCCCGGCGTGGCGAGAGCCTCGGCCTCAGGTCCGTCCCCGATCACCGTGAGGCGCAGTCCGGCGGCGGCTGATCGCTCCCAAAGAGACAAGGCGAGGTCAACTCCCTTCTGCGCCGCCAGTCGGCCGACGAACAGCACCTCGTCACTCTCTTCCGCAGTCTGGAAACGAGGTCCTGGATCCACTACGAAGTTTTCATGGATACGGACGCGCTCCGGGTCGAGTCCAGTTTGGCTGGCGACCTCCCTCCCGAAAGGTGTGTGAACCAGCACAGTTACTTCCGGCCGGTCGAGCAACCCAGTCTGCCTGATAACGAGTTGCGCGACTGCGGCCGCGACCGAGGCGGACCGGGAATCCCGATAGCAGGCGTGCATTACACCCGGGAACGGTTGTCGACCCAAGCAGTCGGTGCAGACGCGACCGTCGCGTTGGAACTGGCCATTCAGACAGGCAAGGCGATAGTTATGCAATGTCACCAGAGTGGGTCGCAAGCGAGCAGCCGCGTTCACCGCGGCAGAGGTGAGAACGAACCAGAAATTGTGGACATGAACCAGGTCAGGATCGTGTGCATCGATTCTCTTGCGCACAAGATTCGCCGAGAGAGGGTTCCAGCTCGAGACCCCAAGGTGAGCAGCGGCCCTGAGATCAGACGTGGGGTTTTCCACGACAAGCTGTTCGACGACATGGCCGTGACTCCGCAGAAGTTCTGCCTCGGCCGCGACGACGCCATCCTCACCACCGCTTTCGCGGTATTGGTTGTGGGCTTGCAGAATCTTCACGCGATACCTGGTGCTCGGTTCTCGGGAAACAGTCGGAAACAGTAACGAACAGCGACTCGTCGACGATTCCTCGAATTCCGAGCCGCGTCTCCGATCCTGTTGTCGGTCGCGCACCACATCCCCAAACCGTCCGAGCGATCGTTCGACACCGCTCGGTGAGTCCTCGGGAGTAGGTGAGTTCCGACGAACCCTGGGAGCCTAGAGACAGTGCGGTGCGTGAAATCCAGATCGCGAGCGGGCTGGTCAGCTCCCGATGCCTGGCTACAATCTCAGGGGGTGGGGATGGCTCTGTGGACAGGGACTCTTCACCGACGTCCACCTACTCATGGGATCTGATGCGCGATAATGAAACACGGGACCACCGAACGGATGTGAACCTGTTCGACGCCCTACGCGAACACCTTTTGATTGCCATTGTCATGGTTGTGGCATTCTCGGCTGGAGCGCTTGCCCTGAGTTCCCGCGGCGAGAGCTTCACGGCCCAAGCAGTCATCGTCCTCGAAGATCCGGCCGTCGTGGATCTCCTCGGAGTAGGCGTCGCCCAGTCAGGCGATCGTTTCGTGTCCAACCAGCTTGCGGTGCTTCGTAGCGGCGTTGTGGCGAACCGCGCTGCCGAGATCATGGCAACCGAGGGGATAGAAGTAAATCCAGAGGACATCGCCGAGAACGCGTTCTTTCTGTCATCTCGCGACTCCGATGAGATCACCATCACATTCGAATCCGATTCTGAGGAATCGGCGGTCGGAGTGATCGAGGCAGTGATAAAGGGCTACAGGGAGGTTCTGTTAGAGCAGCGTCGCGCCGAAGGTGTCCGCGTGCGCGACCGTCTCTCGTCGGCGAGGGAGGTTCTCATTGACGATCTCGCCGGAGTGGATTCGGCCATAGATCAGCTTCGATCAAACCGGAACTTGGATCAGCTAGCTCTCTGGAGCCTCGATCGTCTCGCGGCGACTCAAACCTCTCTTACTGCCGCCACGGATCCTGCGGTTGTCGCTGCGCTTCAAGACCAGATACTCCGTATCGGAGATCAGATCGATGTTCTACTTCTCGCGATAGAGGTGGAAGAGTCCGACAGGGATCTGGCGAGTCTTCTTCGGACTCGCGACCAGATTCGCGCCCGGCTCGACACTCTCGCCCAACGATCAGCCGAGCTCGAGGTGGAGGCGGAGTCGGGGGCGAGCGGGATTGCTTTCGAGGACTCGCCGGTGCTCATCGCCGGCCTGGGAGGCGCCAGCCGGCTGTTCACGCTTGGCGCGGGTGCCTTCCTGGGCTTGCTCGTCGCCCTCGGAGTCGTCTACCAGCTGGCAGGTCGGCGAGCGACATACATGGGTCGATTCGAGCCGAACCGCGTCACCGGTCTCCAGTTACTGGGCGACGTACCCCTATTCGGAGAAAACGTCTCCCTTCCAGTCCGGGACGATCCTCGGGCTCCGGGAGCCGAGGCGGTACGTTTTGCCGTCGGCAATATTCAGCTCGCGCTCGATCGGACTGGATCAAACACCGTCATGTTTGCTTCGACAGGCGTGGGCGAAGGCAAGTCGACTCTCCTCACAAATGTCGCCTTGGCGTCGGCTCGCTCAGGCGGCAAGGTCCTTGTCATAGACGCCGACTTCGGCAACCAGCACTCGTCGTCCCTGCTACTCGGAACGATTGCGCAGGGACCTGGTCTGACTGAGCTCGGCGCCGGAAGTTTGACGCTGGGTGAGGCTGTGGTTGAGGCCGATGCCGGTATGGGGGTCACGATCGACGTGCTCTCGCGGGGAGTGCTTCCGATCGTGGCGCCCGAGTTCTTCGCCTCGCGGACCCTCCCGGCGATAATCGAGCGGATTGCGTCGGTCTACGACCTGGTGTTGATCGACGGTCCACCGCTCTTGCAGGTGGCGTACGCCAACAATGTCGCGCGAATGGCCAAGGCAGTTGTAGCGGTGATCGCCCACGGGTCGAGTATCACGAAGTCTCAGGAGCTGGTGGACCGACTCCGGTTCATGGAGGTCGAACTCCTCGGCTACCTATACAACAAGGCTCCGCTGCGGCCCGAGTTCCTCGAATCGGGCGGATCGATGCGAGACGTGCTCGGCGATCGCGGGTTCACGGAGCCGGTCGCTAAGCGGACCGGGAGAGGCTGACAGTCTCTGGGGAGGCTCCTAGGCGGACCTTCCGTCAGCCGAGGGACCCTTTACCAGCCTATTTACGCCACTATTGAACGGAGCACCTTACCGATAGAGCGCTCGAATCTGAGCAGCTTTGTGGACCGTTCCATTGCGTGATCGACCTCAGGCGGCTGTTCCTCGCCTCTGCGCTGCAAGAATCGTGCGGCGCGAGCTAGCGCAGCATCGTCGTAGTGACTGAGTTCGCTGCGAACGCGTCTGACTGCCTGTGATGAAGAACCCTTCACAGCGAGGGTAGAAGTCACCACGTTCCACAGTTCGTCCGCCGCGGCTGGGGAGGGTCGAACATCCTCCCAGTCGATCACCGCGATCGTACCCGAGGCCAACCGCCTCACGTTCCAGGGAGCGAAATCGCCTTGGGATACGACGTCGTCGCTCTCGTCGATCCCCGCGAGCCTCGTGTGGATCTCCTCGGCTATAAGGCGCCTGTCAGCCGTGACCAGATTCGCTGGTCCATGCGGTCCGGCGGGGAGCATCTCATTGATCGTGTAAGACCAACCATCAACCGTGTCATGTTTGAGAAGGCGGGGGATCATGAAGTGTCGCGGGGGGTCAGCGCTTAGAAGTCGCTCGGCCTCGAGGCCCAGAGGGTTGGGCGGATTACGAGTCCATTTGACGAAACCGATCGGTATGTCATTGGTGTCCAGAAGGACAAGAGCGAACCGACGACGGTGCCGCTGGTCGGCAGGGAGCAAGACTGCATTCCTCACCTCCGCCCCGACAGTGTTCGAGGACGTATCCAGCCAATCGGCCCAAGTGGCACTGTCAAACGGGGGCTCCCAAGGCACCGTCCCAATTCTGAGCAAGCGAAGAGATAATCCTGTGAGGCGTGCTACTGCGTTACCGACTCTCACCGCGCCCGGTCGGCAGGCCGAATGCGTCCACAGACCACCTGAGATCCGACGAATGGCAGCGGGGACGAGGACGACGGTGCGTCCCATCCGGACGGTTTGGTACATAGTGGAAGCTCGGTTAACCACGTTGTGGCGACGGCTGATACCGTCACTCATGTCTTTCACTCCCAGCCAGTTTGCCCCTGTTACGAAAGGCATTCGCATCCGTAACCTGTCCCCACTCCGACGGGAGACTAGCTGATGTCCTGCCGTCAGCGGACCTCCACACCCGGAACGATGTCCTGTGGGCTCATCGACCTCCTACCAAGCGGAACGATGTCCTGCTGGCCAAGAACTAGCCCCGATGAGAAATTAGCAGCCCTCGAGGCAGCGCTCATATGGCTTTGTCCTTACTCGTCTGGGGTAGCACCGCGGGACTGACGTGGACGTAGCACACAATGATGTTCGAACTGTCGACGGGTTATGTGACTCCGCGGCTATCGCCGACAGGACGTCGTTCAAGGCGTCGACCGATGGCCGAGACAACAAACTCGAGCGCCCCACCGAAAAGCCGTCGAGGAGAGCATCGCTTATAGCTGGCCCGCCGATCCGGTCGCCTGACGAACCCCATACCGGGCCGTAGCCGACGATCGTTCTACTGAGGCTGGCCTGATAGCAGCGCTCCCCCGGCATCAACCGAGTATGCAGCGTCTAGTGTCGGATCGCTTGAGGGTACGTTGGCAAGGACGATCGCCAGGAGAACACCCATGTGTACCGCCATCTGCACCCGCCCGTAGACCCACGTCTGCACGATCGTATTGGCGAAGAGACTCACGATGTAGGCGGCTACCCCGGCCCGAGCCGCGTCGTATGCAGTGTCCTGAATCGGTCGAAGCAACGACCTGATCCACTGCAAGTGGAACCCGAGAAAAACAACCATCCCCAAGAGACCGAATTTGAGCCACGCCTGAAGTACTGCGCTGTGAACTTCGAATGACCTCGCCTTCCAGTGAGCGAGGGACGGAGTCGCGTACGTGCGACCTATACCTACACCGAGAACCGGCTCATCGCTGATAGCGCGGAGTGCCTCCACCATGTCGTTCACGTGATCGGTGTTGGTACGGCTGTAGTCGCCCTCGGAGCTGGGCAGGAAGCTCTCGAAGCGAGCGATCACTGCTTCAGTACCCATCGCCACGAACAGGGCGACGAATCCAATCGTGACGGTCATGCCTACCGCCATCACCTTGCGGCTGGTGAGTTGGCGACGGTTCCACGCGATCACCAATACCACGAACATGCCCACAGCCCAGGCAAGCCAGAAGGAGCGGCGAAACGACAGCAGAATAACGAGCGTGCAGATCACCGTGGATCCGAGGATTGCAGCCGAGCGAGCATTCCACAGCCCTGTCACCGCCGATTTCTCGACGTGCGATCCAGATGCCGAGGTCTCGATAGTGGCCAGGACCATCATCGCTCCCGCCACTGCCGCGTAGGTCATCAGCAACAGGTGTGGAAAATAGGACGTTGTTACTCGCTGGTCGAAGAAATCCTCTCCGCCCCCGGTCACCCACCTTGCGAGAATAAATGTTCCAACGACCCCGTAGGCGATCACGAGGTCCCCGAAAGCCTCCCTCTTCCACTCCCGACCGGAAAGCCATGGCGCGATCACGAGGATCACCAGGACTAAGAGGACGAAGTTACGCCAGTCAGCAAAAAGTTCGGGCGCGCCAGTTGCAAGTGCCACGGCAATCGCAACGGCCAACGACACCCATCCCCCGACCACCCAGGCCCAGAGCCCGAGTGACTTCAATCTAGGAATTATCGGAAAGGTGGCGGGCCGCTGGAGAAACATGAACGCAAGACCCAGTAAGCCAGCCAAGGCCGGATACACGAGCGGGACGCCTAGAACGCGGTATCCGAACCAAAAGCTGGTCTCATCACCTAACTCGAACTCCTGTCCTAGAACCGTTACTAGCGCGACGAGTGCGGCAAAGACGTACCGCTCAAGAAGCAACGGACGTCCCGCGATAGCTCGAGTGGCCATCGAAGAAGGCTACTAGGGGCACGAACAATCGATCCGATGTGTGCCCTGGCGCGAAGTCGACGATGATGCACCTCGCAATGCGCATATCTGTGATCACGCCATCGTTCAACCAGGCCAGGTTTCTCCCAGCCACTCTCGCCAGTGTGGACGAACAAGCCCACGACGACGTCGAGCACATAGTGATCGACGGGGGTTCGACTGACGGAAGCGTCGAGGTCATACAGGCCCATGCCGATCAATTGGCGTTTTGGGTCTCCGAGCCCGACGACGGCCAAACCGACGCGCTCTGCCGAGGGTTTGATCGAGCTACAGGCGATATCTACTGCTGGCTCAACTCAGACGATCTGTTCGAGCCGTGGACGCTACGCGAAGTGGCTGACTTCTTCGATAGCCACCCGCACGTAGATTTTGTCTATGGCGATGGCACCTGGATAAGCGAAGACGGCGGTGTCTTGAAACCGAAGCGAGAACATTCGTTCGCCCGCTTCGTGTTCCTCAACGACCACAACTTCATTCTGCAACCTTCTGCGTTTTGGCGCAGGTCGCTGTACGAACGGGTAGGCGGCCTGGACCGTTCCTTCAACCTGGCCATGGATGCCGACCTCTGGGCGCGTTTCGCCGAGGTGACTAAGCCCGTCCACGTAGCGAGACCCTGGTCGCGCATGCGGTACTACCCCGAGCAGAAGAACACTGCACTTCGGCCGGAGAGCCTGGAGGAGATGGAGAGAATCCGAAGCCGGTACGTCAGGCCTGGGGGAGTTCCCCGCAGCACCCTGCGCGTGGCGGCTCGCCTGCTGCGTGTGATTCTTAAAATCAAAGCGGGTGGATATACCGTCGCCGAACTCCGAAATGGCTTATCAGGTGGTGCTCGTCGCCGCTCTTGGGAAAAGTCAACTTTGAATTGGGCATCAGGGACCCCTGGACCGTCATCCGAGGACGATCATCGGACCGAGCGGTAACTTCCTCGCGTGTCCAATCATCTTCGCCATCTCTTGCCATTCGCGATCATGTGTCTTGTGTTTGTAGCTTGCTCGACCGGTAGCGATGTGGATCGAGAGGACTCACGTTCTGAGACGAACGCGACGTCACCGCCGATGACGTTACCGCCCGTGAAGCTTCCGTCATCAAGTCCCCCGACGGTTGGCGCGGCAGCCTGGGACCGGTCGGATGTTTCCCCAGAGGCGGTGAGAATCGAAGTGGGCGACGATGCTCAGAAATTGGTCGACGCAAATCCACCTGGCACGGCGTTCTTGTTTGCCTCAGGCCTCCACAGCGACGTCTCGATCAGGCGACCAAAGGATGGCAACGGGTTCTTCGGCGAGGTAGGAGCGATCCTCGACGGGGGCGGAGAGGTTCGCTTCGCGATCGTGGCGTATGACGACGTCACTGTTCGCGATGTCGTGATACGTGGTTTGATAGTGCAGAATTACGCCCCGCCTACCCAGTTGGCGGCATTGGGGGGACTCCGCGGGGTCGGCTGGAACATCGAATTCAACGAGGTTCGCGAGTCTTCGGCCGCGGCCATCCAGGTCGGTGATCGGTCCGTAATCCGCCAAAACTACATTCATCACAACCGTCAGATCGGCCTGACAGCGCAAGGCTCCAACGTTCTGATTGAAGGAAATGAGATTGCCTACAACAACTACCTGGATGAGTTTGATGTTGCGTGGGAGGCTGGGGGGACCAAGTTCGTCAAGACCACCAATCTGATCGTCCGCAACAACTATGTGCACCACAACACCGGCGCTGGCCTATGGACCGACATCGACAACACCGGGACGCTGTATGAGGACAATGTCGTGTTTGACAACAGCGGTCCGGGGATCATCCACGAGATCTCCTACTCGGCGATCATCCGCAACAACCGAATCGAGCGGAACGCTCACGGTTTCTACCGCGGGGGCATTCTGATTGCCAACAGTTCGGATGTGGAGGTGTACGGGAACACTTTGATTGGCAACGACGGCGGGATCATCCTCATCCACGACGACCGTGGTTCAGGGAGCCAAGGCACCTATCACACCCGCAATATCACTGTCACGGACAACTACTCCGCTTACACAGTGAAAGCCACAGGGCTATACAAGAACGCTTCTGGCGACACTTCGAACATCGAGTTCGACAGAAACACTTACAACGCATCCGGTGAAGCCTTCAGGTTCGATACGACTTCGATGACTGCCACCGAGTGGCGTGGCATCGGCCAGGACCCGAACGGGACCTGGGAGTAGGTTCCGTCCGCAAACCGGGCATTTGCCTGGGGTGCCGGACAGGGAGACAGAGCGGTCTCACCGGTGGGTTGATCGAACTGGCCGATTCAAAAGCCGCGCCGTGAAAGGACGGCCGTAGGCGTCATGACGAGGATCTTCAGGTCTTCGGCGAAGCGCAAGTTTTCCACGTAGTCAATGTCGATATCGGTGCACTCGTGGAGCGGCGAGCTTCCGCGCAGCGAGACCTGCCAGGATCCAGTCAACCCCGGTTTCGCCGCGTGGCGCCGGTGTTGCCATGGCTCGTAACCAACCACAATCTCGGGAAGTTCGGGCCGCGGACCGACGAGCGACATGTCGCCCAGGATCACGTTCCACAGTTGCGGCAGTTCGTCGAGGCTCCACTTGCGGAGAAATCGCCCGAGGGGGGTTATGCGCGGATCGTCCGGGGTCTTGTGGCTCACACGGCGATCGGCGCCGGCGAATGGCACCCCGTCGGTGCGTCGGTCGGCGTTCATCGTGCGGAACTTGTATAGGGTGAACACCCGGCCGAGGTGGCCGACTCGCACTTGTCGCAACAGAACTCCCGGGCCCATGTTCACCCGGATAGCGAGAGCGCACAGCGTCAAGACGGGCAGGGCTAGGACCAACAGCGCTGTCGCAAAGAGGCGATCGATAATAGGTTTAACCCAGACCTCGTAGCGTGTTCTCGATCGGCTATATGTGCCAGCGTCGACGACGAAGTACGGATGCCGCGCCGTGATATCGATCAGCGGGTCTCGGTAAACCACTTCGTGACGACGGGAGATACCGTCAGTCATTTTTTTTCACTCCCAAATTTCCCCTGATACACCGGCAGGCGGTCGCCTAGTCCGGCATCTGTTCCCACTCGGGCGAGAATCTAACCCAATTCTTCGCCATACGCGATCGAAGACCGCCTCGCTCTGAACCGACCTAGCAACCTCGGACCGGTTCCGAACAAAAGGTATGTCTCCGGCAAGCGCCAGATGTTACGCGTCAGTCCTCAGTGACTCTGATTGAGCGCAGGGTGGGGCTGGATAAGGTGATCGAGACGGGAAGGAAGGGATCAATGGGGACTCGTCGTTCGGAAACGGTTGGAAAGCCACTTCGAATAGTTCACTTTTTGCACGCGCTGAATGGGCGGACCCTGGCGAGCGTCGCCGGTGCGCTAGCCGGTGTCATGGCGGAAAGTGGAGGAGAAGTGACCATTGTCGCTGTCCACCGCACAGCCCACGCCATGCCTCTCCCCGCTGGGGTGTCGGCCGAGGTTCTTGGCCGCGACACGATCTGGCGAACGATCGGGTCGGTCGCCTCATTGCGGCGAGTTTTGCGACGCCTGGCGCCAGATGTTGTGTTCGCCCATGGAAATGGACCGACCCGAGCTGTCGTTCTTGCTACCCGCGGCTGGCGAGGGCGTCCGATCGTGGTGGGTGTTGAACACAACCACTATTCGTCGTACGCGTGGGACCTCCGGTGGGCACGTAATCTGGTGAACGCCTATCTGCTTCCGAAGGCTGATTCCATCATCGGCGTGTCGCCGGACATCGTGGACGATCTGGCGCACACGTTTCCCTCCCTCCGTGGCAATCTCAGGATGGTTCCACCACCGTTGACGCGTCACGGCTCCATCGAGCAGTTGGCCGCAGCCCCTGTCGATCACCCGTGGTTCGCAGACCATCAAGTTCCGGTCGTCACGACCGTCGGCCATGTTCATCCGCGTAAGGACCATCAGACACTCGTGCGAGCGATGGCACATGTACGGGATCTCGCCGGACCCCGTGCAATGAGGCTGGTAATCATCGGGTCGACGGAAGGAGAAGAGGCCGGACGCGTAAAATCCCTCATTGCAAAGTTGGGACTCTCCGATCAAATCGACCTCTTAGGCGAGCAGGACAATCCACTTCGCTTTGTCGCACGATCGGCAGTGTTCGCGCTCAGCTCTCGCAACGAGGGTATGCCGGTTGTGATACTCGAGGCGATGGCGGTCGGAGTACCGGTTGTCAGCACTGACTGCCCGTCCGGTCCATCATGGATTCTCGGCGAGGGCAAACACGGCTTACTCGTCCCGGTAGGCGACGCCGCAGCACTCGGCGACGCGCTGCTCCAAATGCTCAAAGATGCAGCCCTTCGGGAGGAGCTGAGTGATTGGGGAATCGAACGCGCCGCAGACTTCTCTCCGCGGGAGATCGCGTCGCGTTACCTGGAGTTAGCGGCGGCGGCCGGTGGGCTCGACTTGGGCCCAGACGCACCTAGCGCCTGAGAGCACTCGAAGCGGTAACAGGGTCGGTCACAGGAGCCCAAGAGCAGCAGCTCGCTCCCTGCTGTCATCCACGAAGAACCGGTCGAACACGGCTTTCGCTTCGGCTGGCTCCAGCAGCCCTCCGCGTTCCCCCGTCCACCTAGGAAGTCGCTCCTCCGCGATCACCGCAGGGTGGTTCAGACGAAGGGCCACCTCGAGACTGGTGAACCCATACAGCCGCATGGCGGCCAGGCGATGATTCCCGTGGCCAACGACGAATCGGTAATCGCCATCGCGGGTGAGCAAGTAGCCCGCCACGGGACGGTCGTCGGGTTGGTATCCGTCTTTTGTGAGACTCTTGTACACATCGAGACAACGCTGAAGGTGCCTGGATCCGTACTCGTCCGGCGTAGGGCCTCGGTACTGACTGTGAGCTAGCGTTCGATGACGCTCGAACTCCCGACGGCGTTGCTCCACCATTGAGGCCGTCGCCGCCCACACGTCGATCAGGTCGTCGACCGATGGCCAGGACGCCAAATTCGAACGGGGGACGGAAAAGCCGTCGAGGAGAAGGTCGTGAACAGTCTCCGGCTGAAACCGGGCATAGAAGGCGTGCAGAACAGTGTCGCGGTAACCGAGCGAGGGGTCTTCGAGCTGCTGCTCGAGAGCCGCGGCGAAAGGATGCCATCCTGCTCCTCCGAATGGGAACGCCGCTCGCGACATCATCTTGTCGAGTGGCACGGTCATTGTGCCCTTGGCCTCATCCACTGTGTGAGCCACCTCTTCGGGCAACTCGAAACGCCCGAAACGAATGAAGTGGAAATTTCTCAGCCTGTCCCGTCGGGGAACAAAGACCTCGCCACCCCGCTCCCGCAGCCATCCCTTGACTTCTCGACGCAAATTCATCAGGCTTATCTCTCGCGGTCGACGTGTTAGGGCCCAGCCGTGGCCCAGCGTTGACAGGCCTCTTACTAAGGCAGAGGACCAAGATCGTAGTCGCCTAATGTCCCGCCACAACCGGCGTCGCTCGAACCGCACACCGATGACCGAGACCTGGTCATCCGGGCTCCTGCAGCTCGAAAGTGAGTCACTCCGCTCTCGATGCTAAATGGACATAATCCCGCCGGTACCATAATCCTCCATCGGCTCCCAACACGGCCGGCCCAGGAGGGTTTTCTTGATCTCGCGTGTCCAGCGCTATCTCATGCTGATAGAGGCTGGCACGCGCCGTCGCTGGCTGGGTGTCATCGTCTTCGCACTGGTGGTGAGCGTGATGGAGGCGGTCGGGGCCGCTCTCGTGTACGGCCTTATTGCGCTCACTTCCGGCGCCCCGACTGGGGTCACGGTACCTGTGATAGGCGACCTCCGAGCGGTGTTTCCCGGCATAGCGGAAGATCAGGTGGTGACGTCCCTTGCCGCTGGGATAGCCCTGTTCTTCGTGATTCGTGCGGTCGTGATTCTCGGTCAGCACTACTTTCAGGCGTGGACAGCCCAGACCACAGGCGTGGACATCTCCGTGAGCCTGCTCGGGCGATATCTTCGGCTGCCTTACTCTTTCCACCTGCGACGGAACTCCTCCGAGTTGATCCGTAACACCACCGAGTCGGTCGGAGCGATCATCAACTCCGTGTTGCTGCCCGCCGTTCGGCTGATTTCTGAGAGTTTCATGGTCATCGCCTTGTTCACGGTGTTGATCATCGCCGCCCCTCTGGCGACTGGCATAGCACTTTTGATCCTCGTTCCACTTGTGCTCTTCGCCCTGTGGATCGTCCAACCGCGCATGCAACGACTGGGGGAGGTTGTACAGCGAGAGAGCGCCCAAAGCTACCAAGCTCTCCAACAGGCACTTCACGGCTACCGGGACATCACGGTTCTCGGTCGCCGGGACTTCTTCCTGCGAGTCTTCCGCTCGGCTCGGAAAAAGATCGCTCGAGCACATTACCGCAGGGCCGTTACGGAGAATTTTCCGAAGGTGACTATCGAGGCCGCTGTGGTCATTTTCATCGCGGGTTTCATCGTCGCATCCACCTTGTTCGGTGACGGAGCGCAGCGTTCCCTGCCTATCCTGGGACTTTTCGCCT
>JBGTKD010000073.1:0-3037 GCA_041744795.1 Acidimicrobiia bacterium
AGAAGGTGGATCGTGAGGCTCATGCTGGGGTGGATGCAATCAGGGTAACAATGGCTCCCCTGTCACCCGATGAGGGCAGCAGTGGTCAACACCCTCGGGTCGGGAAAGTCCTCGCAGTGCTGGTACATGTAACCGAGACGAATCAGCCCATCCGAGCCGACGACGAACTCCGCCGCTGCCCGCCACGGATCGTCTACGAGATACCGACCTTCCTTCCGGCGCCGGACTTGAAAGTCGGCTCCGAGTTCTGAGGAGTGCGCCCAGTATTCGGGAGGAGCATCGAAGAGAACCCGTTCGATCGACCACTGGCTGACCCCATAGGACCGATACGCCACATGGTTGGGATCGGACAACAGCGGGAAGGGCAGGCCGTGTTCGTCGCGGTATACAGCAGCCCGGGCTGGCTCTCCCTGGGTAATGATCACCGGCTCCAGGCCGGCCTCCTGATACGCCGGGTACTCGTCGAGGAGTCGCTTCGCCCGGTCGACACCACACGAACAGCCGAAGTGGCGCCAAAACATGAGAAGTGCTGCCCCACCCACCCAGAACTCCGAGAGAGACCGGTCCTCGCCATTGTGATCGGCAAGGACGAGGTCGGGTGCTGGTGCTCCCTTCGCCAAGCCGTACCCCTCAGGCTCGGTAGGTCCTGATGTCCAGCGCTTTAGCCACTCCGCTTCTGCTGCGACAGTGAGACCTTCGAGCGAGGTCTCCGAGGTCACGAATGTTCGCTCACCGGGTAAATCTCGTCAGCAACGAGCCCGTGGGCCTGGCGGTGGACCGTGTTCGCCGCTTCAGCGTCGGGAGCTTCCACCAGGCAGAAGATCTTGCCCGCTTCCTCATCGACCCAGTAGCGCAAGTAGTCCACGCCGTGGGCAGTCTGGTGGGCCAGGTCCGCTTGATGGGCCCCAGCGACGTCACTCGCCGACACCCCGCCCTCGATGGTGTGTACGTCCATGAATAGTGGCATTCGCCGTCCTCTCGGTCGTGACTCCGACTTGTTACGTCGAAATCCTCGGATGAAGACATCAAAAACCATCGGCGTTTGACCACGTGTTTGACGATCGCGCTTTCATACCGCCACGCCCAGCCGGGCCGGAAGGTGCGCGGGTAGACCACAACGCATACGATCTGTAGACTGGCGTGATGGCTACGACCACGATCCGAGTTGATACCGACACACACGCTCGACTCGTTGCCTTGAGTGGTGAGACCGGTGCCTCGCTGATGGACACGGTCCGGGATGCCACGGAGGCTCTACGACGACAGCGCTTCGCGCATCAAATTGCCTCGGAACTGATCGACCTGCAGAGAGATCCTGATGCTTGGGACGCCTACCTCGCCGAGGCGGAACACACGTCGGTGAGCGATGGCATCGGTCAATGACCTTTGGTTCGTGGACTTCGGTGATCCGTATCCAGGCGAGCCGGCGTCCTACCGCCCGGCGCTGGTGTTGGGACCGATAGAGAGCTTCGGATCAGGGTTCCCGTTTGCGATCGTCGCTCCACTGACGACAACCCGGCGGGGCCTGTCACTGCACGTCGAGGTCGAGGCGATGGCCGAGACTGGCCTCGAAGTCACAAGCTACGTCCAGTGTGAGCTCATCCGCTCGATCAACCGAAACCGGCTGGTTCACCGCCTCGGCGCGGTCGGCCCCGAAGTCAGCAACCATGTCGCCGCGATCATCAAGACGTTATTGAACTACTGACAGTGTCAGTTGGCGAGCGATCTCCGCAGGAATGCAGCCATGTGCCCACGGGTCACTTCCTGCCCGGGCGCGTAGCGCCCATCCCCAACTCCGACGCTGATCCCGGCTTCTGCGAGCGCAGCGATCCGGGCTCCGGCGGCGACGCCAGTTATGCCTTGACTGTCATCTTTGGCCGCAGCGATCCCTGCGACATGGGTGCCGTGACCGTGCGGGTCGACCGGCGTGTTTACCACCACACATGCCCCGGACATGCAGTCGACACCTCCGACGACGTTGAGGTCTGGATGTCCGCTGGCGACGCCGGTGTCCATGATTGCGGTGTCGCCATCGATGAATACCGGGTCGGTTCCATAGCCGGTGGTCCGTTCGAGATTTATTCGGTCAGCCCTCGTTGACTCTCCGGCGGAGAGGTTCGGGTCTCCGAATGCTACGGACTGGAGGTCAACTGAGACGCTCACCGGGTAGTCGTATTCGACGGCGACCACTGAAGGGTCGGCGAGGAGCGCCTTGAGGCGTCCAGCTGGGATGTCGGCTGCAAAGCCGTTGAATACTTTGATCGCCCGGGTCGGCCGTGGCGGGTAAAGCCAGGGTTGTGACCAGCGCGAAGGCGAGGCCGACAGTTGCAGAGCGCTGGCTATGAGCGCCGCGAGGAGTGGAGTGGTACATGGTTGTGGTGCCTTCCAAGATGCGTGTCGTGTGGACTACTCGCTGGCAGGCGCCAAAAGCAGGTACTCCCTAGATATCGGAACGAAACCGTCCGAGGTGTAGGAGTTCGCGCCACTTTGTGAACCGGTGGCGTACCCTTCAGGATCTGGTGGCTGCACTGGTCGAACGTGAATCGCAGCTCGACGTGCTGCACGGCATCGCCCGGAACTCCGTTCGTCGGGGCGAGTTGGCCTTCGTCTTCGGGGAGGCTGGCCACGGCAAGACATCGCTCGTCGAGGCATTCGTCGCCAGCCTCGACCATCGGTTCAGGATCGTCACTCTGTCGTGTGAACCTCTTGGGCGGCCACTCGCGTTTGGACCACTGCTCGCCTCACCTGATCCGCTGTCCAAAGCCGTTCGCGACGAGCTCGATCGCGACGGTGTTCGACCTTCGGTATATCGGGCGATGCTGGAGCTGGTTTGCGGAGAGCCGACCGTTCTGGTCGTCGATGACATCCAGTGGGCCGATGAGGCCACGCTCGGCCTGGTTCGACATCTCGGCAGACATGTCGCCGAGACTTCGAGCGTCATCGTCGTCACGCTCCGACCGGAAGAGATCGACCTCGCCCACCCCTTCCAGTTGGTAACAGCCGACATCGGGCGGCTGGCGACGAGGATCGAGTTGCC
>JBGTKD010000074.1:0-3179 GCA_041744795.1 Acidimicrobiia bacterium
CGAGTAACCCAGCCATGAGCTTGCGGTTGTTGATGCGAATGGTGAACGACCCGACGCCGATCTCTGAGAAGACCTGATAGATGACGGCTGGCACTTCGGCATCGTGGCGGATGCTCAACTCGTCGCGGTCGATCACATCGATGTCGCATTGATAGAACTCACGGAATCGCCCGCGTTGAGGGCGCTCGCCGCGGTACGCCCGTTGGATCTGATAGCGCTTGAAC
Source organism: Acidimicrobiia bacterium (assembly GCA_041744795.1). Lineage (GTDB taxonomy): Bacteria > Actinomycetota > Acidimicrobiia > Spongiisociales > ZC4RG35 > DATHWB01. The sequence continues at coordinate 225 of JBGTKD010000074.1, forward strand.
GGGAACGCCAAATCGTTCTGATGTTCGGCGACGTAACGGGCTAGAGGCACGGTCAGGTCGAAACGCAGCGCCATGTCCGGTGTTCCGGATCGATCCATGGTGCCTGTCGACTGGACGAAGTAGACCTGGCGTTCTGTTTCGCCCCCGGATTTGGTCAACAGGACTTCCGACCGTTCGAAAACAGGCGTCTCGATCTCTACGAATCCGAACCGCTCATACACCCGTCGGATGATGTCGAGGAGACGACGAAAAGCAGCCTGCTCCGAGGGAAGAAGCTCAAGTACACCCGAGGGGGTGCGAGGGTCGATCTTGGGTCCAGGGTCTGTCAACGGAATCGGAGGCTAATCGGGACCGGTGCGCTCACTCTCGGAGATGTGTGAGAAACGGGTTCGTGCGGCGTTCTCGCCCGATCGTGGTCTCCGGTCCGTGACCTGGCAGGACTCTGACGTCGTCTTCGAGATCGAGGACCCGGTGCCGCATCGAATGCATCAATTGGTCATAAGACCCGCCCGGCAGGTCGGTCCTGCCGACCGAACCGGCGAAGAGTTGGTCGCCGGCGAACAGAACACCTTCGTCAAGCAACTCGAAGCACACGTGCCCCGGCGTGTGCCCCGGAGTGTGACGCACACCTATGCGAAATCCTGCGAGGTCCAGCACCTGACCATCGGCAAGCGGATGGCGATCGACGGGAACTCCGTACTCGCCAGGAGGGAGCATCCCGAACAGCGTTCGGGCCTGGTCCTCGGGTCGCAGAGTCAAGTAGTCATCATCGGGATGAACCCAGCTAGAGACGCCGTTGTTTCGAGACACAGGTCCTGCCCCACCCGCATGGTCGACATGACCGTGTGTGAGCAAAAGTCCGACTGGGATCAACTGGTGACGTTCAAGTAGGGCACCGACCTTCTCGGGCTCCGGTGGGGCGTCGATGACAAGTGCCTCCTGGCCCGGCCCACGGGCCAGAACCCAACAGTTCGTCTGGGCAAACCAGAGCACCTCGAAGTCGATCAGCATGGCGACGACCATAGGGCCAGCGCGGAGACGGGTTTCCCTTAGGTATGGGCAATTACGTGCCGATGAATTTCTCGAGTTGCCCCTTGCGAGATACGACATGACTCAGGAACACCACACTTTCAACACCGTCACCGTCCCTGTGGGACTCGGTGGAAAGACCACGCCCTATGTGGCCGACCCTGCGCCAACCGTGCTGGTGGACCTGGCCTCGGTAGAGGCCGACATCAAGAGCGACGGCGTCCGGGAGGCAGCCGATTTCGAGGCCCGTGCCGTAGTCGAGTCCGCCTCACAGCAAGCAATCGATCTGGTGGAAGAGGCTGCGGCCAAAGCGGAAGCAATCATCGAAGCCGCCACCGGCCGTGCCAATCAGATGAAGGCTGAGCAAACAAGGCGCCAGGCCGAGCTAGACGATCTCCGGGCAGAACTCGAAGATCGCCAGACAACTTTGGCCACTCGGTCATCCGAACTCGAGGAACGCGAGCAAGAGGCTCTAGGACTGCTCGGTAAGGCAGAACGCGATTCCTACGGGGCCCAAGAGGCAGTGGCTCACGCCCGCGACCAAGCGTCCGAGACCCTCGCAGAGGCAACGGCCGCAGCCGAAACCCTCCTCGCAGACGCTCAAACACAAGTCGACTCGCTTCTGGCCGACGCCCAACACGAGGCCGACACCCGAGCCGAAGCCCATCTGGCAGACGCCCGTGACCAAGCCGAGGCCCTGCTGACAGACGCCCAACACCACGCCACCACCCGAGCCGAAGCCCTTCTGGCCGATGCCCGCTATCAGGTCGATTCTCTCCTCGCCGACGCCCAGCACCAAGTCGATTCACTTCTGACAGACGCCCAGCACCAAGCCGAGGCCCTACTGGCCGATGCGCAGGAACGCGCCGCCGAAGCGGCGACTCGTACCGAAGACATCCAGAGCGTGCACCTCATCGAGATCCAGGTGCTGCGCGAACGCGAGATGGAGCTTTTGGACAGGATCGCCCGCTTGGAAGCGGCGCAAGAGGACAACAACTCGCAGGAACCAGACGAAGCCACCGAGGTCGACTTGGACCAGGAGCTGGCCGACTTGAGCCTCGAGACCTCTGGTCGCCACGTCGAAGCCAGGACCGAGACCCCTGGCCCCAGTGCGTCTTCCCGACTCGCCTCCTACACCCCTCTCACTGAGCAGCTCAGTACCACGGCGTTCCGCACCCCCCTGGACGACAAGGACCGCCGAGGCCGGAAGCGCCGATGACGGACCCAGTCGCGGAGGCCAAGGAGCGGGCTGGAGCGTTGGTACAAACAGCGCAGGCACTCGTTGCAAGGGCCGAGCACGAGGCTGCATCGATCGTCCGAGAGGGCCAGCAGCGGGTCGAGGGAATCATCACGGATGCCAACGCCCTGCGGTCAGCCGCCGAGCGCGATGCCGAGTCCACCCGAAACGAAGCTGAGCGGCTGTTGGCCGAAGCCCGTGAGAACGCCGACCAGCTCTTGGCAGATGCCCGCGACGCGCGCCAGCAGGCGATCGCTAGCGCACGATCCGACCTCGAGTCCACCAGTACACCTGAGCCGGTTGACCCTGATACCGCCGTTCGAAGCGCCAGCGCGGTCGCCGACCGCATTTTGCGGGTGGCTCGGTCCGAGGCTGAAGCCCGCAGCCGTGAAATCACCGAACAAGCTGCTCGTAGAGCAGAACAGATCGAACGGGACGCAAGATCCCGGGCTGACGCTGCCAGCAAGGAGCACCGCGATCAGCTGGGGAAGATGCAACAGCGCGAACTGGTCGCCAAGGCCCGACTTCGAGAGTTGGAGGCTGAGATAGGACGTCTGGAACGCCTCCTGAGCCGTGTGACCGAAGAAGCAGAGAACCGGGGACTCGACGTCGATCCGGCCGCCGACCCGATCGCCCCGCGCGAGGTGACTGCTTCCGGCATCATGTTCCCCGCCAAGGAAGTGCCGACG
>JBGTKD010000075.1:0-6289 GCA_041744795.1 Acidimicrobiia bacterium
CCGTGCCCGTCCGACAGAAAGGAGACGGCGATGGCCGTCGACCCTGATGAGCGGGTGCGGATCGAACATCCGGACCTGCCTGACACAAAGAAGAACCCACCCATCGTGCCCCGTGGCTCCCTTGAGGAAGTCTGGCGCGATAGGGGCTGGGTGCTCCACAAAGAACCAACCAACAAGAAAGGTGACTCCTGATGGCACAGCCAATGGGCTTCGAACAGCGGGTTTACGTTCTAACGTCGATCGCGTCTGCCACACTCGCTCCGACCGTGGCAGAACTCACTGCCGGCACTGAGATCACGATTGATTTGCCGCAGCCGGTCAACTTCGGCGGTCGGCAGAACTACGCCGACGTGTCGGATATCTCCACCCCCCAGAACAAGCAGCAGACGGGGACCATCGAGATCGAGAACCTTGAGTTCGACATTTGGCGTCCCACCGTCACCCCTGTCGCCTATCCGGCCCTCGCCAACAACACCTCCTACTTCCTTGTGAAGTTCGAGGGCGGCGACATCGCCGGTGCCAACCCGGCCGCTGGTGACAAAGCTGACGTGGCGAAGGTTCAGGTCGGTCTCAAAACCGACTCGGCTACCCCTCGTGGTGAGGCACGCCGTACCCGTGTGCCGATGGGCCTGACCGCGGCTATCGCCTGGCGTGCCACTGTCTTGGCGTGACAGACATCAACGAGGTCCTCGCATCGCGGAGGGCCCCGACAGCCTCCAGGACGTTCCTGTTCGACGGGGCGCTCCGTGGGGAGCTTCTACGGGTCCGGGCGATGCTGGACCAGGCGCGGGCGTTGGAGAAGGTCAACCCACAGGGTCTCGGCTCGGAAGCCGACAAGCTCACCGTGGAACTTCGGGAGCTTGCAGAGAAGGCCGCCGAGGTGGCTGTGGTGTTCACATGCCGGGCGGTCGACGCCGACTGGCTTGATGACCTGAAACGGCGCCATCCGCCGTCTGACGATCAGATGGCGAAATATAAAGATGCACTCGACCGGTACTCCGACAGTGGCGCTACGTCGCTGGTGGCCCGGTCGTTTGTGCGCGTCCCCACCATCAACCCGGACACGGCCGGACCGGAGCTTCTCGCCGAGTCGATGGTCGACCCGGAGATGAACGTCGACCAGGCCAAACAGCTTTGGTCTACGTCACGGGGTCAACGTAACGAGCTGTGGAACTTCTGTTGGGACGTCCAGGAGGAGTCCTCTGATCTCCCTTTCTCGTCCGCCGGTATCGCTACGACATCGCGTGGCGCCGGCGAGTCCAATACGCCTGTGAACGGGGAATCCCCTTCTCAGAACTCGAAGGACGAGTAGCGAAACGTCGGGAACCCCGCTGGACACATCAGGACCGTGAAGTGCTGGCGGTGTGGCAGTCCGAAGAGTCTCTCCGTTCGTCCTGCGGGACCTATTCGTGGGAGTGGGAAGCAGACCCGCAGGCCTACCAGTGGGACTTCGACCGCTGCCCTGGCTGCGCTCAGAACGAACACGGTCTTGAAGAGCTAGCTGCTCTTCGACGCTCGGCAAACCAGCCGGGCATGTCTCTTGACTATTCCGGCTGGTCGGTCCGGCTTTACCCAAGGGGGTCTGATGGCGTCTGAACGTCTCCAAGTGATCCTCGAAATGGTCTCCGGGCAGTATCAGTCCCAGGCCCGTCAGGCTGCCCGTGCGACATCGGAGATTGCCGAGTCGGGGTCGAAGGTCAATCAGACGATGGGCCAGGTCGAGCAGAAGATGACTGCCTTCGGGAAGGCGGCGGTGGCCGGGCTTGGCATCGCCGCCGTTGCTGCGTTTAAAGATACCGCTCGCGCGGCGTCGGATTTGCAGGAGTCGGTCAACGCCGTCAATCAGGTGTTCGAGGGTGCTGCTGACAAGGTGTTGGCTTACGGTCAGGTCGCCGCTCAGGTGTCTGGTCTGGCCGCCTCGGAGTTCAACGCGCTGGCGGTGAACACGGGGGCGCTGCTCACCAACCTGGGCTTCTCGTTCGACGACGCAGGCGACGAGGCCATCCGACTGACCACACGGGCCGCGGATATGGCGTCGGTGTTCAACGTGGACGTCTCTGTCGCTCTGAACGCCATCAACTCCGGACTCCAGGGTCAGTCCAGGCCACTCCGTCAGTTCGGTGTGAACCTCACGGACGCGGCGATCCGTGCCAAAGCTGTTGAGATGGGGCTGGCCGCGACGACTGCCGAGGTGGACGCCAACGGCAAAGCTGTCGCCTCTCTCGAACTGATCTACGAACAGACAGCGAAAACCCAGGGTGACTTTATCCGCACGTCGGATGAGGCGGCGAACGCCCAACGGATACTCGCCGCCGAGTTCGAGAACGCCAAGGCGACCTTCGGTGAATCCACTCTGGGCGCCAAAACCTTCTTCATGGCCGCCACGTCGGATCTGCTGGCTGGGATCAACCTGACCGGCATCTTCGGCAAGAACGCTAAGGAAGCCCAGATCCAGGCGTTCCGGTTCGAGGAGGCGGTCCAGGCGGTCACTCAGGCCATCAAGGATCAGGAGGACCCGCTTTCGGCTCTCGCTGAGGGGCTGTTACATATCGCCCGCGACGGCGACCTCACGGTTGCCCAGTTCGAAGCCCTCGCAGGAGCAGCCGGTCTTTCATCGGATCAGTTCGGGGACTTCGGGCGGATCGTGCTGGAGATGGGCGAAGCAATGGGGCTCCCCCAGGAGATCCTCGACGAGTTGGCCGCCGCGATCCTCGGGACAGGTGATGCGGCATCAGACACCGGCCCAGAAATCGAGGACTTAGGCAAGGAGGCTCTGACTGCTGCCGAGAGGATGCAGCTGCTGGCCGACAATCAGCGGGCAGCCACCCGAGCTTTCCAAGACGCCCTGAACCCGATCTCTAACGCCTTTTCTGCTCTTGAACGTCTGAACACAGCCGAGGAACGACTGATCGAACTTCAGGAGAGCGGGGAGGCTTCGGCGCGCGATATCGCGGAGGCGCAGTTCGAGTGGGTGCAGAGTCTGTATGACGCGCAGGGTGCGTTGGAGGCGATCGACCCATCCGCCCTCGAGGGGACAATCGAAGCGATCGGCCTCGCGTTCGGCTGGTCCGACGACGAGGCCCGAGCCTTCCTTGAAACTCTGGGCCTGTTGGACGGCAAGACCGTCACGACGGTCATCAACACCACCTACCGCACGACCCGCGATGCGGGGAGCATGACCGCTAACGACAGCTTCGGCGGTCCCCGAGCACACGGTGGCCCAGTCCAGGCTGGCATGACATATCTGGTTGGTGAGCGTGGCCCGGAGATGATCGTCCCGTCACAGTCCGGGTATGTGATCCCCAACGACATGCTCTCTGGGATGGGCGGCACGTCGAACTGGACGATCATCGTCCCCGACACCCAATCCGCCTCTCATGTTGAGTCCCTGATCCGTCAGAACCATTCGCTCACTCGTGGCGGTTTGAAGGGTGGGACGAGCCGATGAGCTGGGACTACGCCTGGCAGGCAGGCCCGAAAGGCGGCACACTCTCCAATCTGGCCGACTACTGCAAGTGGGTGCGTCTTGCCGGTGGTGGGGAAACTATCGCGGGGAAACGGGGAATCAATCAGGTGTCCCCGTACCGGCATGGCACACATGCGGTGGAACACAAGTTCACGACGGATCTGATCGTCCCTTTGGAGGTGGCGTTCCGGTTCACCAACGCCAGCGAGTTGGTCACCCACGCTGACGGGGCTGCCGGGCATCAGTACGAGAACAAGGCGACGGTAGAGCGGCTCCTGTCCGGGGTGAAAGGGTTGGCTGCGATCCGCCGGACACTCCCTCACCTCGGGACGGTCGAAGCCTTCGTTGAGTTGATGGCCCCTTCGTTGAACTCCCAGGACCGGCTCTCGTATGTGTACATGATGAACGCCCCGGCGGGTTCGTGGCGGGCCATCGCCGAGGTCACCGACTCGACTTCTCCTGTGACTGTCGCCGGTAACGCCCCGGTTCACGACGCGGTCGTGGAGATTGTCGGCGGTACGGATGTGGTGGTGACGATGACCGCGGACGGAGCGACGGTGGCTATCGCGGGGGCGACCCCTGCCGGTGGTGTCCGAGTGAACTTTGACACCGGGCGGGTCACCAAGATCACTGGCGGGGCGGACTACGGCGAGTTCGTGGCGTTCAACAAACCGTACGGGGTGATCCTCGAGGCTGGCGATAACGCCTTCTCCACTGCCGGCTCCCCTTCGTCGGTGACGTTCAAGTTCTACCCGAGGACCCGATGAACTACGAGATCTGGACCCTCCCGAACTCGGGTGACTTCAAACGTAAGCAGGACATCACCGATTGGGTGCTTGTCGGCACCGAATGGGACACCCGACTCCTCGACCTCCCGGCCGGGTCGCTGTCAATCCACCGGAACTGCCCGTACCTGGACGACTTCGTTCTGATCGACAAGGCCAACCCGACGAACAGTGTCGGTTCGACCCTGATGGTCTTCGACGACGGAACCTGGGTTGGGGCGATGGTCCCGACCGACAGGGAGGACGACACTGCATCAGAGGATGCGCCTGTCCAGTTCACGCTCCGCCCACTCGAATGGTTCATGGACCGGGCCCGTGTCAAAGCCTACGACTATCCGGCCTATCCGACCCGAGAGTCCGACTGGATTTACGGGCATCCGACAATCATCACCCCGGCTGGTGGGGAGGTTTCAGACGCTCAGTGGTTCTTGTATGTGGAGGCGGCTGCCACCTCGGGGACGTATGCGCTGACCGACGGGACTTCTACTACGTCGGCGATCAACTGGAACGAGTCTGATCCGGCGGTAATCAAAACCCGGCTCGAAAGCATGGCCGCGATCACCAAAGTGTTCGTGTTCGGTCAGGGAACTCCCGGCACCCAGTTTGTGATCCGGCTCACCGATCCGGCCGGGACCGATTTGAACTTGTCGGTCACGTCTAACACTGTGGCCGGTGGGGCTGTGGTGTTGAACAAGGTTCGTGCTGGTGGGACACCTGACCCTCGGCCGTGGCATGGCACCGTCGACTACACGACAGCGAACCTGGTCGGCGATTACGAGTCTTTCGACATGGTCGAAGCCGGAGTCGCTCCGGTCCCTGCTGCGCCTTCCGGGTCTACTTCGACGCATCTGCTCAGGGTCGATGCTGGGACGCCGCCCGGCTCTGGAGGGTTCGCAGGCGCACAGACGGAACATTCGGTCATCTGGGGCCACCGATATCGCGGGCGGATCTGGGTGTACTCGACAACCGCGCAGCGTATCCGGTTTGTCATCCGGTCGATGACCGAAACCGAGATCGCCTCGGACGATCAGACGGTGACGGCCGCGACGTGGACACTGCTCTCCGTTGACTTCACCGTCCCTGACGGCGTGGACACGATCATCTTCCGGGTTGGCATTGTGGAAGAAGGCAACGCCGACATCGTCTACATGGACGTCAACAGTGCGATTCTCGCACCCGGAGTAGACGAGGACACGTTCGGCGCGATCAGTAACGACCTTCTCGCCCCCATGACAGCCCGCAGCGTTCTGAACTGGCTGGTCCCCACCTGGACCGACACCCATGACAGCTCCGCTGAACTGTGGGATCGGGATTTGGCTGTCGGTGTTCGCCGCGGTCAGAGCTTCTACCAGTGGCTCGAATACGGTCAGCAGTGGGGGTATGAACGGTCCCTGCGCTGGACGGGAACCGTCTGGGAGCTGGGTCTGTACAACCCCGGGAATCTGGGAGCGGACTACACCGGGTTGGGTGGGCCGACTGTCAGCATCCTTGACGGCGGGCTCGGAGGGTCTCCGTCCATTCAGCGTGTCCCGGACTTCACGACTGCTATCGCGGAAGGCGATCAGGGGGTGTGGGGCGAGTTCACCGACTGGATCTTGGCGTCCGGTTGGGGACGGCTAGAAGGGTATTTCGCTAACCGTCAGAACATGGGCGACGGTTTGGACGGGCTCGCCGAGCAGATGGTCACCGACTCTGACGGCGAAACCGAGTCTGTCCGGGTGACAGTCCAGGACCCTGAGGTCCGGCCTCTGGTTGATGTGAAGATCGGTGACAGGGTCCCTGTGTTGCGTCGGAGTGCGGACGGCAGCATGGCCCCCAACATTTTACGTTGTGTCCAGATCGGCGTCCGCGAGACAGACGTTCCGTACCCGATCTTCACCTACCATTTCGGGGCGCCAGTGTTCGACGCGGAAACCGCGAATGCTGAAGCGCTCCGGACGCTGATCCGCCGGTATCAGGCGTTAGACCATATGGGTGATGGCGGTTCGGTTGACGGGCTCGCCCTGTTCAACCCGCCCGACCCGTCGGTGTACACGAC
>JBGTKD010000076.1:0-13427 GCA_041744795.1 Acidimicrobiia bacterium
TCCCACAGATACTTCGCCGAGAAGACAAGGAGGCCGCTGACAGGATCTTTGTAGCCGTAAGTGTCCAACTCGATCGACCGTTCGTGCGCGGCGATCACCGCCGAATACATCGGGTGGTCGGGAGAGAAGCGGTTGGGTGCCGGGATCCGGCGTTCGTCTGGAAGTGGCGGTTTCACGACTCGGGGGGTGCTCCCCCCGCTGCGGACTTCCTGGCAATGAAGTCGTCCAACTCCTCCAGGATTGCCGAATCGAGGGCGGGCGGCTCGAAGTCACCGACGACCTGTTTCCAAACTCGATTCGCTCGCTGGGTTGCATCCTGGCTGCCGTTGTCCGTCCATTGCCCGAAGTTCGACCAGTCCGAAACAATGGGCGAGTAGAACGCTGTTTCATACCGAGTCATGGTGTGTGGGGAGTCGAAGAAGTGGCCGCCAGGCTGAACGGCCGCAATTGCGTCGTATGCCAATGCGTCGTCGTCGAAGACGAGCCCCCCGAACACTTCAGCAAGCATCTGCAGCGCTTCTACATCGAGAATGAACTTCTCAGGAGATGCCGAAAGCCCGCCCTCCATCCATCCGGCCGCGTGCAACACCATGTTGGCGCCGCCGAGAGTGGCACCAAACAAGCTCATCATCGCCTCATAGGTTGCTTGGGCATCGACCGCATTCGAGGCGTTGGGTGCCGAGGACCGCCAGGGCATTCCTATGTGCCTCGCAAGTTGGCCGCTGCCGATAGCCGCCATCACCCCCTCAGGGGTTCCGAACGCCGGAGAGCCGGACCGCATATCGACGTTCGAGGTGAAAGCGCCGTAGATCTGCGGCGCTCCAGGGTTGGCCAACTGACCCAGCGTGATCGCAGCAAGCGCCTCGGCATGCTGGAGAACTAGGGCCCCCGGGATAGTGACCGGAGCCATCGCCCCTGCCAGGGTGAACGGCGTGATGACGGCGACCTGACCGGCGACTGCAAAGTCGATAATTCCGTTGCACATAGGTATGTCGAGCTGGCGCGGCGAGTTCGTATTGATGATCGTGAAACAACGGGGTTGTTGCCGAAAAGTCTCAGTGTCTACCCCGCAAGCGATCGCCACCATCTCAAAGCAGTCCGCCACCTGTGGCTGCCCTCGCGAGTAGACGAACGGAATCTTGTCAGAGAGGGTCACAACCGAACGCGTGCAGGCGTAATGACGCAGGTTCATGGGCACGTCTTGGGCTTCGACGGCTGGGCTGAGCATGTGGATGACATCGAATGTTTGGGTCAGCTTGGTGAACATGTCGAAGTCGGCAAGCGTTCCGGGACGCTTGCCGCCATCTAGATCCATGATGTGGGGGGGACCGCCCACCGGCAGGAATGCCACGGAGTTTCCTCCGAACTCCACGTTGCGATTTCCGTCTCGCGAGACCATCTCGAAGTCCGACGGTGCGGAAGCCAACGCGACGGCGACCGTCTCCGGATCGAGCCTGACCATCAAGTCCTCGCCCACGTTGCAGCCGTTTGCAGCGAAAATCTCCCTGGCGGCTGGAAGGAGGACCTTCAAACCGTGATCGGCGAGAAGGTCAAGCGCTGCGCGGTGGATTCGATCGACCTGCTCGTCGTCGAAAACCCGCATGGGAGGGATCGGATTCTTGAGGTGCCGGTAGTGGTCGGTATTCCGCCCCGACGACCTCGTCCGGGGAGACTCCCTCCGTCTGCGACGTCGCTCGCTGGAACCGGGGGCGGGCGAGTCAGACATCTGAGGATCGTATGCAGATAGTCCGCAAGCCGCGGGAGTTTGTGTCGATTCCCGGGCGCCGATGCACACACTGCCTCTAGAGTCGTCATAGGCGGGAAAGACGAGTCTTCGGACAGACAGCCCCGTTGTGTCCTAGGAAACGAGGAGATATGGGCGATAAGCGCATCGACGAGATCCGTGCCGGAGCGACTGAGGCAGAGGGTCAACTCATCGACGAATACATGACCAAGCGGCTCAGTCGCCGCGAGTTCATTCGAAGGGGATCCATAGCGGGGATGTCCCTTCCGGTTCTCGGGTTCATCGCAGCCTGCGGTGACAGCGGGGGCGACGCGACCACAACCACCGCGGCATCTACCGGTACTACCGCCGCTGGCGAGACCACCACTACCGCCGCATCGGCAAGCGAAGAGCCGTCGGTTGTTCGCATTGGAATCAACAACCCTGCCGGTGTTATCGACCCTGTACTAATCAACGACCTTGGCCGGATTCAGTTCGTCAGCCTGATTACTGACACGCTGACGTTCTCGAGCGCTACGGGCTTGCGCCCCGCTTTGGCAGAGAGCTGGGAGCCGAACGCGGACGGCACGCAATGGACATTCACCCTGCGAGAAGGCCTCCTTTATTCGGACGGCACGCCGGTGACGGCCGCAGACGTGGTGGCCTCCTTCGAGGGGATCAAGGACGGTAACGCGGCATCGGCGCTCGGGACTGGAGCCCTGTCATCCGGCGGAACCGTCGCATTGGATGATCGAACAGTCCAGTTCAATCTCGATGCCCCAGTTGGCGCGTTCCCGTTCATCGTGAGCTCGGACAACTACAACGCGTTCATCCTTCCGACGTCGTTCTGGGACTCCTACGCCGAAGGGTCGTTTGAGTCGAACTTCGTCGGAACCGGCCCGTTCAAGGTCGAATCCTTCAGTCCGGGCCAAGGGGCGGTCCTGGTCAGGAACGAGAACTACTGGGGTGCCCAGGCACTACCCGATCGGGTGGAGGTGACGTTCTTCGCGGCAGAATCCGCGATGATCACTGCCTTCCAGGACGGTCGCCTAGACGTCATTCCGTCGTTCTCGGCTGCAGTTGGCCAGGCGCTCCTAAACGACTCGAACGCCCAGGTCGGCGTGATCCCGACTGCGGAGCATCGCCAGGTTCACATGAACACTCAAGAGGGCCTATTCGCCGACAAGCGGGTACGTCAGGCCCTGGCACTCGCCATCAACAGGCAGTCGCTGGTCGACGGGCTCCTGTCTGGCTTTGGTGACCTCGGCAACGATCATCCGATCGCCCCGTTCTTCACGGTGTTCAATCCCGGCGCAGTCGCCCAGAAGGAAGAGGATCTCGCTGCGGCCAATGCGCTGATCGACGAAGCAGGTGTACGCGGGGCCCAGGTCACGCTCAACACGTTGGAATTCGCCGAAGTAGAACTCCTCGCAACCCTTATCCAGGGAGCGGGAGCTCAAATCGGGCTGACGATCGATCTCCAGATCGACGATGCAGGCACCTACTACGACAACTACTGGCTCGACTCGTCCCTCGGAATCACCAACTACGGACACCGTGGCGTTCCAAACGTTTACCTCGGCGCACCGTTGAAGAGCGATGGGACTTGGAACTCAGCCAAGTTCAACAATGCCGAGTACGACGCCCTTGTCGATGCCTTCGTAGCTGAACCTGACGAGGCCGCCCAGCGCGAACTCGCTGGTGAGATACAGGCGTTACTGGCTGACGAAGTCCCGATGATCATTCCCTATTTCGTGGGGAACATCTCGGCAACTCGTCCCGGTACCACCGGGCTGGAGACCACCGGCATGGGTCATGTGATCGTCACCGAGCTGCAGCTCGGCGGCTGATTTCGGTACACGCGTGGGTCTGGGCGGCCATGATGGCCGCCCAGACTCACACGGTTCCCAATGCTCAGATTTCTCACTAGAAGGCTCGGCCTGGCGCTCATCAGCCTGTGGCTGTTGAGCGTCTTGGTCTTCATCGGCACGAATCTTCTCCCCGGCGACGTCGGCCGACGCATCCTGGGGCCGTTCGCGACTCAGGACTCCGTCGACCTGCTGAATGCGCGGTTGGGCACGGACCGACCTCTCTTGACCCAGTACTTCGATTACATGGGAAGCGTGCTGACAGGCGACCTGGGTCGCTCGGTTTCGTTTGCCCGGCCTGTCACCGAGATGCTGGGAACGGCACTCACGAACTCCGCCAAACTTGCAGTGCTCGCCTTCGTAATCGTCGTGCCGCTGGCGATCCTGGGCGGCGTAATAGCTGCGCTCAAGCGGGGAACGATCATCGATCGATCAATAACCGTTTTCGGTCTGTCTGCAACTGTCATCCCCGAGTTCGTATCGGGAATTGTGGCCATCGTCTTGTTTGCCATCACGTTGAAGTGGCTTCCGGGGGGAGCACAGGCGCCGGCGGGCTCGGGAATCTTCCAACAGATCCGATATCTGCTTCTTCCCGTCATACCTCTCGTCCTCGTCCTATTCGGATACATCGCGCGCATAACCAGAGCCGGAATGATCGATGCTCTCGATGCCGACTACACCCGGACCGCGATCCTGAAGGGCCTTCCTCGCCACGTTGTGATTCGGCGCCACGTCCTGCGTAATGCTCTGCTTCCGACGATCGCCGTGGTGGCGACGCAAGTCGGCTACCTGTTCGGCGGTCTGGTCGTCGTCGAGGTCCTGTTCAACTACCAGGGAATCGGACGTCTCATCTTCGATGCCGCCCAAAAGGCCGACTTCCCTCTCCTTGCAGGCGGGGTCCTCGTAATCGGTGTGATTTATCAGATCTCCACGCTTCTCGCAGACATGTTGTACGGGGTCTTGAACCCGCGTGTCAGGCTGGGAGCTGAGTCGTGAGCGCAGCCAACGTCTCCAGTGCTCAGCGAAGAGCCCAGCTGATGCGATCGGCAACGTTCTGGGTCGGCGGGTCGATCACGCTCACCTGGATCATCTTTGCCATCTTCGGCGACTTCGTGACCCCATACGATCCTGCGGGTTCGCCGATGGACATCCTCAATCGCCTGGCACCGCCGTCGTCGGAGCATGTGATGGGGACCGACTCCCTCGGCCGAGATGTTCTAAGCCGACTGCTCGCCGGAGCCCGACAGGTGTTGATCATCGCGCCACTGGCAACCCTGATTGGAACCGTCGCGGGAACTGCTCTTGGTCTGACGACCGGTTACTTCGGGGGATGGATAGACGAAATCACCTCGCGAGTGCTCGACGCCTTCTTGTCGATCCCGCTCATCATCACCGCGATGCTCGTGCTTGCTGCATTGGGACCGACCACTACCGGTGTGATTCTCGTCATCGGCCTCGTCTTCACTCCGATAATCGCCCGTACCGTTAGGGCGTCGACGTTGGCTGAAGCGAGGCTCGACTACGTGACAGCAGCCAAGCTGCGGGGCGAGGGTGCGCCGCACATCATGTTCGTTGAGATACTCCCCAACGTGATGGGACCAATCGTGGTGGAGTTCACGGTCCGATTGGGATACGCCATTTTCACCACCCTGGCGCTCTCTTTCCTGGGATTCGGCGGCGACCCGTCCATTCCTGATTGGGGTCAGTCGATCTCCCAGCACTACGTTTTCCTCAGCGGTGACATCTGGTGGCCGACACTCTTTCCTGCCCTCGCCATCGCCTCTCTCGTGGTCGGCGTGAACCTTTTGGCCGACGCCATCGCCCAAATATTCGAAACGTGAGGAAGTCATGAGCGACACGATCACAACGGACTCGGTCCTGTCGGTCGAAAACCTGAGACTCGAGTATCGGGTCGGGACGGAGTGGCAGGAAGCCATTCGGGGAGTGACCTTCGACATCCCCCGCGGCAAGACGTTCGGACTGGTCGGTGAGTCAGGGTGCGGCAAGTCCACGGTGGCGATGGCACTCATGCATTACTTGCCCCGAAACGGGCGAATCACCAGCGGAACGATCCGCATGGGCGGACGCGATATCACACAGCTGAGTGGACGCGAACTGCGCGAACTACGGATCGAGCGCTTGTCGATGGTGTACCAGGATCCGATGACGTCGCTAAACCCTTCCATTCGGATCGGCCGTCAAGTCGCTGAGGTCTTCGAGTTGCTCGGCGAGCCCCGCGACACGATCCGCGACCGGGTGCAGGCGGTCCTCGAGCAGGTCAAGATCTCAGATCCCGAGAGCGTCGTGCGGCGGTACCCGCATCAGCTCTCCGGGGGAATGCTCCAGCGCGTGGTGATTGCCATGGCCATTGCCTCACGGCCCGAATTGTTGATCCTCGACGAACCAACGACCGGGCTGGACGCAACGGTTGAGGCCGAAGTCCTCGACCTCGTCACGAATTTGCGAGACGAAGTCGGGACTTCGGTGCTCTTCATATCCCATTCCCTGGCGGTGATCCGCAAGATGTGCGACGTCACCGGTGTCCTCTACGCAGGTCGCATGGTGGCTTACGGTCCGACTGAGCAGATCTTCACAGAGCCGCGACATCCCTACACCGTGGGCCTGCTTCGCTGCCTTCCAGGAGCGGCAGGTGGCGAAGGGCGCCAGACCCTCGACACGATTCCCGGATTTCTCCCCCCGATCGGAGCGGACCTTCCTGGTTGCGTGTATGTGGAACGTTGCGCCATAGCCCGCGACATCTGTGCCGAGAACGAGCCAGAGCTGATCGAGGTCGGGCCCAAGAGATACTCTCGTTGTCACTTCCACGAGGAAGCACCGAACCTCCCCCGGAATGTCCCGGTCGAGTCAACCGCAGTGCTGGCCGGTGACGTGCTCCTCTCCATTCGCGGCGCCTCAAAGACGTTCCAACAGGACGGCAGACCAGTGCACGCTCTCGTCGACGTGAATCTGGATATCAAACAAGGTGAAACACTCGCCCTGGTCGGAGAGTCGGGTTCCGGCAAGACCACCCTTGCCAAGATCATCCTCGGAATCCACGTCCCAGACGAGGGGGCTCTGATAACACTCGGCGGCCAGATCGTTCCCGCCGCCGTCGAGGACCGCGATGACGAACAGTTCCACGCGTTGCAGATGGTGTTCCAGAACCCCGACTCTGCCCTCAATCGTCGTCACTCGATCAGACGAATAATCGGTCGGGCAGTTCAGATCCTCAAACCCGGTGCGAACGTAAAGGTGCGCGTCGATGAACTGATGGCATCGGTGCGGGTAGGAACTCAGTTGCTGTCCGTCAAGCCGCGCCAACTGTCCGGCGGCCTCAAGCAGCGCGTCGCGATAGCCCGGGCCTTCGCCGGCTCTCCTCGCGTGGTCGTCTGCGACGAACCCACATCGGCTCTGGATGTGTCAGTGCAGGCCGCCATCCTCAACCTCCTGTCCGAGCTGCAACGAGACGAGCGGGTGTCCTATCTGTTCATCAGCCACGACCTCTCCGTCGTTCAGTACGTGGCAGATCGCGTGGCGGTCCTCTACCTCGGCCGGATCATGGAGGTGGGCACCTCAAAGAGGATCTTCGCAGGACCACACCACCCCTACACAGAAGCGCTGCTGTCCGCGTCGCCAGAACTCGAAGACGACCGCAGGATCCGATTGGTCGGAGAGATACCGTCTGCGTCGGATCCACCCCCGGGTTGTGTTTTCCAGACCCGCTGCCATCGAAAGATCGGCGAGATTTGCGAGACCGTTGAGCCGCCGCTCGTCGAGGCCGAAGAGGGGTATGAGATTCGGTGTCACATCCCGGTTGATGAGCTGCGACGAATTCAGGCCGCGCCGCTAACGAGGTGAGCACTAGCCCAGACATCGTCATCGACGGCACGACCGTCGCCACGCGTCCGAACGACACGGTCCTGGTCTCCTTGACCCGCAGCGGCGTGTTTCCAATCGGGAGCTTGTGCAACACAGGAGACTGCCCAAACTGTCTGGCGACCATCGACGGGGTGTCGCACCGTCGCATGTGCCAAACGCCAGTACGTGAGGGACTGGTGGTCTCGACGTATCCGGTTGAACATCATCCACCACTGCCCGCCGCGGGATCGAATCGACCCGTCGCTCACCGCTTCGAACACACCGAGGCTGTTGTTATCGGCGGTGGACGCTCCGGGCGGACCGAAGCTCAGCGACTGACCGAAGAGGGCCGAGCCCACGTAGTGCTGGAAGCCCGGGAAGGCGCCGAGGCCCTCGCGATTTACGACGGTCCGGTGGTGGTGGCACGTGTGGGTGACGAGATCGTCCAGTTTCATACCGACGAGGTAATCGTCGCCACTGGAGCCGCAGACATCCATCCGGCCATGCCCGGCAACCGGCTGCGAGGAGTGTTGACCCCAAGGGCCGCCTCCGACCTCACCCGACAGGGCGTAGATCTAGGTCGGGTAGTAGCCGTGGGAAATGCTCCTGAGGGAGTCAACTGCACGGTCGTCCAGGGACGAGTAACCGAAATCGAGGGGACGGAACGGGTGACTGCGGTCGCCATGGAACTTCCCAGCGGTGAAATGGCCCGTTACGAATGCGACACCGCGGTCATCGATCTCGGCACTTATCCGAGGACCATTCTCGCAAGAATGGTGTCCGATCCCCAGGTCCGCCGCGTCGGCTCTGCAGACGATGACGGCGACATTCCAAAGTGTCCCGAGGCAGGCATCGTGTGTCCGTGTTCGGAAGTGTCCGTGACAGACCTCGACTTCGTCTGGGAGCGCGGTTTTAACGAGATCGAGTTGATTAAGCGCGCCACCCTCGCCGGGACGGGAACATGCCAAGGCGGTGTTTGCACCCCTTATTTGCGGTCGTTCGTCCTCGATCGCGGCGGAGCCCTCCAGCCGACGTTCACCGCTCGTCCACTCGCCAGGCACATGACTATCGGCGAAGCCGCCTCCGGTTACCGGCTGGCACCCATCCACCGCACAGCGCTCGATGCAACCCACCGGGCGGCCGGTGCGCAGATGGATCGAATCGGCGGCTGGTATAGACCGTGGGTATATCCCGACACCGATCGGGAGTATCGGGCGGTGCGCGAGGGCGTATCGCTCGGAGACGTTGGAACACTCGGCAAGATGATCGTTCAAGGCCCAGACGCCGTGGAGTTTCTCGAACGGCTCTATCCGTGCAGGGTGGCCGACATCGCTGCCGGTCGTTCCCGGTACGCCCTGCTGCTGGCGGAGTCCGGGGGGTTGATGGATGACGGGCTCATATCTCGCGTCGACGACACAACCTTCCACCTGTCGTTCACGTCCGGCGGCGCATCCAACGCCGAAGCGTGGCTACGCGATTGGGCTCATGGGTTCGGCGCTGACGTCCGCATCATGGACCGCACCCACTCGCTCGGGGCGATCAACGTCACGGGTCCTCTCGCGACCGAGCTGCTGGCGCGATCCGGCCTGGAAGAGCCGATCCCATTCATGCGACATCGACGCCACGACATTGCAGGCGTCCCGTGTCACGTCTATCGGCTCAGCTTCACCGGCGAGACCTCATACGAGCTTCACCACCCGGTTCGCAACACGGTTGAATTGTGGAACGCGCTCATGAATCTCGGCTCAGACTTAGGGATCGCGCCACATGGTTTACAGACCCTGCAAACGCTCAGGCTGGAAAAGGGCCACGTGATCATCGGGATGGACACCGAGCCAGACAGCACACCCCGACGGCTGGGCATGGAATGGGCGGTGAAGATGGACAAGCCGGACTTCGTGGGCAAGCCAGCTCTGGCCCGCACCGGGCGGTTCCCGCTTCCCAAGCTCCTCGTGGGTCTCACAATGGAGGGATCTGCTCCCGTCGACGGGTCCCCTGTCTATCGCAACTCCGACCTCGCGGGATACGTCACTTCGGCCGCCTGGTCGCCGGCTCTCGGGAAGGCTGTGATGTTGGCGTGGGTAGACCTCGAGGACGGACAGGTACCCGCATCAGTTGAGATCGCCGGCGAGGAGGCCCTTCACTCGCCCCTTCCCTTCTACGACCCGGAGGGTGCACGTGCCCGTGCCTGAGATGCTCGACGTCATCAGGGTGGTCGCCACCCCCCAAGCGATCTCATCGCTGGTTTCCGACGGGGTGGTGCTCCAGATAGCTCCCGACGAAGCGCTGGTACTCGATGCGACTGACGTTCAGGTCGATGATGAGTTCGCCATTACGGTTCCAGACGACGGATTCGTTGGCGTCGAGATGAGTCGTTCCGACGTCGAAGCCTGGTGCCATCGCGAGTCCGAGTGGGCCCTTCCCGACCTGGTGTCCTACTTCGTACAAGGAATGGTGGCGGGTCTCGCAGTCAAAATCTGGGTCAATGGCGAACATGGCCTCGTCATAGGCCGCACTTCGCTCGCCACCGACCTGGGGGAGCGCTTGTGAACGAATTCATCGAACGCCGTGTCTCTCTGGACTGGGGAGATCCACGTTCGAACTACGACGTGGTCATCATCGGAGGAGGGGGTCACGGACTCTCGACGGCCTACTGGCTGGCGCGAGAACACGGCATTACCAACGTCGCCGTCATCGAACGTGGCTACATCGGCGGAGGAAACTCGGGCAGGAACACGACTGTCATCCGCGCCAACTACGGGATCCCCGAAGCTATCCGTTTCTACCAGCGGAGCCTTGAGCTCTACCAAAGACTCGAGGACGACTCCGGCCGCTGGGTAATGCACCAGGAGAAAGGTCTTATCTGGACGGTCCACAGCGAGGGCACAGTTCGAGGAGAAAAGAAGCGCGCATTGATGAACACGGCGGCTGGCGCTGAAACCGTGTTTCTCGACGCCGACGAGGTCAAGAAGCTAGTTCCGGAGCTCGATCTGACGGTTGGCGGTAGCGGCTATCCGATCCTGGGAGCGTCCTATCACCTGCGTGCCGCAACTGCCCGCCACGATCGCGTGGTGTGGCTGCTCGCCGAGGGAGCCATGGATGCGGGCGTACATGTGCTTCCCCGAACGACCGTGACCGGCATCCGGACAGAGAGCGGACGAGTCACCGGAGTCGAAACCGACCGTGGACACATCGGGGCCGGTGTCGTGGTGAGCGCCGTGGGCGGCCAAGTCACCCAGATCGCGGACATGGTCGGATTAAGGATGCCGATACGCAGTCACCCGTTGCAGGCTTATGTGACCAACCACTATGCCCAAGGTTTTCCGATGATCGTCGGTTCCGTCGACTTCCCCTTCTACGTCAGCCAGACAGCGCGGGGAGAAATGCTCATGGGCGCCGAGTACGAGCGAGCGCCGTCCTACTCCTACGACTCGACCTTTGAGTTCCTCCAGAGTTGCTCGGCTAAGGCAGTCGCGATGCTGCCGTTCATGGCAGACCTTCAGATCCTGCGCCAGTGGGCCGGTGTGTGCGACATATCGCCCGACGCGTCCCCGATCATGGGCAAGACCCCGGTTGACGGATTCCTTGTGACAACCGGGTGGGGAACCTGGGGGTTCAAGGCAATCCCCGTCGGAGGAGAGCAGATGGCCCAACTCATAGCGACCGGCGAGACTCCCCCACTGATCGCGCCTTTCTCCTATGACCGGTTCGCCGAAGACCGGATAATGGCCGACGCCAGTTCAGCAGGGACCCACTGATGGCTCTCGCCATTCCGTGCTCGTTCTGTGGACAGCGCTCGGTCGAAGAGTTCCTCTACGGCGAGATACCGGAAGTGCCCGATTCCATCACCGAGCCCGACGCCCGCGACGTGGACAGGGTCTACATGAAGTCGAACCGCAATGGCCCCAGCCCCGAAGCCTGGTTCCATGTCTTCGGTTGTCGCCGCTGGACCTACCTCACACGAGACCGCTCAACCGACACCTGGCTCTGACGCGTCGGCGTACTCGGGCTTAAATCCCGCGCATGCGCGGGACTCAACCCAGGGTTGCATCCCGCGTATGCGCGGGAATTGGCGAACAGAATGCGCGCCGCCGAGCCTCAGCCGGCTACGGATCGAATAGCGGACTCGATCGCCCTACCCACAGCTTCGAAAGCCGCCTCGGCCACCAGATCGAGTGGGGCGATCACTGTCCCGGCGCTAACGGCAAAACATGTATCGCCGTCGAACCTGGTGTGGGATGGTCGCAAGCAAACAGACAGGGCGTCCTGGCCCCGGATGGCTAGACGGGTGAGTTCGGCCCTCCCGAAAGCGGCATCGGTTGCAACGATGACCAGGGTCGTATTCTCCCCCCACGTAGGCATAAACGATGGAACCCCCGCCACATACGGGCCGCCACTCAGAGGCTCCCCCTCGAGGGTGAAGACGTCACCGATGGCGTTCAACGCAACGAGTGCAGCAACCTTCGCACCCGCCATCTCAACCACGGCCGAGCCGAGCCCGGTGGGAATGCGAGTGCCACGCCACTTCGACGCCGTGGCTCCTGATCCCGCGCCGACCCGGCCAAGCTGCACGGGCGCCGAACTGCGCTCCCGATAGGCGGTGGCCCCCTCCTGCGAACCAGGGCGCACAGAGCCGTCCCCCTCAGCCAGATCGAACAGCACCGCGGCAGGCACGATTGGCACCCTGCCAGCCATCGTCTCATAGCCTCGACCATCGGCTTCCAGCTCTCGCATGACACCGTCGGCTGTTGCCAACCCGAATGCACTTCCTCCCGACAGGACGATTGCATGGCACTGCTCGACAACCATTCCAGGGAAAAGCAGCGACATCTCCCGGGAACCTGGGGCGCCTCCCCTGGTCTCGGCGGTCACCACGTTGGGCTCAGGCAACACAACCACCGTGCAGCCGGTCAGGGCGACCGGATCAGTCCAGTGTCCCACCTCGATCCCCGGGATGGCCGTGATGGTGTTATTCACAGCGGGGGGTCGAATCGACCGTCGACAGCCAGCCACCCACCGTCTACGACCAGCAGCGATCCGGTGACGAAGGAGGAAGCATCTGACGCCAGGAACACGATGGGCCCCGCCATCTCGATCGGCTGGGCCCATCGGCCAAGGGCACCCTTCTCTGCGTACGCCCTGTACCAATCGGGTTGAGTCTGGATCTGTTCGGTAAGCGGCGTCTCGACAACTCCCGGGGCGAGCGCGTTCGCCCGAACGCCGAGAGGACCGAGTTCAGCGGCAAGCGCCCTGATCATCTGGAGGACACCAGCCTTTGTGGCGGCGTAGACACCTTGACCAGGCTCGACCACCTGGGCCCGGATCGAGGAGATCACGACGATGGAACCACCTCCGCGGTGTGCCATGGACCGCCCGGCTTGCGTGACGACGTTGAACGTCCCTTTGAGATTGACGTCGACGACTCTCTGGAATTCGGAGGGAGTCACATCGAGGAGGCGCTTTCGAACGTTGATCGCCGGGGTCGTGACCACCGCGTCCAGGTCCCCAGCTTCAGCAAACAGCGACTCCACGGAGCCAGTGTCAGAGACGTCGACGGCCAGGGCGTTCGCAGAACCCCCGACCTCGGTGATCTCGGCGGCAACGGCGGCAGCAGTCTCGGAGGAGAGATCGGCGCAAACGACTTCGGCACCGTGGGCTGCAAGGCCAAGCGCGCCTGCCCGCCCGATGCCGCTCCCGGCCCCGATAACGAGAGCCCGACGACCGCGCAGATCGAAAAGCGACCGGTACTCGTCGAGGACTGACATGCCCGGGAGACTAGGAGCAATCTGTTTCGGCAGGCTGGGTCCGGTGATTGAGTTGGTCTACGGGGTCGCTTCCGCTCACCAATCGGGTAGGGGGCGGGGTCTCCCCGCCCCCTCCCACACCACCGTACGTGCGGGTCTCGCATACGGCGGTTCGTCAATGATTCCTCAGCCGGTGGTAAGCGTCGACGAGACTGAGCAAGCCAAGACCGGTCC
>JBGTKD010000077.1:0-5466 GCA_041744795.1 Acidimicrobiia bacterium
AGCACTGTAGGTCTCGTTGTAGGAACTGAACCGGGCGACGTAGAACCGGAAACCAACAGAGACCACCAGCCAACCCACCACGGCGAAGAGGGCTCCCGGTGTCACCCACTTCCATTCCGGGTCGTCTCGATCGGGGGCATACCGGTAGAGCGCAGCGAAGACGGCAATGCCGCCTGCAACGATGAGAGCCACGGCCACGACGACCAGTGGGCCGCTGAGAACCCGAAGGGTGAGCTCTGCGGTGATGGCGAAAGCGACGAACCCGAAGATGAAGCCGATCGCCATGAGACGCCGTTTCCAGAACGGTCGGTCGTCGGTGTCCTCGCTGTAGGCGATGTTGGTTGCCTCCATCAGATGAGTCATGCCCGACGACGCCGACCACAGGGCCAACACGATGCTCACCAGCATGGCCAGTCCGAGCGCGTTCGGGCTGGAGCCGGTCACCGATTCGAGTTGTTGCTCGACCAAGTCGGCGACCGCGCGGGGTGCGGCGCCTCGGATTCGGTCACCTACTGATGCGATTTCGGAAGGATCGGCTACCAGCCCGTAGATCGAGACTGCTGCTGCCAGCGTTGGGACTAGGGCGACGAAACCGAAGAACGCCACTCCACCTGCGGTCAGGGTGACGTGGTCCTCGCCGAATTGGTCTTTGACTCTGAGCGCGATGCCGCGCCAGCCCTGCAATGGAATCTCGATCGGCGACTCGGCGTCACGGCCTCGGCTATCGGCATCGGTCATAGGACCAACATCTTCTCGGGCAAGGAGTCGGGGCCTCCGTCGCACCTCGGCCCAGTTGTTGGCATTCTGAACGGGCCGGTCGTTTGCATCAGGTCCAGGTGGGTGTTTGGACTTGATGTTCGGTTCGCGGCCGAGCGTAGCAGTCGGCCTCGAACTCGGCGGGTGGGATGTCGTCGAGCTCGCTGTGGAGGCGGCGGTTGTTGAACCAGTCGGGTAGGCGAGCGTCGCCAACTCGACGCGCTCGGCGTTGCGCCAGGGTGTGGGGGTCGAATATTGCATCTTCCCTGGTCAGGCTGCGTTTCGGTATTCGTTGATGATGCCGTTGCAGCGGGTTGATTTCACAACCCGAAGTTGACGCCCCTGCACTGGTGGCGGCGCCTCGGGAGCCTCTGTTGGCTGTTGGTCGAGTGAGCGGGTCTACGTCGGCGGACCGACGGCACCGGTGTGTGCCCTACGGCGCGTCAATGCTGGATAGAACTCCACCCCTCCGAATTCCGGCTGGCGAGCGTGAAGCGCCGAGTCGAGGAGGTCCAGACGGCTGCTTCGTGCCAGCATTCGGGCGGGCGTACCAGTCACGACTTCGGCCGCGGTCAATGCTTCGGCCAACCCGTTCCTCGGCGATCTGCTGGCGTCCGCGCTCCCTCTTCGCGGCGAACGCCCGTAATGGTGGGCGTCACCGAAGCGCTCGCGGCGATCTGGTCTTCGGACCTATCTCACCAGCAGCGTTCGCCACACCGCGGCGAACTCGTCCCACGGCATCACCCGGCGACCGCATCAGCTGCGCGTCACGGGTGGTCATCTATCGCATCGATCAACAACTCCGCGATGCGTTCGGGTTGCTCACGGAAGGTCCCGTGATCAGTGTGGATCTCGAAGACCCGGGCGCCGATCGACGCCGCCATCGCACGCTGGGAGTCGGGTGGTACGAGAGTGTCAAGGGTGGTCAAGACGTAGCCGGGTCGGCGAGTGATGTCGAGATCGCCACGCCATTTCTCACGCAACACGGCGATGCCCTGCGGACGCTGCGTCCGCTCGAGTTCCCTGCGGGCAGCATCTTGCAGCGACGGTTCCAAACCGGCCACGTACGCCTCGACGTTCAGCGCGCACAGGCCGGGGCCGGCGGTCACGATCAGTCCATCGAACGCTGCGAGCCCCGCCTCCTCGTCCTGTCCCTCGAAGGGGTCACCGCCCACGAACAGATCGATCACCGATGCGCCCGATTGCGGAATCCAGGCCGCTATGTACACGACCGGCAGGGCCGGGTACTCGATGGCCACCCGTGTAGCGGTGAAGCCGCCAAACGAGTAGCCGACGAGCACGACGTCACTCAGATCATCTGGCAGCACGGCGCGCACGGCATCTGCGTACTGGTCCAGGGTCGCGTCTGCGTCTTCACATGGCAGGTCGACGACGATGACCGCGTGGCCTGCGGCCTCGAGTGGCGCTAGTATCGGCTGAATGATCGCCGGTGTGTCCCACGCTCCGGGCACGATGACGAAAGTCTTGGTTCGGGTGGCTGCCTGCACGCATCGCTCCTTCGGGTCTGCCAGTGGTGGCGCACATCGTCGCATGGAATCGCGCGACGTGAGATTGCGGTCGAGTCGCGCATGGCAAGAGCGCCGCAAGCCGTTCGATGGCGGCCAGGCGACGCCACATGTCGGCCCAAGCGTGGCCCACGCTGATCTGGATGACGGAACACCCGGTTCCGCACAGTATCGGAGCTACGGAAATGGCTGGAGACAGCCGGATCGGGAATCCTCCCAGAACAGGGGGAGAGAGTCCTCTCTCCGACACCGAAGAAACCCCTGTCACCAGGGGTTTCTGGCTGCTGTCGTATGTCAGGGGCTCCGAGTCCGGACTCTCGTCTCGCAAACTTCTCGCATTCGGTCTCAGCCCGAGATTTCGGACCTCGGCGCGCCAGTCGCTATCCGAGGGTCTTCCGCCGGGCGCAGCGTGACTGGTCCTGACGTCCATTGCCTCCACCAGCGGGAACTACATGCCGAGCGTCCCCCGCAAACGCCCGATGAGCTGGGGTAGGACCCACGCAGCGGGGAGCGCTAGGCCGAGCGCAAGCAGCCGCGTTAGCCAATCACGCGACAAGAGCCCGATGGCGACCGCCGCCGTCGCCAACTCAACGACCGCCTGGATCGGCCGGTACGGGAACTCGGACCGCAGCCCGTCGGTGACGGCGTACCAGAGCAGCCCGGCGTCGCCGAAGTCGTCGACGTTCCAAAAGGCGCCGACCACCACCAGCCAGATGCCACAGGGAAATCGCACCCACGCCGATCCGCCAGGCGCTCCATCGGGTCTCTCGGCCGATCGCCCATCCGCCGACGGCGAGCAGTGCGAACCAGCCTGCCATGACCCTCGCAGTGAGCGGCGATAGTTCCCACACCCACAGGCGAGCCAAAAGGTCCGGGGTGAGGAAGCCGACGAGGGAGAGAGCGCCGAACCCGGTGCCGCCGAACAGCATCCCCGCTCGCGCCGCCAGTGGAACGGTCTTGTCTCCGGGTTCGGGCGTTCCCGGGTCCTCCCGGCGATTTCGCAGCCAGAGGTACGGGATCAAGAAGGGGGTGATCACGTATAACCCGAGCCAGAGTTGAAACGGGAAATGGTCCACGTCGAAGCGATCCCAGTGCAGGATCGTGGCGAGGAGCATCGAACCGGCAAACGCTGTGATCGGTAAGAACCCGTGCTGCACGCGGTGCCATGGCCTGCCAAGAGCGACCCAAAAGAGCAGGAAACCCCCACCGAGGTAGCCGGCTCCGATGTAGAGGTTCGACATGTGGGGTCGGATCGCCCAGGCGAACCGTTCACCCGACGCGTCCGGATTGAGATACAGAATGACGAACGCAAGCAGGAGCACCGGCACGACGGTCGCAGCGACTGCGCGCGTCAAAGGATACGTTCGGTCAGGGTGTGGCGGGCATCGTGGCATCCTTCCCGGAAGAACTCAGGCGGATTCCAGGACCGGTACCAGAACGCCGGTGGTGCAGCGACGCTCGACCCGCGCTCTCGGCTACCCGCAGGCATCCTACGCCAGTGCGCCTTCGATCGTGTCGGCCGCGGCGAGGACTCTCGCTTCGATCCGTCGGGCGACTCGCACCGCCCACCGCCGCGAGAAGACCGACAGAACGGACGATCCGAGCACTGCGGCTTTCGAATTGGGTCCCCTCCAGGGTTCGCGGCCGACTCTGACCGCGCACCCCCGGTAATAGCGATCGGTGAACAGCAGCATCAACACGCCGGAGCCCCGCACGGCGCTCACCGTCGGCAGGCGCAACTCGTCGAGGAGGGTGGCACATGCGGGAACACACCTCAGAGCTCGGACGAGCAACTCCTCTCGGACGGCGCGAATCTGCTCCCGCACATGGGGATCGGCCGGCGAACATCCGAGGAACGGCTTGAGCGCCGGGTGGTACGCGACGCCGTGCTGCAGGTCTCGTTCCACATCACGTGTGACATTTGCCAGTTGCACCAGCTCACTGGCCTTCAGGATGAGTTGAGCGTGCATTTCGGAGATCGGGCTGTGCACCGTGAGGCCCAATGCGAAACGTGCGGGCTCGCCGATGACGTCGTCACAGTATTCCGCCAGTTGCTCGTCCGTCTCGAGGACCCCACCCTGGTATCGGAACGTCGTGCTCCAGTACTCCATGCTGGCCGCCATCCGGGTGACGAGCCCTGCAACCTGCGCGCGGTGGCCGTCGGGCAACCTCGCGTACAGTCGATCGACCAATCCGCATCGTTCGATCAGGAGTCTGTGCACCTCTTCTTGCGGACTCGAAGCGACCGTCTCCAGCTGTGGGCTCTCGGACTCCATGTCGCCGGTCGAGAATCGGGTCGCGAACCACCGCAGGCCGACAATCCTCTGCTCCTGGTCGGGGACCAGGTCTTCGAGAGTGTCGAGCATCCGCGCGTAGAGATAGCCGACACGGGCGGCGCGAGCGGGGGCTTCGGGAAGCATCACGATGCTTGCGGCGAACGAACGCGCCACATGCGGGAGGACTGCCCACCCAAAGCGTTCCGGGTCATCGATCGACCTCAGGCGAGCCAGATCGGGGTTGCGGCGGTCGAGCAGGGTCCCGTTCGCCAGCAGTAAGGCCCGCAGCATGAAGAACGGCAAAGCACGCACGGCTCAACGGTACCGACGGCGAGGTCGCAAGCGTAGACAGCGACCCTAGCCGGGACAGATCGAACAGCTCCGAGTAAACGTCTCCCGCCAATCGCCCGCCTTCCGCCTGGGCACAGCGCGGTTCAGGACCTCAGATCTGCGGGGGCGGTCGCCGGCCGGGCTGGGCTGCTGCCGATCCTGGTCGCAGGGTCCAACAGCAGGTACCAGATGGCGGTAGCGCCGCTGGTCACCAGCACCCCGGTGTAGACGATCAGGCTGGGCCGGTGCTCGGCGGGCACGTTCCCGAACCGCTGGACGAATGGGACGATGAGGATCAGGTCGTAAGCGAGGAACCCGATCAGCTGGCCAGTCGCCGACGCCCAGCGCGCCTCGAGGGCCCCGACGACGAAGTAGACAGCTGCGCCTAGGAAGATGAAGCCGTACATCACCGACGATCCGCTGGCGAGCGGCCACGGGAAGATGTGGGGGTTCTCGCGGATCAGTTGGACAGCGACGAGCACCAGCGCGACGGGGGCCACCACGAACCCGACGCGCAGCGGGGCGGGCATGCGACGCTCGTCGAGCCACGGCTGCCGCTGCGCGTGCAAGAACACGCC
>JBGTKD010000078.1:0-10460 GCA_041744795.1 Acidimicrobiia bacterium
GGGGCAGGGGCCTCGGCGCTACCCGATTCGATGAATGACTCCACGTCCTTGCGGGTGATCCGACCACCCTGGCCGGATCCCTCGATCCGGTCGACGTCGAGATCGTGCTCTCGTATCAGCTTGCGGACAACCGGTGAGAGAAGCCGGTCGGACAACTCCGCGGAGGACTCGGCGGCTGGACTCTCGGCTGTCTGCGGCTCGGGCTGTTCTTTAGTCTCGGGCTGTGGTTCTGACTGTTTTGCAGCTTCGGGCTTCGGTTCGGGAGCAGCAGGCTCTTCTGACTTCGCCCCCGATCCGGCAGCGCCGATCACGACCAGATCGGTTCCGACCTCGACCGTCTCACCCTCCGGAACGAGGATCTCGAGGATCGTCCCGGCTGCCGGCGAAGGAACCTCGGTGTCCACCTTGTCGGTCGAAATCTCGAGCAGAACTTCATCCTCGGCGACCGTATCTCCGACCTGCTTGGCCCACCGCAGGATCGTCCCCTCGGTCACGGTCTCCCCCAACTGAGGCATGCTGACTGTTGTCGACTCACCGGAGGGCGCCGCGGACTGAGGCTTGGGAGAGTCAGCCTGGGGTCCTGGTTCGGGCTCTGGCTCTGGCTCTGGCTCTGGCTCCGACTCCGGGTCGGGTGCCGACTCAGGTTCGGGTTCAGAAGCGGCAGGGGCAGCGGACTCTTCGCCCGACTCTCCGATGACGACCAACGCCGCACCGACCTCCACTGTCTCGCCCTCGGGAACGAGGATTTCGAGGATCGTCCCGGCAGCCGGCGAAGGAACTTCGGTGTCCACCTTGTCGGTCGAGATCTCGAGCAGGATCTCGTCTTCGGCCACGGTATCGCCTACCTGCTTTGCCCAGCGCAGAATCGTTCCCTCTGTAACCGTCTCCCCCAACTGGGGCATACTCACCGTCGTAGACATCGTCGGGCTCCTCTCAGTGCAGACTCTTGCCGGCCGCAGACAGCAAGGTCTCGCCAACTGCTTCTGACAACGTCGGATGGGCGTGGACAAAGGCGGCTGCCTCGGCAGGTAGCGCCTCCCAGCCGACCGAATACATCAACTCGTGGATCATCTCGCCGGCTGCCGGGCCGACGACCACAGCCCCGACGATCGGTCCGTCCTTCATAGCAATCGTCTTCACGAAGCCCTGGTTCTCACCGATGATGATCGCTCGACCGATCCCGTTGAAGGCGTGCTTGGTGACCTCGACCTCGCCCATCGCCTCGGCCTGTTTCATTGAAAGACCGACTTCTGCCACCTCAGGATGGGTGTAGGTAACACGGGGAATCGCCTTGTAGTCGACCGGAGCGGCCTTGCCAGTGGCGATGTGGGTGACAGCAGCCATTCCCTCGGCGAATCCGACATGGGCGAGTTGGGCTGTCCCGGCAACGATGTCGCCAACTGCGTAGACACCCTTCTGGGCAGTTTCCATCGTGGCCAAATCCACCTCGACGAAGCCGCGGTCCACGACCGCGGAGGTCGACTCGAGGCCGACGCCTTCGGTGTTCGGGCCGCGCCCCACAGCAACTAGGACAACATCGACGTCGAGGGACTCGTCGCCGTAGGGGATGGTCACGCCGTCGGATCCGATCTTTGCGGGACCGACACCGACCCCCGTGTAGAACTTGGTGCCCCTGCGGGAGAGCTGGCGTTGCAGCTGCTTGGAAGCGTCCGGGTCACCTTCGGGAAGGATCTGATCCATCATCTCAAAAACATGCACCTCGGCGTCGAGGTCAGTGAGGAGTGAAGCGAACTCGACGCCGATGACCCCTCCCCCGATGATCGCCACGCGGTTAGGCCGCTGTGGCCAGTCGAGAGCGTGGTCGGAGGTGACAATCCGGTTCCCGTCGATTTCGTAACCGGGAATGGAACGAGCGTGCGAGCCAGTCGCGAGGATGACGGCTCGACCCTCGACAGTCTTGGTGCCCTCGTCAGTGTCGACAATCACCTTGCCGGAGCCGTCGAGGCGACCGAATCCCTTGATGACGTCCACTTTCCGCTTCTTGAGCAGCCCTGCCAGTCCGCCAACAAGCGTCTCGACCGCTTTCTGCTTGACCTCCAGCGCGGCTTTCCAGTCCATTTCCGGGGCCGTGCTCATGACGCCGAAATCGGAGGCGTGTTTGACAGTGGCGTAGACCTCGGCGATGTGGAGCCATTGCTTGGCGGGGATGCAACCGCGGATAAGACAGGTGCCACCGGGGCGTTCCTTCTCGATGAGAGCCACCTGCAGCCCAAAGTTGTGCGCGTACAGCGCCGCAGCGTATCCGCCAGGGCCACCGCCCACCACGACGATGTCGTACACCAATTCAGCCTTTCGTCGAGATCTGCCAGCCGAGGCTAGTTGAGGGGCGGCGTTGCAAGAACTGCGGGACGGAACCCTCGGTTGCGCGCCTCGTCGAGAGTGTCCGGTCCGAACGTTTGCACGAGGTTGGTGCCGTCCAATTCGCTCGACCTGGCGTCCAGTGCCGCGTACTGCGCCTCGTCGTCGCAGTCATAGACCCGCATGGTGTCGCGGGTGCCTATGAAGCGGTGATCGTCGAAGCGGCGCAGCCTTCCCATCAGTCGCCGTTCTCCGGTGGTGGTGCCCACCCAGTCGGCACCTCGGCCATGCAGTTGGGACACGTGGCCACTTCGATGTTGCCAACGATGAAGGAAAAGCCACATTCGGGACATGTCATCTTCGGCGCTGGGGGATCAGGGCGAACCGGAGGTGGTGGCGGTGGTGTCGCCAGCCCCCCACCGGGCTGTCCTGGAGGCGGAGCACCAGCCCCAGCCCGCACCATGTTCACCGACCCGCACGTCGGACAGCTGAACCGCCCGGGTCCGGGGACGTCGAATTCGGTTCTACAGGAACCGCATCTGACGATCACGCTTCTCCATCTCCTTCCGGGCTGACCGGGTCGCCGATCGCGCCGACAGCCATCAAATACTCAGCTTCCAGTGCAAGCACCGCCCGCACGTCCTCCTGAGAGTAGGACACGCTGTGCACCTGGTCGATCCGGTCCACGATGTAGGAAACCGAGGCATCCGTTCCCCCTGCGACTACCCCCTCTCCCCCGTCACGCAGGAGATATCTCACCTCCCAGTCGATGATCCGTTCCACACCGAGCCCACCGATACGGTCCAGAACCGCCGGTTCGAGGCCAGTCGTGACGTGGGCAATCAGATCGTCGATGACGTACGCGGGGGCAGTATCGAAGGACCCCTTCTTTCCCTCTTGCCAAACCATGAGGGCAACGGTGACGAGTAGTACCGCTGCGAGGACCCCGACGAACACCACGAGTGTCGCGCCGGACATTTCAGAACCCGAGCCGCTCCGCCAGTTGGCGCCGACGCTCCGCCGGGGTACCGAACATGAGCTGTGAGCTTTTGGCACGCTTGAAGTAGAGGTGGGCGTCGTGTTCCCAGGTGAAGCCGATCCCGCCGTGTATCTGGATGTTCAACCCGGCACACTCGAAGAAAGCGTCAGAGCAGTAAGCCTTGGCTAGTGGAACGACCGTCGCCGATTCATCGTTGCCCTCGGCCACAGCCCATGCCGCGTAATAGGCGGCGGCTCTGGCACTCTCGACAGCCAACAACATGTCGGCGCACTTGTGCTTGATCGCCTGGAAAGCCCCGATGGGCTTGCCGAACTGCTGACGGTCTTTGGCGTACTGCACGGCCATCTCGAGGGTTGCCTCTGCTCCCCCGACCTGTTCGAGGGCCAGGCAGACGGCGACTATTTCGTCGACCCGGGCGAGCGCGGCTGCGTCGCCTCCCGGAAGCCGCGCGTCGTCTGAGACTGTGACGCCCGTAAAAGTGATCGACGCCTGCTTGCGGGTCTCGTCCATCGCATTTAGCAAAGTGCGTTCCACGCCCTCTGCATCGCCGTCGACGAGAAACAGCCCTACTCCGTCTGCGGTTTGGGCAGCGACGATCAGCAGGTCAGCGGTGTGTCCATCGAGTACGAAACGCTTGGAGCCGTCGATGGTCCATATGTCGTCAGAGCGCGACGCCGACGTCGCCATTCCTTCGCCATCCCAGCCCGCCTGCTCCTCGGCAACCGCGAGAGTGACAACCTTTTCGCCGGCTGCGATACCGGGCAGGATGTCGGACTTTTGCTGTTCCGAGCCAGCAAGGAGAAGGGTGTTGGCGGCGGCCACGACGGTTGACAGGAACGGGCCGCTGTAGAGAGCACGACCCTGTTCCTCCATCAGGACAGCCAGTTCGAGCAATCCGAAACCGGCGCCACCGTGCTCCTCCGGTATGGCCATGGCCTGCCAGCCGAGTTCGGCCACCGCCCCCCAGTCAGCCCGGTCGAAACCCTCCGACGTCGCCATGTGGTCGCGAACCCGCTCCAACGGCATCCGCTCAGACAGCCACTGACGGGCGTAGCGGCGAAGCTCTTCCTGCTCTTCGGAGAATGCGAAGTTCACGGGCCGGAGACTAGGCCCGACCAGACATCGCCCAATCGCTGCTTCAGGGTTTCGATGTCCTGTTTCACTCAATCCGAGGGGCTAGGCGGCGGTAGGGGGCGTCTGTAGCTTGGGCCCGGTGTTCCCATCGATGCGAGGCAGGGAGTTGCTTCGTGTCCTCACCAGAGAGCCGTTGAATTACGAGGTCATCAGACAACGGGGGTCGCACCGCAAGCTCGAATCGACCAACGGGTGCCCGCCGTTGGTTTTCAGCTTTCACGATGGACAAGAGATCCCGCCCCGCGTCGTCAGGAAGGTCCTCGTTCAGGATGTCGGCCTGGCTGAACAGGGTGCTTTGAGACTGGTATAGGGTTCTCAAGAGAGGTCATTCGAATGAGGCACGTAACGATTCAGTACCACTGCGACGGCCAATGGTGGGCGGACTCTCCCGACCTACCCAATTACACCGCGGTGGCGAACTCCTTCGCCGAACTTCGAGATCTGGTCTTGGATGGCGTCGAATTCGTGGCTGGGGAACCCGTAGTGATCGTCGAGGAGGCGCCTCCGTTCATAGATGCAATAACGGAGGGTGAACCCACTCCGTAGCCGCCCGGCGCGATCTACCAGGCGCCGTCGGGGAGGTCCATCAGCGAACCGTCCTCCCGCTCGGCCCGTTCCCGCCTCGCCCTGATCTTCGGTTCCACATCGGCCAGCAGGAAGGCAACAGCGGCTTTCTTGCCGAGAGCGAAGTCGTCGTCGCGGTCTCCAAGGACCTCGAGCTGGCGGAGTAGTTGCCAAGCAATGACCACCTCGGCCATCGACTCCAGCAGGGCATTGGCGTGCAAGCCCACCCGATAGACCCTCTCGGGTTCACCGCTCATCGCCGCCATCCCTTCGGCGACCATCGTCCCGATGTGGCCTTGCAGGTCATCCAACATCCGACCCAGCGTCTCGCGATGAGCCGATATCCCGTCACCGTCGTTCGTGCCCTTCACGAAGGTGGCGATGTCCTGGGCGAGGGCACTGACCGTTTGGCCCTGATCCTTGGCGATCTTGCGGAAGAAGAGATCGAGGGCCTGGATACCGGTGGTTCCCTCGTAGACCGTGTCGATCTTGGCGTCCCGGATGTACTGCTCGATTGGATAGTCCTGGGTGTAACCGGAACCACCGAAGACCTGCAGGCTCATGGCGAGCAGGTCGTATGCCTTCTCCGAGGAATATCCTTTGACGAGCGGGAGGAGGAAGTCCGAACGTGCTTCCCAACTCTTGTCATCCGGATCGATCGCGGCCATCTCCTGGCACCAGGCTGCGTACATCGCCAACGCTCGCAGCCCTTCGGCGTAAGCCTTCTGGGTGATGAGCATGCGTCGCACATCGGGATGGGCGATGATCGGGACTCGGGGGGCGGTCTTGTCGGTTGCTTTGGCAAGATCGGCGCCCTGATGCCGCTCTCGGGCGTATTCGAGTGCGTTGAGGTATCCGGTCGAGAGCGTGGCTGCCGACTTCATGCCAATCATCATGCGAGCGTTCTCGATGACACGGAACATCTGACGAATTCCTTCGTGGACCCCGCCCACCAAATAGCCGATAGCCGGGCGGTCCATGCCGAAGGTGAGTTCGCAAGTGGTCGAGCCCTTAATGCCCATCTTCTTTTCGAGGTTGGTAGCAAAGACCCCGTTGCGCTCACCGAGTGAACCGTCCTGGTTAACCAGGAACTTGGGGACGGCGAACATGGAAAGTCCCTTGGTCCCCACAGGGGCACCCTCGGTGCGGGCGAGCACAAGGTGCACGATGTTCTCCACAGAGTCGTGCTCGGCTGCCGTGATGAATCGCTTCACACCTTCGATGTGATAGGTGTTGCCTTCCACCTGGGTTGCCTTGGTGACGGCGGCTCCCACGTCCGAACCGGCGTCGGGTTCGGTGAGGACCATCGAACCGCCCCACCGTCGATCGATCATCAGCTTGGCGAGTTCCTTCTGCTCGTCGGTACCTTCGAAATAGAGGACACTGGCGAAGAGGCCACTGCCCCCGTAGAACAACACCGTCGGATTGGCTCCCAGCCACATCTCCTGGGACGCCCAGAGCAGAGTCAAGGGAACGGGTGTGCCGCCCAGTTCTTCTGGCAAACCGAAGCGGTCCCAGCCTCCGTTGCGGAAGGCTTCCAACGAAGCCCTGACCGACTCGGAGAGTTCGACAGTTCCGTCGACTAGCTCCAGCGGGATCCTGTCGGCGTCGACGAACGAGGCGGCCCACTCGGTGGAAGCCAGCCGTTCGACTTCACCCAGCAATGATTTGGCCGTTTCGACGTCCAGGTCGAAGCGTTCGAGGTGTTCTCCAATGTCGAATACGTCAAAGAGGATGAATTCGATGTCTTCGAGGTTGGACCGGTAGTGACTCACTGTCTGCCTTTCGTTCGAGGCGAGAGTTCTGGAAAACTTCTTGAGCATTCATTCTAATTTGAGTTCTCACTCAATAAAAGTCCTACCGAGGCAGAAAATCGGGTCTACCGTCGCCTGATGCGAAACCGGGCAGGAGAAGAGACCGCGGGTCGGATCGTCGACGCCGCCCAGCGGATCCTGGCCGAAGCCGGACTCGAAGCGGCCACCGTCAAGGCGATCTGCGAAGCAGCGGGCGTCCGACCTGGAAGCTTCTACAACCTCTTCGACTCGAAAGAGACCGTGATCCTCGAGGTCGTCAAACAAGCCATCCGGGCCGTCGACCCCGACCCGGAACGCACCGGACGCGACCACGTCACCGACCTCGTCGAAGCGTTCGTGCGATTCGTCGAAGACCGGCCCGACCTGGCGAGGGTCTACATCACAGTGGGGCTCTCGGGCGGCATCACCGACGCGGGAATCCGTTCACGGATGATCCGCCACCACGCAGAACGCGTCGCCCGATTCGTAGCGGCCCTGCGTAGAGACCGGCCCGAACTGACCGAACCAGAGGCCGAACGCCAAGTCGATGCGCTGCTGGCAGCCTTGAACGGTTACACGCTGCAGCGGATGCTCAACCCCGACTTCGACTTTGCAGGACATGCCAAAGGCCTTTTGGAGATGGAGACAAGATGACGTGGACCTACGAAGACGAGACAGTTCGCATCGCCAAGATGAACGTCGGGGACTACGACAACTGCGCCTATGTGCTGGCCTGCGCGAAGACTGGCCAAGCGGTGATCATCGACGCAGCTGCAGAAGCGGAGCGAATTCTCGCTGCCTGCGTCGGTCTGGACGTACAGGCGATCCTCACGACCCACGGTCATTGGGATCACATCCAGGTCCTCGACGAGGTGAAGGACGCACTTGACGTTCCCTGGTACATGCATCTCGCCGACGTCGACATCGCCGAACGTGAACCCGACGAGCCACTGGTCCACGGTCAGGAATACGCGGTTGGAGAGGTTGTCCTTCACACTCTTCACACACCCGGCCACACCCCCGGTTCGGTGTCGTTCGTGTTAGAGCCGGTGGTGTTCTCGGGCGACACCCTGTTTCCCGGCGGACCCGGAGCCACCCGCTGGGACTATTCGAGCTTTGGCCAGATCATGGACTCGGTCGAACAGCACCTATTCACCCTGCCCGAGCCGACAATCGTCTACCCGGGCCACGGTGACGCAACCACGATCGCCGCCGAAAAGCCCAACGCGGCGGCGTGGCGAGCGAGAGGCTGGTAGCCGATGGAGATTTGCCTACAGACGATGGTGGGATACGAAGCGACGCTCGAACTCGCCCGCTGGTGCGAGGCCGAAGGCGTACCGGCGTTGAGCGTGGCCGATCACTATCTGAGCGGCAGCAATGTCGAAAGCCCCGGGTACGAACAGTTCGTGATCCTCGGAGGGATCGCCCGGGAGACCTCCACACTCCAGCTTTCGACCTTGGTGAGCCCTATCACTTTCCGGCACCCGTCCGTCCACTTGAAAGCGGCAGTCACTCTCGATGAGATGTCTGGCGGACGGTTCACTCTCGGAGTCGGAACCGGGTGGATGGAACTGGAACACGAGTCGTACGGAATCGAGTTCCCTGCTCAAGGGGAGAGATTCGAGCGGCTCGAAGAGACACTCGGATACCTGAAGGCTGGCACCGACGGATCAGGATCGGGCTTCGAGGGCACCTATTACAACCTTGACGCCTTCAACCCCCAGCCCCAGCCGACCAACCTGAGAATCGTCGTCGGAGGCGGCGGACCACGGCGAACACCCGGCCTGGCTGCGAGGTTCGCCGACGAGTTCAACGCCTTTCCAGACGAAACTCCCATCGCCGGCCGGATAGAGCGGTGTCTCGCCACGGCCAAGGCTGAAGGCCGTACCGACGACATACTCATTTCGACCGCGTTCCCCGCCGCCGTGGCACCGGATGCCGAGCAGGCCGAGGCCCTCCTTACCCGACGAGCCGAACGGCGAGGCGTGGACCTCTCGGAGTTGAAGGCCACCCTTCAGAAGTTCGAGATACCGCATGGGTCCAGTGACGAGGCGGCGGCCACGTACGCCCATCTCGCCGGAGCGGGAGTCACACGGGTCTACCTGCAGATGTCAGGCAGTTCGCTAGAAGACATCGCCCAAGCAGTCGAAGGTGCTCGCCGGGCAGCAGAACTGGCTGGCTAGCCGCCCTGATAGGTCCAGCGCCAGGTCTGGTTCCGGATGAGTCCGTCGGCTTCCTGCACAGTCCGCAGAACGGTCACCGAGCCGCCACCCGAGTATGTGGCCGACCCGTCCACCGTCCAGGAAATCGTGCGACCCATGTTGCTTCCCAACAAATCCACCGTGATGGAGGTGGCGGTGTATGAGGTGACGATTGTCAGAGGCGTGTGAGTGTCGTTGCGGAAGACGAGGTCAGGCGACGTCCAACCCAACGTGGCCTCGATGCCGAGTGGATAGCGGCTGATGTAGCGACTGTGCGGCCGGTGAGAGATGATCTCGAAGCCGTTGCGGAACACCGCGTTGTACAGGGTGGTCGCCATCTGGCTCGTTCCCCCACCGATGTTCAGCGGGTGATCACAGCAGTAGAGCTGGCCGTCCAAAAGAATCCCCGCCGGCACATACCCGTCGGATTCGAGCCGAGGACCGAGACGCGCGTTCATCGAGAACACTTCGCCAGGCGCCACAACCATGCCCTGAAGTTGGTCAGCCATGAGCTGGATGTTCTTGACCCGTGACTCACAGCAATTGTGGAACGTGGTGAATCCGACAAGCAGTT
Organism: Acidimicrobiia bacterium; assembly: GCA_041744795.1. Lineage (GTDB taxonomy): Bacteria > Actinomycetota > Acidimicrobiia > Spongiisociales > ZC4RG35 > DATHWB01. The sequence continues at coordinate 9,586 of JBGTKD010000078.1, forward strand.
GGGCGGCCGGACGCGGTGGCGGAACTATCGGATCCAGCCCCGTGGCACGGGTGAGAAAACTGGCCATCTCCTGACGCGAGACAGCGCCGTGAGGACAGAAGCGACCCTCGCCACAGCCGAGAGTGATACCCATGACGGCGATTCGATTGATGTCCTCCTCATGGGTAGAGCCGTTGTCGTCGGAAAAGGCATCCGGCGGTGGATCGAAGACTCCGTCACCGGCAAAGGCGCGCACAAGGAAAGTCGCCATCTCCGCGCGGGTGACGTTGCGGCCGGGACAGAACAGGCCGTTCCCGCAACCCATTGCAATCCCTGCTGTCGCGATGGCGTCGATCTCAGCCGCGAACGGCGAATCGCCGACGTCCGTGAAGAGGTTGAGGGTGCCGGTGGGAGCCAGCCCCAGGGCCCGGAAAAGGAAGGCTGCCATCGCCTCCCTAGTCACAGGATCCCGCGGACAGAACCGCTCGGGTGCGCATCCCGTTGTGACGCCCGATGCGTACAGGGCCTCAATCGCGCCTTCGTGAACACTGAAGTCGTCGTCCCAAAAGGTCCCTCCCGGTGGAAGCTCGGGGGAGACCTCGGCTGCCGTGGAGAGCCCCGGAACGGCAATCACAGAGGCGAAGACGATCAACGGCAGGAGACGACGCATGCCGGAGAGTCTCGCGGGGAGAGGGGTAGTTACGAAAACGCGTTTGCCAAGGTGGTCTACGGGCCGGGGCACGCGAATGATGTGATCGACGGGGTCGCTTCCGCTCACCGATCGGGTAGGGGGCGGGGTCTCCCCGCCCCCTCCCACACCACCGTACGTGCGGGTCTCGCATACGGCGGTTCGTCAATGATTCCTCAGCCGGTGGTAAGCGTCGACGAGACTGAGC
>JBGTKD010000079.1:0-5254 GCA_041744795.1 Acidimicrobiia bacterium
GCTCAGTCTCGTCGACGCTTACCACCGGCTGAGGAATCATTGACGAACCGCCGTATGCGAGACCCGCACGTACGGTGGTGTGGGAGGGGGCGGGGAGACCCCGCCCCCTACCCGATCGGTGAGCGGAAGCGACCCCGTCGACCACCTCTGGCTTGGGCCGATACGGTGGCGTCGGATGACGTACGGAAATGCCCCGCTCGAAAAGATCGATCTCCGATCCTTGGAACTCTTCGAGGCCTGCCCTGCCGCGCGGGGATCTGGCAGTGCCTTTCCCGTTAACGCTCTCGACCGCTGGAAAGTGGTGCGGGAAGCCACGGTGCAGTGGCATCAAACAGGGATGCCACTTGATGCCGCTTCTGTCGAAGAGATAGAAGAGTCGTTCTTCTCGGGATGGGATCCGGTCCAGAGGCGATTGCTGCAAGGTCTCTTCGCCGCATACCGGCGGCTCTTTCCTCCAGATGTGCTCCACACCGATATGGACCCGCCTTTCGGTGTGGCGATTCATGAGGACACGAACAGGTCGATCAATGTCGCAGTGCAGATAGATGTCGAGACAGCTGATGGCTGGCAGGCTCTGCGTCTCAAGACGGGCAGGTCTGGGACTTCGCCTTCCGAAGCAGCTGCTTTCTATCAGCCCGACGAGGAGCGAACCCTCGTCGATATCAGGCTCGCATCTGACGACCTGGTGACTATTCCCCGTCCTTCGAACGCCGCTTCGATCATCGACGACTTGGCCCTGCGATGGGATCGAGCGGTGGCTGCCCCCAGAACTGGACGGGTGGCAGGCGTGCACTGCTATTCGTGCTCGCGTCCGGCTCGTTGCGGGCAATACCCGCTGGTTGGAGAGGGACGGGTCACGAGCCGAACCCGCACCCTGCTCATCTCCAAGACCCGGTTGGCCGCATTCGCCAGATGCGTTCGTTCGGCCGCCTGGCCGTCGGTCTACGGGCTCCCGCGGGACGACGGCGATGTAGACGACCTCGATTCGACCGGCCTGGTGGTTGGCAACCAGTTTCATCGCACGGTCGCAGCAGCCCTTCTCTCCGATGATCCAGGCGCCCTATATGAGGCTGCCTATGGCACGGTGGCGCCGTCGGAGACCGATGACCTTCGCTGGCTTTTCGACCAGCACGAGGCGGTGTGGTTGGCAGACGATCCCCCTGTGGCGGTCCGCAAGACCGAGTATCAGTTCGGGGTCACGTTCGTCGTCGAGGGTGCGGTCCTGGATCGGCGCGGAAATATCGACAGAGGTGATGTGGCGGTCACGTTCTCGGCAGCCACCGATGTGAACGGGTGGGAGGATGATCGGACCGCAGCGGTGGTCGAGCACAGGACCGGGAACGCTTCATCGGCCCTCCCCCACGAGGCAGATCTCTATGCCTTATCGGCGTGGCAGGCGCTGGTGGCAATCGAGCGTCCCGTCGACGCTGTTGCTGTCCACTTCCATCACCTGCGGGCCGATCCGGCCAGTTGCGACAGGCGTCTGTACACACCCGATCGGATAGAACAGGCCATCGCCAACCTTCGGTCGGTAGCCACGGTCATCGCGGGGCTGCATCCCGGCGACGCCCTGTCCCCGGGCTACGACGTTGGTGCGTGGTGTGACTGGTGTCAGTTCGCCGATCGGTGCCGCGTGTTCAGGACCTGACGTTCTGGTGCCATCATTGGGCGGGTGACCAATCTGGCATCGAGTCCGCTTCGAACAAACTGTGAACATGGCGGCCCGTCCCACGATCGCCGACACCGCACCGCACCGTGTTGAACGGGGTGGAATGGTGAGCGGCGTCGATTTGGACGGATTGCTGATCAGAGTCGCAGATGGAGATCGCGATGCCTTCGACAAGTTTTATGACGCGTCTGCCGACCTGGTCTTTGGTATCGCCCGCCGGGTGGTCATCGACCGGGATTTGGCCGCGGAAGTCACCCAGGAGATCTTCCTCGAAGTCTGGCGTAAGGCACAACGTTTCGATAGTTCCCGCGGTTCGGCCCGAACATGGGTCGCAGTGATGGCCAAGCGTCGGGCCATCGACGTGGTCAGATCCAATCAAGCAGCCCGTGACCGCGAGGACGCCCAACCGGCCGGTGCCGCCGAACCGGGCGATCCCGTTGGCGACAGCGTGGTCGATTCCGAGGACCGCGCTCGCGTCTCGAGTGCTCTCGCCGCCCTTTCCGATCTGCAACGAGAGGCCCTCGATCTGGCTTTCTACGGAGGTATGACTCACCGACAGGTGGCGGAACGGCTGGACGTTCCTCTGGGAACGGTGAAGACTCGAATACGCGATGGACTGATGAGGCTCAGCGTGGCGATGGGAGGCAGCGATGGATGACATCCATGACCTGACAGCGCTCTACATCGTCGATGCTCTCGACGACCTGGAACGACGCCGGTACGAGTCGCACCTCTCCACGTGCGAGGCCTGCCAGGCAGAACTAGACACTCTGGATCTCGGGTTCGCAAGCTACGTCGAAGCGACCGCAGAGTCAGTGCCGCCATCGGTCAAGGAAGCCGTGATGGCCGGCATCGATGAGGCGCAGACACCGCGCAAGCGGTTCCCGGGCATGGTGGCCGGGCTCGTCGCCGCTGCAGCCGCAGTTTCCGTGGTCGTGGCAGTGGCACTCAGCGGTGGACCCGATCTGGTTGAACAGGTCTACGCCGCCGACGATGTCGTCGTCGTCGAGGTGGCCGACACTCCCTTTAGGAGCACCGAAATTGTTTACTCCCGCGAAGTTGGCCGAGCTTTGTTCGTAGCTGACGGCCTTCCAGACCCTGGAGCGGGTTTCACATATCAGTTGTGGTTCATCGGATCCGACGGCCCAACCTCGGCAGGGACGTTCCTGCCCGAGGCCGGTCAGGCGACCGTGGTGCTTGAAGGAGCGGCGTCAGACCGCCTGACTGTGGGCCTGACCATCGAACCGGAAGGCGGGTCTGAGCAGCCGACGGGCGAAGTGCTGGTCGCCCAGCCACTCGCCTAATGGCTCAACGTTCTTCTGTTTCGACAGGGTTATAGGACATCTCGAGCGCCATCCAAACGGTGCGCGACAGCGGGTGGAACAGGATCGGCGTCAGTCCCGCGATTCCAACCACTGCCACCCAAAGCCCCGTCCACGGCACGTCCGGCCAGGTAACGAGCATCCCTCCTACCAGCACTCCCAGAAGGAGGCCGAACGTCACGACGGTGTTGATGATCACCGCCCCTATCCAGTAGCCCTGCTCGCGCTCGAAGGTCAGACGGCAGCTCGGGCACCGTTCATGGAGTTCCCAGAGTGATCGGAAAATGTCCCCGCCTCCGCAACGCGGGCACTTTCGTCTCAGCGCCCTTCCCAACCTGGCGACGATTCCGTCCATACACGGAGGCTAGGTGTGCGGGGTCGTATCCTCGTCGTGTGATTGAGGACGCTCTCAGCCGACGTATCCAGTATGAGACAGCCGGCATAGACATCGCCGACGTCGCCCCTGATCCGTATGCGCAATTCGAAAGGTGGTTATCGGAGGCGGCGTCCGAAATCGTCGAGGCCAACGCCATGGTTCTGGCAACCATCGGCCCTGACGGTCCGACCAGCCGGGCGGTTCTGTTGCGCGAGATCGTGGACTCCGAATTCGTCTTCTATACGAACCGGAATTCGCGCAAAGGTCGAGACATTGCCTCCGACGCCAGGGTCAGCCTGCTGTTCCCGTGGTTCAGCCTTCATCGCCAGGTGCGGATCGACGGTGTTGCCAACCCGGTGTCGGACGAGATGAACGATGCCTACTTCGCAGCCCGGCCCAGGGAATCCCAGGCCGGCGCGGCGGCCTCCCCGCAAAGCCAGCCGGTCCCATCCCGGGCTTGGTTGAACGAGCGCGTCGCTGAGGCCTTGACACAGGATCGGATTGAACGTCCGGAACACTGGGGTGGGTACGGTGTCGCCCCCGTTCGGTTCGAGTTCTGGCAGGGCAGACAAGGCAGGCTGCACGACCGCATCCAATACGAGCGAGCGAACGGAGACTGGACTCTGACGAGGCTCGCTCCGTGAGTCTGAGATGTCAGGTGCTCGGATCGACAGGTAGTTGGCCGGCACCGGGCCTGCCGTCGTCGGGGTATGTGGTCGAAGACGACTCGACCAGGGTGATCATGGACCTGGGTTTTGGGACCATGCCCCGTCTCAGGGACCCGCTCTCCATCGACGCGGTCATCATCTCTCATCGACATCCCGACCATTGCGCCGATCTCTTCGCGCTGTATCACCTATGGGCGTACGGAGTCCAACGGAAAGGGGGGATTCCGCTCGTTGCTCCCCAGTCGACGCTGAACTCCCTAGCGGCGTTCGTCGATGCCCGTTCCGGCAACCGGTTTTGGGATGTCTTCATTTCAGACCCCGTAAAGGGTGGTGACAGCCGTAACGTTGGGTCGCTGTCCTTTGAATTCGTGAGTGTCGACCACTCCGTGTCCGCCGTCGGCACCCGGGTTGAATCCGACGGTCGTTCGCTCTTCTACACGGGTGACACCGGGATGGCAGGGGAGTGGTGGACCGCCGTCCGACGACCCCACGTCGTGTTGTCGGAGGCTTCGTGGCAAGGCGACGGCGACGGCGGTGACTACACCCAGCACCTGACCGCCACCGAGGCGGGACGGGTCGCAGCCGAGGTGGGAGCCGAACGGCTGGTGTTGACGCATCTGAAGCCTGGTCTCGATCCATTACGGTCTATTGCCGAAGCCCAGAAGACCTTTCCCGGTCCGGTGACCCATGCCGACCCGGGTCTCATGATCGAGGTGTGACCGATGCGCGACCGCGCCCCAGACGAACTCCGAGCCCTGCGACTCCATGTCGGGTACACCGACGCAACACCAGGGTCGGTGCTCATAGAGATGGGTAGGACCCGGGTGTTATGCACGGCTTCAGTCGAAAGCGAGATCCCGCGGTGGATGCGCGACAGTGGCAAAGGTTGGGTGACCGCCGAATACGCCATGTTGCCCGGGTCGAGTTCGGATCGGATTAACCGAGATTCATACACCAAGGGACGCCAGCAGGAGATCAGCCGGCTGATCGCACGGGCCATGCGATCGATCGTGAGTCTCGACAAGATGCCGGGTGTGATGGTCCGAGTCGACTGTGACGTCATCCAGGCAGACGGGGGGACCCGGACCGCCGCCGTGACCGGTGCTTGGGTGGCAATGCACGAAGCGTTCGAGTGGGCTCTGGCCCAGAACCTGGTGGTTCGCAACCCGATCAGGGATCAGGTGGCCGCTACTTCGGTCGGCATCGTCGACGGTGAGAT
>JBGTKD010000080.1:0-16677 GCA_041744795.1 Acidimicrobiia bacterium
TCGATCCCCGCCGCACGGGCCGCCTCGTAAAGGGTTGTTTTTTCATGATCGGTCATATCCGAGGAACGGATCGTCTCGATCGTCGCAGCCACTTCCCGCTGGAGGGCTGACGACCGACCGGCGATGTCAGCAGCATCCAAGATGCCGAGGAGGCTGCCCAATGTCTCGACCAGTGCCAGTAGGGCGTAGGGCTGGCCGCCGGCGTTGAGCCGGATCTCGGTGAAAGCGCCGTGGACGTAGTCGCTAAAAGTGAGGGCCCGAGGCACGTACACCCTGTTGCCCCCCTCGCTTCCGACCACCCGTCCTGGGACATCCCCCAGTAGCAGCGACTTGAGCGGAACCGTCAGCTGACGGACCACGTCGGCGGCCGTGGTTGGATCGTTGATGGAAGGCGACAGCGCCCGCAGGGCGATGTCCACCATCTGGCGGATCCCATAGGCGGGGTCGTCCTGAACAGTTCGAGTTCGTCCGAGGTGAATCGCCTTGGCCAGCGCCGCTGCCGTCTCCCCATCGACGGCTGGCCAAACTGTGCCGACCTCAACGTGCTTGGCGGTGAAGTCCCCGGTCCTTACATCGAGTCGCACCGATGTGTTGCCGGGCAGGGCAGCGAGCATCTCCTCGATGTCGATCGACCGAACCCATCCTGATGAGTCCGACTTCAAGCTGGTCGAATCCGCGATGGTGCTGGGGATTTCGGCACTCTCGTCGTGAACCTCCGACTTCGGTAGCCGCCGAAACGCTGCCTCCGACTTCTGTGCCAACGAGCGCACGATGGTGTCGATGCGCATGCTTCGCATGACCCGGTCGATGAACGAGACGATGGCAAGCATCGAGAACACGGCCAACACGACACCGACCGTCACCGAGAAGTGATAGTCGCGGTCGATGTCGGGCTGGACTTCGCGAACCGAACCGAGCAACAAGAGCGCGTAGACGAAGGTTCCAATAGTGAGACCGATCGTCACCTGTTGGTACCGATCCCGGAGAAAGCCCTGGGTCACACGGGGCGAGAACTGGCTGGTCGCCAACTGCACGACCACTGATGTGATCGAAAAGACGATCGCTGCGACGGTGACGGTGGCTGTGGCAATCGTCGTGAGGATCGCCCGCGCCGAGTCGATCGTGGTCGTGAGGAGCCAGGGGTACTCACCGGGCCCCAGGGCCCCATCGATGATCCGGGCGAGTTGGGATGCCACGGCGAGGGAGATGATCAACCCGGCTGGCAGCAAGAACAGGCTGTCTCGAACGCTGTCGAACCGCGCCCTGATCCAGTCGAAAGTCTCTGACATGCTTCTCCTACTCAAGCGGCCTTAAAGGTAGGCCAATCGCCTCTTCTGTTCGGATGTTTAGTCATGTTCGCCGGATGTCCCATAGCTGAGACAGCGTCATAGAGTTTTTCGCAAGGCCGGGCCTGTGCCACCACTCTGGTAGCCCTCTATCCCCGACCCCAAGGAAGGGGTCCCCGATGTTCTTCGTGGGTACCGCCATCGTTGCAGTGTCGGGGTGTCCCCTGGTACATCAATCACCGGGTTCCCACCCGGGGTTGCTGCGTCGACCGCTACACCAACGGTTGCAGCTCAGGGGCAAGCGGACTCAACTGCGGCATATCTCGATGCAAAGAATCGCGTTGGCGCCGTTGAGACCACTGCCAATCTCGGAGGTTTGACGCTTATAGGAGGCGTCTACGCCGCATCGGCCAAGGGCCCTCTGGGACTGACAGGGACTCTTACCCTTGATGGGGAAGGCAACCCGAACTCGGTGTTCATCTTCCAGACCGACTCGACTCTGATTACGGCGTCGGGAAGCAATGTGTTGCTGATTAACGGAGCCCAACCCTGCAACGTGTTCTGGCAGGTCGGCAGTTCAGCGACGCTGGGAACGAACTCCGATTTCGTCGGGAACATCCTCGCTCTGGCTTCCATAACCGTGACCACCGGGACGGACGTGCAGGGCCGGGCGCTAGCACAGACCGGAGCGGTGACCCTCGACACCAACACCTTCGTCGCACCGGCGTGTGATATGTCCGTCGGTACGACGACTACCACCGCGGTAGGTGCGACCACCACCGTCGTCGGCGATACCACCGCCACGACTGTGACCGATGGAACCACCCCGACCCAACTCCCGTTCACGGGTGCATCGACGAGCGCTCTCATCGTTCTGGCATTGGGGGCCCTGACCTTGGGTGTAGGCGGCGTCTGGACGAGTCACCGACAGCGGTCCTGAGCGAATCGCGCAAGCTTCGTCGGGAGGCGGCGGTGTCTGCTGTGTTGAGGTCCAGTGGCCCCGGGTCACCAGTACTTCTCATAGTGGACATTGCCCGCCACTCCCCGGCGATTTCGCGAACCGGAGCGGAGTATCGCACTGACTGAACGGGCCGCCGACCTGCAGAACGTGCTGGGAACTGCGTCAAGCAGCTCCGATTAGGTCAATTGTCGGTGACTTCGACGGCGCGGACCTCCGAACGCTGCCTCATCTCTGCCAAAACCCGCTCCAGTTCCAGCTCGTCGCCGGTAACGATCCGAATCCACACGTGGCGCAAGGGCTCGTCGTTACCGTCTTCGCCGATATCTTCCACCTGGACATCGTCGATCGTCCCACCGATCTCCTGCAGCGATCTGAGAAGTGGCCCCATCGTCCCGTGACCACGCTCGTACTCAACGTGAACCGTGCGCGCCCCGTGGTTGCGGATGAAAGGTTTCAAAGTGGACAGACCGAACATGAGAAGGAACGCCGCCGCTGCGGCCATCAGCGCCGGGATGACCATCCCCGCTCCTACCGCGATTCCGAGAGCGGCGCTCAACCAAAGCGTGGCCGCCGTGGTCAGACCGCGCACCGTACCTCGATGCTGGAGGATCACGCCGGCGCCAATGAAGCCGATACCCGTGACCACCTGGGACGCGACACGGGTTGGGTCAGCGGGGATTCCTCCGAAGCCTTCGGCCCCCACACCTGTCATCAGGGCGGCAGCCAGGGCCACCAGCGCCTGAGTTCGGACTCCTGCGGGATGTCCCCTGCTTTCGCGCTCGGTCCCGACGAGCGCTCCAAGAACTCCGGCCAGCACAAGCCGAAACGCCCAATCCAATACCTGTTCCATCGGCACGGGCAACGTCTCCTTGCCTCGGGAAAACATCTTCTCTCTAATTCAGCACATCCGGATGGTATTCGCCGAGCACCGCCAACCGAGCAGGGCCAAGGTCCCGCAACGAGGTAGTGAGAATGTCTGAGCTTCTCCGTGATTGCCCACCCAGTCCTATCCTTGAATGTCGGATGTGTCGATCGGCACCCGGCGTCGAACGTGCTTGAGAGGTGGGGAGATGGCTGCGCAATCTTCCAACGGTTTCGCCGTGCTGGTGAACAGTGCGTTGTTGCCGATCGTCCTCATTGAGAAGAGCCCAACCGGCGAATTGACCTCCAACCCGAATGACCTGTCGCGCTCTCTCACCTCCGATGGCCACGACTGGTTCCCCCTCAGCCACCTCGAGGATTGGAAGAAGTTGGTCGACAGCCTCGACGTAGGCGAATCCGAAAGCCGGATGCTGATTGTGGACGGGCTCGACGACTACGGGCATCACTGGAATTTGGATAGAAACCGAACGTCGTGGTCGGTGACGACAACGCGGATCAGTGAGAACGCCTGGAGCGTGCTTGCCGTCGACATCACGGGCCAATACCGGTATGTCGACATGCTAGAAGACACCCTTGCCTCGCGGGACCGTGCTTACGAAGTCCTTGCCCAGGTCGCCCACGAACTCAAACAACCGGTGACGGCGATCCTGGGATTAGCTCAGGTGGTCATCGAACAGTCGACCGACGCCGAGACAGCCGAGTTGGTCGGTCTGATCGGCTCTTCAGCCGACGGAATGGTCGGCGTCATAGATGACTTGATGACCTCTGGGCTTGTCTCGTCAGACCGGATGCGCGTCGATACTGAACCGCTGCTGGTCAGCGACCTCGTCGACGGGTTGAAGCAGGTGGCAGCCACTTTTCTCGAATCAGAAGTCACCGTGCGCTCCGAAGGACGCCGGGGCGTTCTGGTCTTCGTGGATCAGCGCCGGCTCAATCAGGTCGTGAGAGGACTCATCCAAAACGCCGTGAAGTACGGGGGACCCCACATCGAGATAGTGGCGAACACCGACGTCGACCGGTTCGTTGTCGAGGTGCGCGATGACGGTTCGGGAGTGCCGCCCGATGAGGTGGAAAGCATTTTCAAACCGTTCAGCCAGGGCAAAGCCGGAAGACGGATGGGCACCGGAATCGGTCTGGCCGTCGCCCGCTCGATCGTGGCGGATATGGGCGGCCTTCTCGAGTATCGGCCCGGCCATCCCGGGGCAGCGTTTGTGATCACTCTCCACGTTCAGGGGACTTCGACCCAGTACGCCGATCTCGACCCCGAACAGGAACGGAACAACCTGTTGGCGGATCTCATCGAATACGAACGCGACGCGTCCCGTCTCCGACTCAACCGCCTGACGTTCCGCCACAGTGCGACCCAGGTGATCGAAGAAGTCGTCCGGCCCGTCATGTATGAAGTGGGAGAGCAGTGGGCACGAGGCGCCGTGAGCGTCTCACAGGAGCACCACGCATCTTCAGTCGTTCTCTCGTGGCTGATGGACACGATGTCGAGGTATAGGCCGTGGCGCGACCAGACGGTTGTGTGCGTTTCCGGGCCGGGAGGCCACCATGAACTTGGCACAGCGGCGGTCGGCGTCGCCCTGGCAGAAGCAGGATATCGAGTCATTTACCTGGGACGCGGTGTGCCGACGGATGACCTAGTTGAGACAATCTCGTCCTCGAAGGCGACGGCCCTGATGATCTCGGTGACGCTTCCCGAACAACTCGACGGGATCGATGAGATAACTGAAAGACTTGCCGACAAGATCGAGGATGGCTTGATCGTCGGAGTTGGCGGGCATCTGTTCGAAATGGGCGTCCCGACCGACAACCTCCCATGCGAGTATTTCGGCAACACAGCCCGAACTGCTGTCGAGGGCCTCGATCGGGTGCTTCGAGATCGGGGCGAGTGATGGAGAGAACCGCAGAAGTCGTACTGGCCGAACAGGCAGGGCATCTGGCCTTCCTGGCCACAGAACGCCTTTACGAGCGCCAGCCCGAGTTGTGGAAAATGGGGGAAAACGGGCGGGCGAGAACCCATGAGGACTTTGGACACCACTTCAGAGCTCTGGCCAGAGGAGCTAATGCTTTCAGAGCGCACATCGACTACTGCTATGACCTGTTCGAATCCCGAGGTTTTCCGCATCGATGGCTAGATGACGCCTGGCTGATGATGGAAGAGATCTGTCGCGAGAGGCTCGATGAACCTGTGGCCGAGGTGGCGATCAAGACTCTGACCGTCACACAGGAGAGATGATGCAGTCCGAGGCGACAGACGGCCAGTTCGTGGCCCACAGCGAGATCTTCATCGATCCGGAGGGCGCGATCACATTGGAAGACGCTTTCCACGACAGACTGGGTGAGGTCGACTCCTGGCCGGGCTTCCACCGGCTGGAAGTCTGGCGCGATGAGGGAACCCCCGGTCGTTACGTGATGGTTTCTTGGTGGGCCGACCGGGAGACCTTCAAGGAGTACATGCGCAGCGATGTCCATCGGGAGTCGCATGCACGCATTCCGAATGAGCCAGCGCGGCCGCGCGGAGTGTCCTTCACCAGGTACACCGTGGTCGCGGTGTGAGAGCCCGACACCTGGACAAATGAGCTGCCGAGACCCCGCGAACTTTCCCCGTTCAGAATCTCTTCGAGGACTCTGAAGATTCAGGGTTAGATGGCGTGAGAATTGGTAATAGGTGTGCCTGATGGTTCGGTACAAGAAGCCAACGCAGCGGAGCGATTCCCTCCAGGACCGGCGCGGGTCACCTGGCCGCAGAGCCATGGGTGTCGGCGGAGGTGGAGCAGCCATTCTGATCGCCGTTCTCTTCGCCATCTTCGGCGGCGGGGAGGGAGCGGGCGATCTCACAGGGGTCCTCGAAGCGCTACAGCCGACGCAGCAATCGGGTGCGGAAGCCGCGCCACTGCCCCGAGAATCGGACCCGGATGCCGACATGGTCGACTTCCTGTCCGTTGTCCTCGACCACAACCAAGAGTTCTGGGATCAGGCCTTCGGATCTTCGGGACTCGAGTATCGCTATGCGACCCTCGTGTTGTTCGAGGGTTTGACAGAATCAGGCTGTGGAGGCGCCGACGAGCGATACGGACCCCACTACTGCCCGCTCGACGAGACCGTTTACATCGAACTCGGGTTCTTCCGTGAGCTCGAAACCCGCTTCGGAGCGTCCGGGGAGTTTGCTCCGGCCTATGTGCTCTCCCATGAGATCTCCCACCACGTGCAGACGGTGCTGGGGATCAACCAACAGGTGCGCGACCGCCAGCAAGCCGATCCGTCGGCGGCCAACGACCTGTCGATCAGGATGGAACTGCAGGCGGATTGTTTCGCAGGCGTATGGGCCTCCTCGGTGTACGTCTCTACCACCGACTCCATCGAGGGGAACCGCGTCCTCGAATTGGAGCCCGGCGACATCCGCGACGCGCTCGAAGCTGCCGCCGCTGTCGGAGACGACCGAATTCAAGAGGCCGCTACCGGCAGGGTGGATCCGGAGTCATGGACGCACGGCTCATCGGAGCAACGGGAGCGCTGGTTCCAAACCGGATACGAGACCGGCGACCCCGCCACTTGCGACACTTTCTCCGTCAATCCCTGACAGGGCTGCTTCAACGGATCGCGTGTTTAACGGTGGCGATCGAGGGGTAAGACGAGATCGCACATTTGTCACCCCTACGACGCCCTCTGTCAACGAGGAAAAGGAGCAGGAACATGACGCGGATATCCAGCATGACCCAGGCCGGTATCGCACTGACCGCGGTAGGAGCGATCCTCCGTTTCGCAATCAACTTCGAATCCCCCATCGTCGCGGTGGACGTCATTGGAGTGATCCTCATGGTCGCAGGTGCGGTCATGGTCCTCCTCGGACTCTTCTCCGGTTCTGGAAGGACCCGTACTGAGCGGTTGGTCTCGCCAGATGGTGGTCATGTGGTCGAGGAAACTCACCACACCGGGATCTGAACCACACAAATCTCAGGGAGGCGGAATCTGTTCGGACTCCGCCTCCCCGGAACTCTCCCCTCGGACCCAGGCGGTGACGTCGGTTAGTTCGCTTCGGCGCGTGTCGAGGGCAACAACGACAAGGTCGTGATCCGCCATAACAGTGTCTCCCTCGGGTACGAGAGTGACACCGTCTCGCACTACGGCGATGACCCTGATGCCGTCGCGGGGCGGAAACTCTCTCAAGCTCCTTCCCACTAGCGGAAGGTCGGAAGTGAGTTGCACTTCGGCCAGGTCAACCTCTTCGACGTCTATCGGAAGGGACTCGGCAACCGAACGCCATGCCGGGGACGGGGCCTCCAAGCCGAGACGGCGGACCAGAGCGACGGTGGTGGTTCCTTGTAAGAGGGTCGAGGTCACCACAACGAAGAACACGACGTTGAAGATCGTCTGGCCTGCGGGGATTCCGGCAGTAGTCGGGAACGTGGCGAGGACGATAGGGACGGCTCCTCGCAGACCAGCCCAAGAGAGAACCGCCTGCTCACGCCATGAGAGCCGGAACGGGAGCATGGAAACAACCACTGCAACGGGTCGTGCCACGAAGACCAGCACCGCAGTGACACCCAATGCCGGAAGCGCCACCGCAGGTAGTTCGGACGGCGAAACCAGCAGGCCGAGAAGCAAGAACAGGGCGATGTCGGCGCCGTTGGCGAGGCTGGCGTGAAAACTTCGGATCACCCGTCGCTGCCTAGGGACACCTGCTCCCACCACGAGACCCGTTATGTAGGTGGCCAAAAATCCCGATCCGGACAGTCCAGCAGCTGTCGCGTAGGAGAGGCCTGCTATTCCCACGGCGAGTAGCGGATAGAGGCCCTGGGACCGAAGCCGCAACCGAAGAATCCAAACCGCGATCCAGCCGATCACCCAACCCACGACCAGGCCACCAACTAGCTGTCGCAGACCAAACCACAGCCAATCGCCGGCAGTCGCGCCGAACTCGAGGGTATGAAGAAGCCCAACCGTGAGAACAATCGCGACCGGATCGTTCGCTCCGGACTCCACTTCGAGAATGCTGGAGAGTTTCCGCGGGAGCGGAGCACGCCTTACAAGGTCGAAGACAACCGCAGCGTCGGTAGAAGCGACAACGGCACCCAGCAGGAGGGCGGTGCTCCATGTGAAGTCGAAGAGCAATTGAACTGCAACGGCAGTGACACCCGCTGTAGCGAGCACACCTACAGACGACAGTGTGAATCCCGCCAAACCGGCTTCCCGGATGGCCGAGGGTTTGGTCGTAAGGCCCCCCTCGAAGAGGATGACGACGAGAGCGACGACGCTGATGTTACGCACCAGACTCGCATCGTTGAGATTGATCAGCCCGAAGCCGTCGCTGCCGAAAAGCATTCCGATCGCTAGCGAGAGCAGCGATGCAGGAAGGCGAAGGCGGTCCGATACACCGACGACGAGAATGCCGATGACCAGAAGCATGGCCACGGCGAAGACCAGGCCGTCGATCGGAAGACCGGCTGTCAATCGGGCCCCCTTCGGTGGATGCGGTACGCAATCGTAGGCCAACCGCTTGCTCGTAAACTCGCCGTGTGTGTGGACGCTATGTGCTGGCGGCTGAGGCCGATGATTACGCAGAGTTCTTCTCCGTGGATCGTCTGGTCACGGAGTCGCTTGAACCCAATTACAACGTCGCTCCCACCGATCCGGTTTACACCGTCGCCGAGTGGGAGAACGAGCGCCTCCTCGGGACGATGCGTTGGGGACTCCTCCCCCACTGGGCCAAGAACCGCAAGTCGATCCACATCAACGCCCGCTCCGAGACCGTCGCCACCACACCGACCTTTCGCGATTCATTCTCCAGGAAACGCTGCCTGATACCGGCGGACGGCTTCTACGAGTGGGAGCCGAAAGAGGTAGGGCGGACCCCCCACTGGGTATTTCGAGCGGACGGATATCCCCTGGCCTTCGCCGGCATCTGGTCTTCTTGGAAGGACCCGGAGACCGAGGAATGGGTCCGGACCTGTTCGATCATCACCGCCTCATCCGAGGGGGTCATTTCCGAGATTCACGACCGCACTCCGGTCATCCTGGTTCCCGAAGTGTGGGACGCCTGGCTCGACCGAGACCTCACCGACCCGCTCGAGGCCGAAAGGCTGCTCCAGCAAGTCGACCCCGACCTGATCCACGAGCACGCAGTGTCCTCGGAAGTGAACTCGTTCCGCAACAACCACCCCCACCTCACCGAACCCCGTACCCGGGGCTAAAACGCCTACCCAGGGTTAGACGTCGCGCTCACCACTTGAGGCCAAGGACGCCGGCGTCCCATCTAGCCCGCGGAATGCGGGCGGGGAGTCAAGATGCGCGTTCGCGCTGATGGGCGATATGGTCGGGGGATGGGTCGTGTCCTCCTTGTCCGCCATGCGCCGACGCCGGAAACCGGTAAGAAGCTGACCGGGCGCTTGCCCGGGGTTTTCCTAGGCGACGCCGGGTTGGAGATCGCCAGAACGACCGCTGCCCACCTGGCCGACCTGAAGCTCAAAGCCGTCTACTCCTCCCCCATCGAACGCACGTGGCAGACCGCCGTCGAGGTTGGCCGACCGCACAAACTCGAACCAATCCGAGAAGACGGAGTGATGGAAGTCGACTACGGGACGTGGTCGGGACGTAGCCTGAAGAGCCTGTACCCGCTGAAGGCATGGAGAACCGTCCAGATCACGCCTTCGCGAATGACGTTTCCCGAAGGCGAGAACTTGGCTGACGCCCAGCGCCGAGCAGTGACGGCCGTCGAGCGGATCGCGCGCACCCATCCCAAACAGACCGTGGCGATCGTCACCCATGCCGACATCATCAAGGCCGTGACGGCCCACTACCTCGGCACGCCCCTGGACATGTTCCAACGTATAGGGGTGAGCCCGGCGTCGGTAACGGTCATCGACATCCCCCGTGACGGCATTCCTGTAGTTGTCGCTCTCAATACAACGGGAGATCCCGCGACATGGCGGTAGACGACCTCGGTCCTGCAGAGCGCATCGTTGCCGGAGCGGTCGGCGAGCCAGGTCAACGTCGGTTCTATCTCCAGATCGTCACCGGCGGCGAACCCACCTCGCTGCTCGCCGAGAAACTTCAGGTAGCGGCATTGGCCGAACAGGGCCTTGCCATCCTGGCGGAACGGGGTATCGACTCCGAACAGGAGGCTGTGGATCGTCTCATCGCCGATGGACTCCCCGTCGATGATCCGGGAGAAGGCAACGAGCGGTTTCGGGTTGGCGACATTTCGATTTCCCTCGGTGGCTCCGAACTCCTGACCGTCGAAGTGTCCTCGATCGACGAAACCGACGGTGTGTCTTTCGTCATCGCACCCGAACAGTTCCAGGCAATGGCCCAGGTCGCCCTCGAAGTCGTCCAGCAGGGAAGACCCCTGTGCCAGTGGTGCCAGTTGCCGATGGATCCCGACGAACACAAGTGCCCTGCGCGCAACGGCCACCACCGGGACTAGCCCGTGACACTCGAACTGGTCGAGATCATCGGCCGCATGCCCTACGCCTCCAACACCACCCTTTTGGCATCAGACGCCGATGGGTGTCGATGGATTTACAAGCCGGAGCAGGGCGAAGAACCGCTGTGGGACTTCGCATTCGGGACTCTGGCCCGTCGTGAGGTCCTTGCCTACGAGGTCAGCACAGCGCTGGGACTCAAGCTCGTCCCAGAGACCCTCGAAGCCGAAGGACCATTTGGACCGGGCTCTGCGCAGCGTTTCATAGATGAGGACCTGGACTTCGATCCCCGGCCCTTGTACCAACCGCGCTTGAGTGAACTCCTCTGGCCGTTCGCCGTCTTCGACCTCGTTGCCAACAACGCGGACCGCAAGATCGGCCACATTCTGAGCGAAGTAGACACCGGACGCCTGTGGGCAATCGACAACGGACTCACCTTCCATGCTGACGACAAGCTGCGGACGGTGATGTGGGGCTTCGCCGGCCAGACGATCCCGGCAGAACTTCTGGAAGGAGTCGAGCGCCTGGCAGCCAGGCTGGAAGACGATCTCGCCCAGCGGGCAGCCGAACTGCTTTCGGGAGCCGAAGCCGGAGCTCTCATCCGACGTGTGCGTGACTTGTTGGACCGACCGATTCACGCTTATCCGCCGCAGGACCGTCCCCCCATCCCCTGGCCGGTCTGGTGAACGAACTCAGACGGGAACTGGGCCTTGGTGGAGCGGTGGTCACAGGTCTCGGGTCGATACTCGGTACCGGTGCATTCGTCGCCATCGCTATCGCATTCGACTTCGCGGGTACCTGGATAATTCTCGCCGCGCCTGTCGCGGCCGTCGTCGCCGTCTTCAACGGACTCTCCTCCGCCGCGTTGGCCTCGGCTCATCCCGTGGCGGGCGGAACCTATGAGTACGGAACGCGGCTGTTGGGAGAATGGCCGGGCTACCTAGCTGGTTGGCTGTTTCTGGTGGCCAAATCCGCATCGGCGGCCACCGCCGCCCTAGCCCTCGGTGCGCTGCTCGGGCTGGCTTGGACCCCGGCGGTCATAGTGACGCTGATGACCGGTCTGGTCGCCGCAGGGATTCGACGAACAACCAGCGTCAACCTCGTTCTTGTGACCGTCACGATCGCCGGGCTCGTCGGCTTCGTTATCCTCGGACGCCTCGCCACTCTCGACGCCGGTATCGAAGCGCCTGCTGGCACACCGGGTGGAGTATTCGAGGCGATCGCCTTCCTGTTCGTCGCCTATACGGGTTACGGACGAATCGCGACCCTGGGCGAGGAAGTGCGCCAACCGGCTGTCACGATCCCCCGGGCGGTCATCATGACGCTGCTGATCACCGCGCTCCTGTACACCGCTATTGCCTGGACGGTTTCCGGGCTGTGGGCCGGGAGCGGCATTGGGGGAGACAGCCTCTTCGAAATGGCGCACTCGCTCGACGGAGGTTTCATAGTTTCGATCGCGGCTGCAGCAGCCCTGGCAGGCGTGCTTCTCAACCTAATCCTCGGGCTGTCCCGGGTCTGGCTGGCTATGGCCAGAAGGGGAGACATGCCCTCTGCCATGGCGCGAGTCACCGACTCTTCGCCGCGCGCTGCGGTTGTCGTCACAGGGTTGGTGATCGCCGGACTCACTCTCCTCGGGGATCTGCGAGTTGCTTGGTCGTTCTCGGCGTTCTCGGTCCTCCTGTACTACGCCATCACCAATGCGGCTGCGTTGAAGCTCGAGACACGCATGTTTCCCCGCTGGACAGCGTGGGCGGGCATGGGGTCGTGCGTGTTCTTGGCCGTGTGGCTCGATCCGGCGGTCATAGGAGTCAGCGTTGCGGTCATCGCCGTCGGGATTGTCTGGCGCCTGATGTGGCGTCAGCGCACGTAGTCCGAGACGATCATGTCCCCGATCTCCTCGCCGGTACCCGAGAACACCCTTCCCTGAACGATCCGGGCCAGGCGCTCGACGAATCCTGCCAGTCCCGGCGACTGTTCGAGCATGAAGATGTTCATCGTCACCCCTGACCGGGACAAGCGCATCGCTTCCCGATAGGTCTTTTCCAGCGTCTCGCGAACCGGGGGCCAGTTGAAGTAGACGCGGTCGCCTTCGAGATGGGCGGTGGGCTCTCCATCGGTAACCAGTAAGACCTGCTTGGAAGCGTCGCGGTGCTTGGCGAGGGCACGTCCCGCCAAGTTGAAGGCGTGTTCCATGTTGGTCCCGTAAACCGGTTCCCAATCGACTTCGGCCAGGTCGGCGGGTGTCATCGAACGGGCGTAGTCACTGAAACCGATGATCTCCAGATGGTCCTCCGGATAGGTCGTGGAGATCAGCGTGTGCAGGGCCAAAGCCATCCGCTTGGCGGGGAGCCAGTGCCCACGCAGTGGCATCGAGCGACTCATATCAAGCAGAAGCACGGTTGCTGTCCTGGTTCGGTGTTCCGCTTCGGCGATCTCAAAGTCGTCAGGGTGGAGACGGACGTGTTTACCCGGCCCTGAACGCAGGACGGCGTTGTAAACGGTTCGTCCGAGGTCAAGCCGGAACGTGTCCCCGAACCGCCAGGGCCGGGTGGCACCTGTTAGGTCGTCCGAACCTCCTGCGTCGGACACTTCGTGAGATCCCGGTTGGGCTATTGCCAGTCTCTGGAACACACGAGTGAGCGCACGCTCGCCAAGCTTTCGAACTCCGCGTGGTGTCAATTCGAGGCGGCCACCCGAACGCGAGATCACTCCGGCGTCTTCGAGCATCTTCTCGATCGCCCGCAGGCGTCGTAAGTCACGCACAACTTCGTCTCCGAGCGTTTCACGCAGGCGCTCTTCGTCGATGTCCTCTAACGACGCGCCGGGGTAATCCTGGCCGAGGGCGTTTTCCAATTCTTCGAGCCTTGACGCTTGGTCGATGGCGTCTAGACCTTCGGAAAGACCCATCGGATCACCCGAGCCCTCCATCGGCTGGTCCCATGGCATTTGCGGGGCCAGGGCACGCAGATTCTGATTGAACTGCGACATCTGGAATGCAAGATCCAGATCTCCCATCAGGTCTTCCATGAGGGACTGCATCTCGGCGCGCTGTTCGGGCGTGAGCGACGCCATGTAGCGAGACATCGCCATCGCCCGACGAGCAAGAACCTCCAACAGCTCATCGAAAGTCTGCGGATTCTCGGGGAAGAATTCGCCGTGCCTAGCCATGAAATCGTTGAACTGATCCTGACTCGGTCCAAGACCTTGAGCGCGGGCTTCCATGAGCCCGTTCAGATCCGCCATCATGTCTTTGAGTCGGGCAAGGTCCTCAGGGCTGATCTCCTGCATCGACTGGCTCATCTGACGGAACGAGGCATCCAGGATCTGGCGGCGTACCTCGTCGAGGAGTTCTTCGAACGATTCCCTCGCCTCCGAAGACGTCCACTCATATTCCCGCAGCTGCCGGATCTGGTCGGCCATGTTGTCTGGCAGCGTTTCGAGATCGAGTTCGGCGAACCGAGCCTCCTCGGCTGGGTCAGCAGCCAGGGCGGCAAACTCGGTCGCCTTGATGTCTTCCAAACGCTGACGGAAGTCGGCAAGCGGATCGGGACGCCCCGTTCTGGCGGCCTGGTCCTCTCGGAGCCGGCGGATCCGTTCTCTGATCTCACGCAGCCCTTCGAACCGTCCCGACATGCCTTCCTGCAGCATCCGGCGGAGGGCGTTGTCGATCCCCCATCCGTCAAGGACATCCTCAGCCAACTGATCGGCCAGATCGTCGATGGGCAGGTCAGGACCGAACGGATTCTGGGTTCCATCCCAGCGTGAGTAGCGGGCAGGCCGCGGCATCAGGCCGAGTACATCCTTTCGTGCTTGTTGAGGCGCCGTGTGAGATGCAGCCCTTCGAGGGCGAACTCAATGACCGAGGCTGTCTCCTCAGCCCCGGCGTCGGTGATGCCGAGCCGCAAGAGCAGATCTGTCACGTCGAGTTCGGCGAATTGGGAGAGCACGTCGCTGGCCGGACTCAGATCGCCGATCTCGATTTCAAGACCGGCATCGAAGGCGGACAACATCGACGAGAAGTCGAATCCCATCAAGGTTTCCCTGAACACTTCGAGGACTGCGACGTTGAGAAGGCGACGGAGAATCTCAGCCTCCCTGCCCTCCTCGAATCCTTCAAATTCGACTCGTCCCATCGAGGACTGGGCGAGACCGTCGAGATCCGACACCCGGGGAACAGCCCGGTCCGACCCTGTGCGCACGGCCCGACGAATGGCCGAAGCGATCAGAGTCTCGAAGTTCGAGATCGAGAGCCGAACCGACACGCCCGAGCGTTGGTTGACGTGGCCCGAGGCACGTACCTGGTGGGTGAACTCTGCGATGACATCCTCGAGGAAGTCGGGTACGAAGACTTCGACCCCGGCCGAAGCGGGAGGCTTTGCCTCTTGGCGCATGATGTCGATCTCCTGGATGCGATCCAGCGGATAGTGGGTGCGCAGCTCTGAACCGAAACGGTCTTTGAGAGGCGTGATGATCCGCCCCCGGTTGGTGTAATCCTCCGGGTTGGCGGTCGCCACCAACAACAGATCGAGCGGCAGACGGACCGTGAAACCACGGATCTGGATGTCACGCTCTTCCAGGATGTTGAGAAGCGATACCTGGATCCGGGGCGGAAGGTCCGGCAGTTCGTTTATCGAGAAGATTCCTCGGTGAGTGCGCGGTACAAGTCCGTAGTGGATCACCAACTCGTCGGACAGGTACCGGCCCTCGGCCACCCTGATCGGGTCGATATCTCCGATGAGATCTGCGACTGCGGTATCGGGGGTAGCCAGCTTCTCGGCGAAGCGATCCTGCCGGCCGATCCAACGGATCGGAACGTTGTCACCGTCTTCGGCGACTCTGGCCCGACACGACGCACACACCGGTGCATATGGGGAGTCGTTGATTTCGCAGCCGTCGATGGCGGGAAGCCACTCGTCCAGCAGGTCGACGAGACGCCGGATCAGACGGGTCTTGGCCTGTCCGCGCTCTCCAAGGAGGATCATGTCATGGCCAGCTAGGAGCGCTCGCTCCAAAGCTGGCAGCACCGTGTCGTCATATCCGACGATTCCCGGAAACAGCTCCTCTCCTGACCGCATCCGTTCGACGAGGTTCTGTCGCAACTCTTCTTTGACGGTTCGGTCAGTCCAACCCGACGACCGAAGCTCTGCGATGGTCTGGGCTTGCATCGCTCGGACGATACGCCGCCTCCGTGTTAAACGTCAGGTCGTATAAAACGAGTCGATCCGCGCTTTCAAGTTCCGGCGTGTCGGATCGTCGACGAAGGCGGCATTGGCTGCGTTGACAGTCACCCGCCGGATGTCGTCAAATCCCCATCCGAAGGTCTCCACAAGTCCGAACAACTCCCGGGTGGGACTGGTCGAACTCATCAGGCGGTTGTCACAATTGACGGTCACGTTGAATCCGAGCCGCAGGAGCCGGTCGATCGGATGGTCAGCCAACGAGCGGACCGCTCCGGTGTCGACGTTGGAGCGGGGACACAGTTCAAGCGGAACTCCGCCATCTCGGATCTGCGTGGCTAGCCCACCGAGGTTGTCTCCGTCGATGTCGTCTGCGATCCGCACACCGTGTCCGATGCGTTCGGCCCCGCATACGTTCACCGCTTCGGCGATCGATGCCAGACCGTCGCCCTCTCCCGCATGGATCGTGATGCCCAGCCCGCCACGACGAGCGACATCAAACGCGAGGAGGTGCTCGGCTGGCGGATATCCGGCTTCCGGTCCAGCGATATCGAATCCCACCACACCGGCGTGGGCCCAACGGACAGCCGCTTCTGCCGCTTCGAGGCTCCGGCCCATGTTGCGCATCCCGTCGATGATCAGCCGAACGTCGATTTCGTGGTCACGCCCGCCCCGGGAAAAGCCCGCTAGCGCAGCTTCGATGACGTCGTCAAGGCTAAGTCCTTGCTGGGTGTTCCACTCCGGCGCGAAGCGCACCTCTGCGTAGATGACCCCGTCTGCTGCCAGGTCGGCCGCAGACTCGTAGGCGACACGTTCGATCGCCTCCGGCGTCTGCATCACCGCAATCGTGTGATCGAAGGTCGATAGGTAGCCCGGGAGGCCGCCGATCCTGACCGTCTCGGAGAACCAGACCGACAGCTCATCGGGATCTGTGGAGGGCAGAT
>JBGTKD010000081.1:0-3130 GCA_041744795.1 Acidimicrobiia bacterium
GGGTGATCCATCAACGCGGACAGCCCTTTGTCGAGGCACTACTCGGCACGGTCACCTATCAAGTCACGCGTTGACGGGGAAACCGGCCCCGGATCGACAAGCCCAACAAGAGTCACACCCCACCAGGATGGACAGGGGGGAGCAGAGTCAGATCCCAGGGGCCGGCCACCCCACCCCCAGAATCCTGACACAAAGGGGGAGCAGCCCGGCACGAAGGGACGGGCGAGGGGGGCGGTCCCGAAGGGAACGAAAAAGAAACAGGCCGGCCGACAGGCCGGGCCAATAATCAGCCGGTATGTAAGGCTTCCCATACCGCTTGGGCCACCGTCTTCGGGACAACCTCGCCCAAATCTTCCACGGTGGCCTCGCGCATCTTCTTGACACTGCCGAATTTTCCTACCAGCGCCTTCTTCCGGCCCGGGCCTACTCCGGCTACCTCGTCGAGGATTGAGTCGACCATTGTTTTGGAGCGCAACTGTCGGTGGTAGGTCACTGCGAAGCGGTGCGCTTCGTCTCGGATTTGTTGGAGTAGGTAGAGGGCTTCTTCGTCGCGGGGGATGCGGATCGGGTCGGGTTGGCCGGGGAGGTAGACCTCTTCCATTCGTTTGGCCAGGCCGATGGCGGGGATATCGAGGTCCAACTCGGCCAGCACTTTCTCTGCCCGGCCCAACTGGCCCGGTCCGCCGTCGATGAGGATCAGGCTGGGCGGATAAGAGAAACGACCCTGTTCTTCCAACGGCTTTCTGATTTCACGCAGGTAGGCGGTGAACCGGCGGCGCAGGGTCTCTTCCATTGAGGCGAAGTCGTCTTGGCCGTCGACGGTGCGGATCTTGAACCTGCGGTACTCCCCCCGTTTGGGCACGGCGTCTTCCATCACGACCATCGAGGCCACAGTGTTTGTGCCCTGCAATGTGGAGATGTCATAGGCTTCGATCCGCAGCGGAGCGGTTTCCAACCCGAGCACCTCTTGTAAGGACCGCAGTGCTCTGGCCCGTGAGTTGTGATCGGTCTGGCGTTTGAGCCGGTGACGTCCGAACGCCTCCCGGGCGTTGACGGTGGTCGTCTCTATCAGCCGGCGTTTGGCTCCCCGCTGCGGCACCCGGATCGTCACTTTCGAACCGCGCCGCTCGCTCAACCACACCTCCACCGCCTCAGCATCCGGAGGAAGAAGCGCCACCAGCACAACAGGCGGAGGCACCTCGTCGAGATACAACTCACGCACGACGCCTTCCATCAGTTCGGCATCGGTGAGGTCCTCCACCCGGTCAACAACCGTGCCGAACCGTCCGACCACCCGGCCCTTGCGTACGTGCAGCACCTGCACCGATGTCTCCAGGTCGTCTCCGTGGAAACCGACCAGGTCGAAGTTCTCGGGTCGTTCGGCGACAATCTCTTGGCGTTCGACGGCCCGTTCCAGGTCTCCGATCCGGTCCCGGTATCGGGCGGCCAACTCGTATTCCTGTCTTTGGGACGCCCGCCACATCTGGTCGTTCAGGTCTTCGGTGACACCGTCGGTGTTGCCCCGTAGGAAGTCGGCGAGGCCGTCGACCAGTTCGGTGTACTCGCCCGTCCCGACCTCGCCAACACATGGTCCCGAGCATTTCTCGATGTGGAACAGCAGACAGGGCCGGCCTTGGGCCTGCTGGCGGCGAAACACACCATCCGAACAGGTCCTCACCGGGAAGGTGCGCAGCAACAGGTCGAGAGTTTTGCGGATGGCGTAGGTGTGGGCGTAAGGACCGAAGTATTCGTTTCCTTTGGCCTTCTTGCCCCGCATCACTCTCGCCCGGGGCCATTCGTCTTTGCGGGTGATCGCCAGATACGGATAGGACTTGTCGTCGCGCAGTTTGATGTTGAAGCGCGGCCGGTGCTGTTTGATCAGCGAGTACTCCAACATGAGTGCGGCGATCTCGGAGTCGGCGATGATCCACTCGACGCTGTC
Source organism: Acidimicrobiia bacterium (assembly GCA_041744795.1). Lineage (GTDB taxonomy): Bacteria > Actinomycetota > Acidimicrobiia > Spongiisociales > ZC4RG35 > DATHWB01. The sequence continues at coordinate 1,943 of JBGTKD010000081.1, forward strand.
GGCGGCTTGGACCATCGTCTCGGTGCGGGGGTGGAGGTCTTTGGTGAAGTAGCTGATGACCCGCTTGCGCAGCGACTTGGCTTTTCCCACGTAGATGACGCGGCCGTGCTTGTCCCGGAACAGATAGGTTCCGGGCTGTTCGGGGATTTCGGCGGTGGGTGGACGACGCACGACCCCATGTTGGTCGCTTCTGACATCGATGGTGTTCGCCTTCAGTCACCCCACGTTTCGACCGAAATCTGACTAATGGCTGAGACCTCGAAACGTTATGGTCCGACCGCGTACCTGATTGGTGCGGTCATCGCCGTCGTGGGCGTCCTGTTCACTCTGGGCATCGTCGCCGCCGACCGCAACGCTGCTTCGGAGCGTTTCGATTCGATCGCCGCCTCCACCGCCCTCGCCCTGAAAGGTGAGTTGGACTCGATCGCCCATGTCCTCCACGGGGCGCGAGCGTTGGTCGAAGTGCGCCCCGACCTAAGCGCAGACGAGTTCGCAAACTTCTTCGAGGAAGCCCGCCCGGTCGCCGGTGTCATCGGATGGGGCACCGTTGACGTCGACGGCGACTCCTACACGGTGGGACTGTTCTACTCCGAGGATCCGAACCTCGACTGGACGGGGGCGGACCTCTACCAGCGTCGGAACATCCGCGAGGCGATAACCCGGGCGATGAACAGTCATTCGTTGACTGCTACGACCTTCACCCCCATGACGGACCTGCCGCGCGGCTCTGCCCTTCTGATCTATCCAGACAACGATGGCAGGAACCCGGCTTTCGCCATCGTCAACGCCGATCTTCTCGCCGGCAGCGTCCCGCCTGCCCTCGCCCAGTCAGTGTCGGCAAGCCTGGACCAGTCAACCCAACTCGCCCCTCGCGGTGTCGCATTCCGGGGTACAACCATTGGTTTTGGCAATAGGCCGTGGAGTCTCAACGTCGTCGCAGAGAGCCGCGACCTCTACGCCAACCCTCTGATGCTCCCACTCGGTCTGCTCGCGTCGACGGCCTTCGCCCTGATGGGAATGATCATGGCGGGGGGAATTGCCCAGCGCCGCCGTCTGCGAGACGAGGTCTCGGACAACGACCGCATCAACGAGGCCCGCGAACAGTTCATCGCTTCGGTTTCCCATGAGATCCGCACCCCACTCACCGCGGTGGTCGGCTATTCCGAAATTCTCGAACAGGCCTGGGAT
>JBGTKD010000082.1:0-10218 GCA_041744795.1 Acidimicrobiia bacterium
GGGTGATCCATCAACGCGGACAGCCCTTTGTCGAGGCACTACTCGGCACGGTCACCTATCAAGTCACGCGTTGACGGGGAAACCGGCCCCGGATCGACAAGCCCAACAAGAGTCACACCCCACCAGGATGGACAGGGGGGACCAGAGTCAGATCCCAGGGGCCGGCCACCCCACCCCCAGAATCCTGACACAAAGGGGGAGCAGCCCGGCACGCAGTGACGGGCGAGGGGGGCGGTCCCGAAGGGAACGAAAAAAGAGACAGGCCGGCCGAAGGCTGGGCCAATGGATTTACCTCACGTGGCGGACTTCGCTGGCGTGGAGGGTGAGGGTTTGGGCGGTGGGGGTGATGACGATCAGGGCGCCGTCGGGGGCGACGTCGATTGCTTTGCCGATGCCGCCGGGGGTCCAGGTGATGTCCCGGCCGATGGTCACGGACTTCGTTCGGTATTCGTCCCGGGGCCAATCGGACGATCCGGTGTCGATGAGTTCGAGCAGCGCGCTGGCCCACTGCTCGGCCAACTCGACCGCTCGGTGCGGTCCTGGGTCGTCTGAGTGCAGTGCGCCATATCCGTCGGGTGCCCCCGGCCACCAGAGATTCAGGCCGAAGCCGGCAACGACTGTGCCATCGCTGCTTTCGACGAGGATCCCTCCCACCTTTTCTTCAGCGATCAGCACGTCGTTGGGCCACTTCAACCCACAATCGATGACTCGTGCCGCAGCTATCCCGGCCAATAGCGGGATCAGTGACAGGTTGGCGGCGTCCCAATCGGGACGGCATGCGAGCGACGCAGCCATGGCCCGCGGAGCGGTTTGCCAGTCCCGTGCGGACCGCCCCCTCCCTCTACGTTGCTCCCCCGCGACCACCAAGACAGGCTGACCCGCGAACGCGGCGCGAGCATCGTCTTGGGTCGAGTCGGTGACCTCACGGCTGACTAATGAATATGGTGGTGGCATCTCGGCCCTGTTCGAGGATGACTCAGCCTATTCGTGGAGGTGTGGTGGGTACCGAGGATCGAATCGAGCAGCTTCGGCAATTGCGGGATGAGGCACTCCACTCCGGCAGTCGTCGAGCGGTTGATCGCCAACACGAACTAGGCAAACTGACTGCCCGCGAGCGAATAGATCTCCTCCTGGATAAGGGCTCATTCCAGGAAGTCGACATGATGGTCAGGCATCAGGCCCGCGGCTTTGGCATCGAAGACACCACGCCTCCCGGCGATGCGGTGGTCACAGGCTTCGGGTCGATCGACGGACGCCAGGTGTTCTTGTTCGCCGAGGATTTCACTGTGTTTGGCGGAAGCCTCGGCGTGGCGGTCGCAGACAAGATCTGCAAGATCCTCGACATGGCGATGGATGTCGGTGCACCGGTGATCGGGCTCAAGGACTCTGGCGGCGCCCGGATCCAAGAAGGGGTTGCGGCGCTCGACGGGTATGGACGTATCTTCGAGCGCAACGTCAGGGCGTCGGGAGTGATCCCGCAGATTTCAGTGATAATGGGACCCTGCGCTGGCGGAGCGGTCTACTCCCCCGCCATGACCGACTTCATCTTCCAGGTCGAAGGCACATCCCACATGTTCATCACCGGGCCAGATGTCATCAAGACTGTGACGGGTGAGGAAGTGACAATGGAAGAGTTGGGTGGCGCCATGGCCCACGCCTCCAAATCGGGGGTCACGCACTTTGTCGCTCACGACGGTGCAGAAGCGCTGGAGTCCGTGCGCTATCTGCTGTCGTTTCTTCCGCAGAACAACATGGAGCACGCCCCGTACTTCGCGCCGACCGATTCGAAGGGTCGAACTGACGACGGACTCGACAGCATCATCCCTGACTCCGCAAATCAGCCATATGACATGGAGGAAGTCATCCAGTCGGTGGTCGACGATGGTGAGTTCTTCGAAGTCCAGCCTCATTTCGCGCCGAACATCGTCGTCGGGTTCGCCCGCCTCGACGGTCACTCGGTTGGCATCGTCGCCAATCAGCCTTCGGCGTTGGCTGGCACTCTCGACATCCTCGCTTCTGAAAAGGCGGCCCGATTCGTCCGCTTCTGCGACGCGTTCAACATCCCACTGATCACCTTCGTCGATGTCCCAGGGTTCCTGCCGGGAGTCGAACAGGAACACAGCGGGATCATCCGTCACGGAGCCAAACTCCTCTATGCGTACTGCGAGGCCACCGTGCCACGCATCTCGGTGATAACGAGGAAGGCCTATGGAGGCGCCTATCTGGTCATGAACTCCCGCGGGATCAGGGCGGACATGGTTTTCGCCTGGCCGAGTGCCGAGATCGCAGTCATGGGAGCACAAGGGGCGGTCAATGTGATCCACCGTCGCGAGTTGAACTCAGCCGAAGACCCGGAAGAAACGAGAGCCGCGCTCATCGCCGACTACGAAACCAGGTTCAACAACCCTTACAGAGCTGCGGAGCTGGGCCTGGTCGATGAGGTGATCGAGCCACGGGAGACGCGTCCACGGCTGATCCGCACACTTGAGATGTTCAGAACGAAGAGAGAGTCACTCGCCCCGCGCAAACATGGGAACATTCCCCTGTGAAATTGAACCGCATCGACTCTGTGCTCATCGCCAACCGTGGCGAGATCGCCGTGCGCGTCATACGGACCGCCAGCGAGCTGGGACTGCGAACCATCGCCGTGTACTCGGAGTTGGACCGCGACGCCCTCCACGTTCATCTGGCCGATGAAGCCTGGAACATCGGACCGGCACCAGCCGCTGATTCATATCTGAAGATGGCACGTGTCCTTGAGGTGGCGGCCGAATCCAGAGCATCCGCCATTCACCCCGGATATGGGTTCCTTTCCGAGAACGCCGATTTCGCCCAGATGGTCATAGATGCCGGGATCATCTGGGTTGGCCCGCCCCCAGAGGCAATCCGGCTTATGGGCGACAAGATCTCTTCGCGGAAAGCGGCAATCGAAGCGGGCGCACCAACGGTCCCTGGAACCACCCAACCTTCGGAATCTTCCGATGAGGTGAAAGCCGTCGCGGAGGAGTACGGCTACCCGGTCGCGATCAAGGCAGCCCACGGTGGCGGAGGCAAAGGCTTGCGAGTGGTCCATGCTGCCGACGAGATCGACGCCGCATTCGACGGCGCACGGCGCGAGGCAGACGCCTATTTCGGCAATCCAGCGGTCTACGTGGAGAAGTACATCGCCAAACCTCGCCACGTCGAGGCCCAGATCCTCGTGGATGACCACGGCAACGAACTGTTCCTCGGTGAACGCGACTGCACCGTCCAGCGTCGCCATCAGAAGCTGATCGAGGAGACCCCTTCCGATGCAATGAACGACGAGCAGCGCGCCGCTCTCGGTGAGGCGGCGCTGTCGATCGCCCGGATCTGTGCGTATCGCAACGCCGGAACCGTCGAGTTCCTACTCGACCAAGAAGGCGACTTCTACTTCCTCGAAATGAACACCCGGCTGCAGGTCGAGCACTGCATCACAGAAATGGTCACGGGCATCGACCTCGTAGCCGAACAACTTTTGATCGCAGACGGCCAGCCGGTGTCGATCACCTCGATCAACCCCACAGGTCACGCCATCGAGTTCCGTATCAACGCCGAAGATCCTTTCCAGAATTTCATGCCCGCACCCGGCAAGATCACCGAGTACCGAGAACCCGACGGCTTCGGGGTGCGAGTCGACGGCTGGGTGCAGACAGCAACAACGGTCTCCCAGTACTACGACAACCTGATGGCGAAGCTGATCGTGTGGGCTCCGGATCGGGATCGGGCGATCGCCCGCGGCCTGCGTGCGCTAAGCGAGTACGACATCCACGGAGTCCCGACAACCATCCCCGCCCATCAGCAGGTCCTGGCACATCCGGACTTCGTCGCAGGACGTCATCACACTCGATGGGTCGAAGAGGACATGGAACTGGTGTCCTCCGGCCCGGCACCCGCAGAAACCCTCCCGACCGACGAAGACACCATCCGCCGGTCTATGACCGTCGAAATCGGGGGACGTCGCTACAGCGTGGCCTACTGGACGACCGAGGGGCCATCGGTCACAGGCGAGACGCGTCGCAAGCGCCCGGTTCGCCAAAAGACGGCCACCGCCGGAACGGGCGACGGGATCCATGTTGCCCCCATGCAGGGAACCATCGTGAAAGTGTCGATCAAGGCGGGAGACCGGGTTACCGCCGGGTCGACGATCTGTGTTCTCGAAGCGATGAAGATGGAGAACGAAGTCAAGGCGTTGAACGACGGCGAGGTTGTGGACCTGCGGGTTCAGACGGGTGACACGGTCACCAGCGGCGAAGTCATCGCCGTGATCCGCTGACCGCCCGCGGTCAGTTCGAGAGGATTGAGAACAGCCAGGCGGCGCCGGCGATGACGATTACCAGCGCTGTTACAGCCGAAGCGATCAGCAAATAGCGGGTCTGCAAGGCATCACTCCGCGGCGTCGGTAATTGCCTCGGACATCGAAGGATGCACCATCACCGTCTCGTGAAGGTCGCTAACCCGCATGTTGGCCCGTACGGCCACCGCCAGGATCCCGATCAGCTCTGAGGCCCTGTGACCGACGATGGTGCCGCCGAGAACTTCACCGGTCGCCGGGTCCGAAATCACTTTGACGAAGCCCCGCGGGAAACCCTGCAGCACTGCGCGAGCGTTAGCGGCGAACGGCACTTTGGTGGTGCGGACTTTGCGGCCCTCGGCAGCAGCCTGAACTTCCTCCAGCCCCACCGAGGCGATCTCAGGTTCGGTGAACACGGCCTGGGTGACACTGAAGTAGTCGATCGGCGTCACCCGAGCACCCATCACGTGCTGAGCGATCTTCTTGCCTTGCATCTGGGCGACCGACGACAGCGGCATCTGTCCTGTTACGTCGCCTGCGCCGTAGATATGGGCAACGTTCGACCGCTGGAACTCATCGACGGTGAGGTAGCCGTGGTCGGTCTGCACACCCGCCTTGTCCAGTCCCAAATCATCGGTGAGCGGAACCGAACCGATCGCCAGCAACGCGTGAGAGCCTCGCACGACGCGTCCGTCGTCACAGATGACTTCAACCCCGTCGTCGGTGCGGTTGATCCCCTCAGCCCTGGCACCCATAACGAGTTTCACACCTCGATTGATGAACTCTTCTTCGAGAACGGCCGCCACCTCGGCGTCCCGGTGCGGGAGGATCTGCTGGCGCGACACAACGAGAGTGACCTTTGCCCCCAGGGTTTCGAAAATATGAACGAACTCGACACCCGTGACGCCCGAGCCGATCACCACGAGGTGCTCAGGAACTTCGGGGAGGTCGTAGGCGTCGCGGGTGGTCAGGATTCGCTCCCCGTCCACCACCGCCCACGGCGGCACGCGCGGCTTGGACCCCGTTGAGATAAGAGCAGCGTCGAACTCGACTTCGATCTCGGACCCGTGCTCGTCGGTGACGATCGCCCGGTTCGGACCCACAAACCTGCCCGTTCCCGACATCAGCTGGACGTCTTGGGACTTGAGAAGGCTCTGCCACCTCGCCGTGATATCTCCAGAGATGCCGTCGATCCGAGCGGCCAACGCTCGGATGTCGACTTTGCCCGGCTCGGCAACCAGGCCTAACCGGGAGGCGTTGCGGATCGAACCGATGCGAATCGCCGTTGCGGTCATGGTCTTAGACGGAATGCAGTCCCACAGGTGAGCGGCTCCACCAATGATGTCGCGCTCGACGAGAGTCACCGACGCGCCGAGGGACGCAGCCGTAGACGCCGCCTGCGTCCCCCCAGGGCCGCCTCCGATTATCAAGAGTCGAGTAGTCACAGCTGCGATGGTAGGAATGATCCGACGGGTTGCGTTCTAGTCGTCCCCATCCACGACGCTGAGGCCTATCGGTGGGTGCCGAAAACCGTCCGAAGTACGTCGGAGACTTCACCGATTGTTGCCCCTGCCCGCAACGCCTCTTTCAAGGACGGCAATAGGTTCTCGTTTGACCGAGCGACCTGTTCGACGATGTTCAGTACTTCATCCACCGAACCACGTTCGGATCGCCACGCCGACAGCCGTTCGACCTGGGAGCGTTCCAACTCGGGGTCGATTCGCATCACCGGGATCCTCTCGGATTCCTCGGCCGCGAAGCGGTTCACACCCACCACCACCGACTCGCCCGACTCTTGGGCGCGCGCCTCGCGATACGCGGCGTCCTCGATCTGAGACTGCATCCATCCCGCCTCGATCGCCGCCACCGCTCCGCCCATCTCCTCAACCCGATCGAAAAGATCGGTGGCAGCCGCCTCGAGTTCGTCTGTGAGTCCCTCCATAAACCACGAACCTGCCCACGGGTCGACAGTCGAAGTCATCCCCGACTCATACGCCAGTATCTGCTGGGTTCGCAGCGCCAGCGTCGCCGCCTCTTCGGTCGGCAGGCCCAGCGCCTCGTCGTAGCCGTTGGTGTGCAGCGACTGGGTTCCGCCCATGACTGCCGCCATCGCCTGGACCGTTGTCCGCACTACGTTCGTGAGGGGCTGTTGGGCGGTCAGGGTGGAACCGGCGGTCTGAGTGTGGAAGCGCATCGCCCAAGACTTCTCATCCTTGGCACCTATCACGTCGCGCATGAGCCGTGCCCACATCCGCCGGGCGGCCCGGAACTTGGCCACCTCCTCAAATAGATGGTTGTGGCCGTTCCAGAAGAACGAAAGACGAGGTGCGAACTCGTCCACATCCAGGCCGGCTTCGATCGCCGCCCGCACATACGCAACCCCGTTGGCGATGGTGAATGCCAACTCTTGGGCCGCTGTAGCCCCTGCTTCACGAATGTGATAGCCCGAGATCGAAATAGTGTTCCATCCCGGGATCTCCCGGCCGGCGTATGCGAACACATCCGTGACGAGACGCATCGATGGTGTCGGGGGATAGATGTAGGTGCCGCGGGCGACGTACTCCTTCAAGATGTCGTTTTGGATCGTGCCCCGCAACTCTGAAGCTGCGACGCCCTGCTCCTCGGCGACCAACTGATAGAGAAGCAGCAGGAGCGGTGCCGTCGCGTTGATAGTCATCGAGGTCGACACTTCGTCGAGCGGCAGGCCAGCGAACAGGGTGCGCATGTCATCGATCGAGTCGATCGCCACTCCTACCTTGCCCACTTCACCGAGGGAGAGAGGGTGATCCGAGTCCAAGCCCATCTGGGTCGGCAGGTCGAATGCGACGCTCAAGCCGGTCTGTCCCGCATCGAGCAGCTGCTTGAAACGCTCGTTGGTTTCCCGAGCGGTCCCGAACCCGGCGTACTGGCGCATCGTCCACGGGCGGCCTCGATACATGGTCGGATAGGGACCGCGGGTGAAAGGAAACTCTCCTGGGGCACCGATCCGGTCCATGTCGACAGGACCGGATGCGACTGTGGGAATCTCAATTCCGCTCGAGGTGCGTGCGTCTTTGCTCACAAAACCGATAACCTTTGTTCTTCGGATGCCGATCGTACCGGCAACCTTTCCCCAGTTTCCGACGTTCCAGATCAGATAGATGTCACGCAGAGCACTTATTCATGAAGCCGAAGCGCGCGAGCGCAGCGGTCGATGGTTCCCGGCCACCGCCGGTCTGATCGTCATTGCCCTCTTGGCTTCCACCTGGGTTGGCCTGTTCCTGTTCATGGGTTCGACCGCCGCTTACGGCACTTTTAGTGACCTGGAAGAGGAATTCATCCCCAGCGCCGACAACATGGAACTGGGATTTCCGGACTTCTCCCGAGTGTCCCGTGTCGTCTCGTCCGATGGAACCCAACTGGCCGAACTCCACGACGGTCGCATAACCGAACCCGCCAGAATCGCGGACATCCCCGAATTGGTGATCCACGCAGTACTCGCTGCCGAGGACGGAGACTTCTACGAGCACGACGGCATCGACTTCAAGGCCATTGCCTCTGCCGCTCTCGACAACTTGCTGTACGACGGAACCCGTGGTGGGTCAACCATCACCCAGCAGCTCACCAAGAACCTGTTCGTCGGCGACGACATCACAATCCAACGCAAGATTGCCGAAGCTGTAGTTGCCGCTGAACTGGAACGCAGGTTCGAAAAGGACGAGATTCTCGAGTTCTATCTCAACTCAGTCTTCTTCGGTTCGAATGCCTACGGGGTGGTGGCCGCAGCCAACGAGTACTTCGGAAAGTCCCTGGGAGAGGTCCAGGTCCACGAGGCAGCGACCATGGCCGTCGTCATCCGCAACCCGACGCTCTACAACCCTCGACAGCGGCCACAACTGGTCCGCGACAGACGGGACACCGTTATCCGTGAGATGCTCAAACGGGAGTGGATCACTGAGACCCAAGCTGAGTTCGCACTTTCTCGGCCGCTGGTGGTCCAGGAAAAGCGAATCTTCCGCGGCCCTGCAGACCACGTCGTTGCTGAAGTTAAGCGCCAGATTCTCGACATCACGAACGACGAGTTCGACTTTCTCGGCACAACTGCAGACGAACGCAAGGTGGCGATATTCGGTTGTGCAGCCGAGGCTCGCGACTGCTTCGGCGGTGGTGGTCTCTACATCGAGACCACGCTCGACCTCTCCAAACAGCTGGCAGCCAACGACATCCTCGCCACCTGGTTCCCGCTATTGGAATACGACGCCAACTTCGAGGCGTGCAAAGCGATCTTCCCTCAGGACGACCCCGCCTTCCTAGCGGTTTACGCCGAGACGGAGAGCTGTGTGCCAACAGGGGCGATCGCCTCGGTCGACAACGACACGGGTGCGATTCTCGTGATGGCCTCCGGACTCCCATTCGAAGAGGAACAGTTCGACCTCGCGATCCAGGGCCGACGCAATCCAGGGTCGGCCATGAAGCCGATTGCGCTAGCTGCCGCCTTGGAAGCCGGGTTCTCGCTCCGCTCCTACTGGCCGGGAGGACCAACCGTGGTCCTCGAATGCGAATTTGTGTGCTCGGCTGATGGCACCAAACAGTGGACCGTCAGGAACGCCGGAGGCGGTGGCGGCTCCGTAACCCTCGAACAGGCCACCTACCGCTCGATCAACACCGCGTATGCGGCGCTCTCCCTCGCAGTCGGTCCGGAGAACGTCCTAGACATGGCAAGGCGAATGGGAATCACATCGCCTGACGTCACCGCTGTGCCGTCGATCGTCCTTGGAACCGGAGCAATCTCGCCGCTCGAGATGGCCTCGTCGTATTCGAACTTCGCAACGAACGGTCTGTACGCCCCCCCGTACCTCATATCGCGAATCATCAACAACCGCGGAGAAGTGCTCTATGAGAAACAGGTCGAACAGACCCAAGTAGCAACCCCGGAAGTCTTTGCCGCCGCACGAGGTCCCCTCTTGCTGGTACCCACATCGCAGGGAACGGCTCCCCGCGCAGACATCGGCGTTGCGGCGGCTGGCGGCAAGACCGGAACCCACCAGAACTACACCGACGCGTTCTACGTCGGGTTCACTCCCGAGTTTTCGACCGCAGTATGGACCGGCTATCCAACGGCTCAGGTGTCGCTGGAAAATGTCACGATAAACGGCCAGTTCTACAGGCGAGTATTCGGTGGTTCGGTCCCGGCACCCATCTGGGCTGAGTTCATGCGGATCATGACTGAGGGCCGGGAGATAGGAGAGTTCCCGGCGGTCGACCCGGCGCTGCTCGAACGATTCAACGAAGTACCTACGGTGACGGTGCCATCTGTGATCGGCCTCACCCGGGAAGCCGCGTTCGCACTCGTCCGGTCCCGCGGTCTATTCCCGTGGGAAGTGCCCGTTCCTTCACTGGAGCCAGCCGGGATCGTGCTCGGCCAAAGCATGTTCCCCGGTGCGGAAGTGGAAGCCGGCTCGACGCTGTACATGAACATCTCAACCGGCGAGATCCCTCAGGCCGCCCTGCCAAACGTCCTCGGGATGACCTACGACCAGGCGATCGAGGTCTTCCACCAGTTCGTCCGTGACACCGGGGTGTCTCTCTCGCTCGCCCAGGCCAACACCCCTGTTCCGCCCGGCCAGGCCGGAAGGGTCGAATCAACCGACCCTCCACCAGGCTCACCGGTCAGCTACGGCGACCTGGTAACGATCTACATAGGCTCCTAAGCCAGCCGCGACCCAATCTGATCGACGGGGTCGCTTCGCTCACCGCCCCCCTCGCCCAGCCTGCGGCTGGCCGGTCTGGGCTTCCCCCAGGATCGTGTAGACCGGACCCTGTGGAGGTGTCATGTCTGTGAATAGGAGAGAGTTTGATTCTGAGTACAAGGCGGGAGCGGTTCAGATCGTTAAGGATTCGGGCCGTTCGGTTGCTTCGGTTGCTCG
>JBGTKD010000083.1:0-8025 GCA_041744795.1 Acidimicrobiia bacterium
GACATGTCGCCGAGACTTCGAGCGTCATCGTCGTCACGCTCCGACCGGAAGAGATCGACCTCGCCCACCCCTTCCAGTTGGTAACAGCCGACATCGGGCGGCTGGCGACGAGGATCGAGTTGCCACCTCTTAGCGTCGACGGGGTCCGCCAGATGGCTTCGGGCACGTCACTCGACCCTGCTGCAGTGCACGCGGCGACGTTAGGGAACCCATTCTTCGTCGACGAGATCGTGCGGCACCCGGAATCGGACATACCGGCGACGGTCACCGACGCCATCGAGGCGGTGATCGGTTCGCTTCCGGCCGAGGCGAGGGAAGTGGTTGAGATGATCGCTCTCACTGCTGATGGGATCGATCTCGATCTGCTCGCCGATCGGGAGGCTGCGGTAGATCTGGCGTGCCGACGTCGACTTCTCGTCGTCTCGGGGGGCCGGGGTCGGTGTCGTCACGATCTGATCCGCGCGACCGTGGCAAGAGGGGTGCCACCGGCGAGGGCGAGGCGGCTTCACCGTCACATCGTCTGTCTGCTTCAACAGGACAGCTCGGGACTCGTCCGGACCGCCGAACTCGCCTACCACAGCCATCTCGGTGGTCTCGAGGCCGAAACAGCTCGGTATTCGGTGGATGCCGCGCGTACTGCAGCCCGGTCCGGCTCACATCGCGAGGCCGCCCTTGCCTACGGCTGGGCTTTTCAGCATCGCCGGGCGATCCCGGGTCATGACTTACCGAGCGTGCTGCGGGCGGCGGCCTACGAACACCTGCTCGTGAACGACTTTCTGATCGCCATCCAGATAGCCCAGACGCTGCTGGAGACGGCAACCGATGACCGCGATCGCGGCGAGGCAGACGCCTGGGTGGCCTTCTTCGCTATGCGTCAGAGCGACACTGACCTCGCCGAGTACCACGCGAATCGTGCTGTTGACGCTCTCCAGCCACTCGGACCGTCGGTGGCGTTGGCTCGAACTGAGGCGGTGTTGGCGGCCATTCCTCTCGTACGTGGTGGTGCTTCGGCGGAGACGATCTGCCTCGCAGAGCGCGCAGTGGTCACCGCACGTGCGTCCGGCGCCAGGGCGGTCGAAGCCGATGCACTGATCACGCTCGGTTGCGCTCTCGTGCATCAGGATCGCGAGGACGGATTCGGCCTGATCGAGGAGGGTGGCCGTGTGGCGCGGGAAGTCGGCAGTCTCGACGCTGCCGCCCGAGCTGTCTACAACCTCGGCAAGCTTCCCTTCGATGAGATGAGGCTCTCTGACGCCACCCAGAAGATGGACGAGGGCCTTGTCTATCTGGCATCCGAGGAGCTGGACGCCTGGTACGTAGCGTTGGAAGTCACGCGGGCTCACATCTCGGTTATTCAGGGGGAGTGGGAACCCGCAGCCGACGCGCTTGCCCGAGTCCTCCCACGTCAGACGTGCCTATCCACCGAAGCCCAAGTCGCCCTGGTCGAGGCACGGAGGCTCATGCGGCTCGGTGATTCCGCAGCCCTCGCTGCGCTAGACCTGGGCCTGTCCCGGGCCGACGTCGGCGTCGGATACTCAGAGGATGTGCTCGCTACAGAACTGGCCATGGAAGCGGCGTGGTTGGGCCTGCTCGATGAGGGGGCGGCGGCGGACAGATACACGCGGGTGACCGACATCGCGCTGAGACACGATGACTACTGGTCGTTGAGCAGGTTGGCGTTTTGGGCAATCCGACTCGGCTTCGATCCACCACCCGGCCGTTTGCGCGGCCCGGTCGGCGATGAGATCGCGGGGGACCCGATCAAAGCTGCGCTGCGGTGGAAGGAGAGCGGGTACCCGGTCGAGGCGGCCATTGTCGAAGCTTTCACGCCCGGCGCATCGCTCCGTGATGTCTTCGATGAACTCGAACAGTTCGGTGCCACGGGCGTGATGGCGGGCCTCCGCATGCGACTGCGAGAGCACGGCGTCACAGGCATCCCACGGGGCGTGCAGAGGGCAACCGAGGCCCATCCTGCAGGTCTGACCGCCCGCCAGCAGGATGTGCTCGGTCTCATCGCCGCCGGGTACACCAACGACGCCATCGCCACCGAGTTGTTCATTTCGGCGAAGACGGTGTCGCATCATGTCTCGGCGATCCTGGCGAAGCTCGGTGTCGATAGCCGCCTTCAAGCCGCCGCTGCGGCTCACACCAACGCCTGGGTCTGATCGTCCCCAGATATAGGGCATCCTCCCGATGTCGTTCCCGCGGCCGTTTCGTACGTTGCCTTCACACAACCAGAGGAGGAACGATGTCGCTGTTTATGGATGTTCACACCATCGAAGGTGGGGTGGATGCAGATGCGGTCGCCGAGGCGCACCGAAAAGACCTCGAAACCCAAGGGTCTTACGGCGTGAAGTACTTGCGCTACTGGGTCGACGAGGAAGCCGGGAAGATCTTCTGTCTGGTCGATGCACCGCAGGCCGAAGACGCACACACTGTCCATCGGGAGGCCCACGGCCTCGTAGCCGACGAGCTGTACGCCGTCGTGGAGAGGACGTGACGACGATGACTACGCGATCAGGTATGCGGAGTGCGGTGCTTGCCGCAGCGATTTCGACCCTGTTGGCGATATCGCTGGCTGCGCAGGCTGCCCCCACCAAGGCCACCTGCAGCCACTTGGGGTTCTTGGGAATCGTGGTTCACGGTCAACATGTGGTGCGCGATTACGTGGTCGGTGCTGGCCCGATGACGTGGCCTCCCGCTGGTCAGGTCAAAGCATCCGGCGGGGCCGCGAATCCGGGTGGTCCCGGACCGGGATACCACTTCCAGGAGAATATCGCCCCGGGAGCGTCGTTCTGCACCGACTCGAAGTCGCCAGGACTTCACCTTCCTTTGCCCTGACTTCGCCACACGCCGGGAGAGCTGTCGGAGGTAATCAACCTCCTCAGTGATCCCGGCGTCGCGTCAACCGTTTCGGATGATCGGTCCTGGCGCATCTGTGACTTTTCGCCCTTGTTGGAGTTCCTCACCGACCACGGAGATGGCGAGTTCCTACGACTGATAGCGGCTTCGCCGGAGGAGGCACGGCTTTTGGACCTTTTCCAACTCCAGAAGAAAGGCCCTTGGTTGGAAGCGATCGCTACCGGACAAGCGGTCGTTCAGGGCGACCTGGCTGCCGCCACCTAACGCTGGCCGAGTTTTCCCCTAGGCGGTTTCGGCCGGGTTCCCGTTCAGTGCGTCATCGTCGCTGATCAGGCGCCGCCCACTGAGCTCTTCCCGCTTGATGTAGCTGGAGTGTTCGAAAGGCTGGACACGGACCCGAGAGGGCGGTAGTGTAACGAACACATGTTCGATCTGCTGGCTGTTACGGCAACCAGCTTCCCCACCCCCACACCCGGCCAGGCGGTCCCTTCAACGCTGCCGCCAGATGTCGAGTCGTGGCCGGTGGATCATCGGCTCGCCTCCCTCTTGGACATGGTGGACGCGATGTCCCTGTCGAACACCGACCGGGTCCGGTATGTGCAGTGTGCCGAACGAGTCGTCGCTCACTATCAGGCTCGGGCACTTACCGGAATCAACGCCATCACCGACTCATACGAGCAGTTGGAGTTGGAAGATGCCGCACTCGTCTACGACGGGACCACTTTCGAACTGCGGGCGGCACTCGCCTGGACCCGGCGTCGTGCCGAAGGCGAGCTCGATCTCGCCAGTGACCTCCTGGTCCGTCTTCCCAGTGTGCTCCAGGCGTTGTCTGCCGGACTCATCGACAAGGCCAAAGCAAAGATCATCGTCGATACCACTATTCACCTATCTCTGGTCCACGCTCGCCAAGTCGCCGACGCAGTCCTTGAAGATGCGCCGGGACTTACGACCGGTCAGCTCCGCGTCCGGATCCGTCGGGCCAGCCTCGAGACGGACCCGGACAGTGTGCGCGCACAACAGGCGGAGGCGATCGAAGGCCGTGTGTTCCGCCACTGGACCGAACCGGACGGCACCATCAGTCTCGCGGTCACCGGGATCGACCCGGTTCGCGGCGGGGAACTCACCGACCGGATCAACCGCATCGCACGCAGTCTCTGTGGAAGCGGCGAGACCCGCAGCATGGACCAACTACGGGCCGACGTTGCCGTGGACCTCCTCTGTGGAACGCCTCAGGCAACCATCGGCAGCGTCCATCTGAGCATCAGCCTCGACCGTCTGTTCGACCCCAACACCCGTAACGCAGCCGAACTCGTCGGATACGGCCCCATCCTCGATGACATTCTTGAGCAGACCACCAAGAGCCGGTGGGAATGGACCGTCGATCGTCACGGCTTCGCGATCGCCGACGGACACACCCGCCGCCGACCCACCACCAGCCAAAAGCGCAGAATCCGACATCGCTACCCGACCTGCATCGCACCCGGATGCCGCAGGCCGGCGGTCGACTGCGATTTAGACCACACCATCCCTTGGGCAGAGAACGCAATCACCGACAGCAGTCAGATGGGCCCATTCTGCCGGCCCGACCACACCACCCGCCACCGCACAGGCTGGACCTACACCCACCAACCCGACGGACGAATCACCTGGAAAAGCCCGATCGGCACCACCTACACAACTAACAGCCACGACCCGTAGGCCGTCATCGTGGGCTCGGTCCACAGGCTTGCCCGTCGAAACACCTAGGTTGAAGAGTCCATCCGGTGGGCAAAGTTTCGGGTGTTTGACGCTTCGACATGCCGGCGGTGACGTCGATGGTTGACGGGGTACAAGCCAGCCAGGAGTGATCGGTGACCAATCAAGAATTCGACGCGATCGTTATCGGTGCCGGACCTGCCGGTGAGAACGCCGCAGACATCGCCGCCCGGCATGGTCTGACCACCGCCATCGTGGAAAGAGAACTGGTCGGAGGCGAGTGTTCGTATTGGGCCTGCATGCCCTCCAAGGGTTTGCTCCGACCAGGCGACGTTCAGGATTCGGCCAGCCGCACGCCCGGTTTCGTCGGAGGTGAGATAGACGTCGAAAAAGCCCTTGCCCGCCGCAACGCCCTCGCTGCGCATTGGGACGATGGCGGGCAAGTTGACTGGTTGGAGGGTGCCGGCGTCACTCTCTTCCGGGGTCACGGACGCATTGCTGGGGAGCGGGTCGTCGAAGTCGAACATGAAGACGGCTCGGTCGACCGCCTCGCGGCCACCCGAGGTGTCATCGTGGCAACAGGTACCGCAGCCTCGATGCCGCCGATCTCGGGACTCGACACGGTTGATCCTTGGGACAGCCGGGACGTGACCACCGCCATGGAGGTTCCGCGACGTCTGGCGATCATCGGGGGTGGAGTCGTTGGCGTGGAGATGGCCCAGGCTTGGAAAACGCTCGGCTCAGATGAAGTCACGATCCTGGAGATCAACGACCGACTCCTGGCCGTAGAAGAACCGTTTGTCGGGGCTGAGCTCCAGAAGTCCTTCGAACGCATGGGTGTTCGGGTCCTGACGAACGCTTCCACCACGAGCGTCCGGCGGGACGGTACCGGGCCGGTCACTCTCGAAGTCGACCTAGCGCACGGCAGCGTCACGATTGAAGCTGACAGACTCCTTGTCGCCACCGGACGGAAACCAAACACAGCCGACATCGGTTTGGGCACCGTCGGGCTCGAGGACGGCGAGTACATCGACGTAGACGACCACCTCCTCGCCACCGATGTGGAAGGCGGCTGGCTGTATGCGATCGGCGACGTCAATGCCCGCTCGCTCCTCACCCACACGGGCAAGTACCAGGCAAGGGTGGCTGGCGCCCACATTGCCGGTGTCGCCTCGTCTGCCTGGGGCGACCGCAAGGCGACTCCGCGGGTGGTGTTCACGAACCCGCAGATCGCCGCAGTCGGCCTGACCGAATTCAACGCCAAGGACGAGGGAATCGACGTGCGCACCGTGTCCTATGACATCGGCAACACCGCGGGTGCCTCCACGCTGGGCAAGGGCTACAGCGGCACGTGCCAACTGGTTATCGACGCCGAACGCGGCGTGCTCGTCGGCGCGACCTTCGTCGGTCCGATGACCGGTGAACTCCTGCACTCGGCCACCGTGGCCATCATCGGCGAGGTACCGATCGACACCCTTTGGCACGCCGTCCCCTCATTCCCGACTTTGAGCGAAGTGTGGCTGCGACTGCTCGAGGCCTATCGGGACAAGTTCAGCCACGAGTTCGTGTGAGTTTCGTAGCCGTCCAGCGCGCCAGTCACATGCCGTCGGGCTCGCTGATCCAGATCGCGGTTGTCGAGGGTTCCAGCGTCCGGTCGATCACCGATCGCACGTCGGACTCGATCGTGGCCATGTCCGTCGTGTCCCGCACGCGATTCGCGAACGTGGCGAGCTCCTGTTGGGCGTCGTATCGGGTCCGGTTGAAGCGACGTTCAATCGCCGTCTGAACCCGTTTTCGTAGCGGGTGGAAGAGCGCCGCGGCGGTAAGCGTCGAGACCACCACCGCGAAGTCGCCCTGTACTGGCACCAACTGACTCAAGAAGGTCACAACGACGACATACACAGCCAGGAGCATCCCGATGACTGCTGCGAACGAAGCCGTGCGGGTGACGATCCGGTCGATGTCGTATAGGCGGTAACGAAGGACCGCGATTCCAATGGTGGCGGGAAGGGCGATGAAGGCGATGGCGGTGGAGATGATCGCGATGGGGGAACTAAAGGCGTAGAGGATGTTTTGGATTGCAGTGGACGCGAGGAGGAATAACGCGGACAGCATGAGCCAGCGAATCTGCATGCGTTCGATGTACTCCGCCCGCCGGAAGCGGGCGAACAAGGAGGCGAGGGACAGGGGGAGGAACACCATGAACGTTATTGCTGCTGCGATCTCCGCGGGATTGGAGGTGTTGACGTCGGTCGTGAGGTCAGCGATCACCTGGTCGAGCGGGCGAACCAACCCCCAAATGACACCACCGACCACACCGAAGGCACCGATGGAGAGGAGCGCTCTCAATGCCCATCGCCACCGTCCAGGGGCGACGCCAGTTGGGTAGACCAGCATCAGCGCCGACCAGAAGGTGCCGACGAGCACGAACGCGGAGGCGCCGAGTACGGCTGTGACACGCAGTGGCCAGAGTCCGCCCCCATCGTTGACAGCGAGCGCGTACGCCAAATCGCTCATGACGCTCGCGATCCCGAAACCCATAAGGAACATGCCGACCCGGTTGCCTGGCCGGCGGATCAGGACGAATGCCGCCACAGCCGTTGAAGTGGCCCCACCGATCGTGAGCGCCCACTCACCGAGTGTGATCGATGCCACGGCGAGAGCGAGCGTCGCGGCGACCAAACCGATGAGCGCGACCGATCGGAGTCTCACTCCACCCTTGGTTTCCGAACTGGCAGCGCGCGTCACCAGGCACTCTCCACCTTCACCGCAACGAAAACGTTACGGAGCTAGCCCGTCAGATGCGGCTTCGGAGTTCCTTTCGAGGAAGTAGGCACCGAGGGTGCCTGCCAGGGTGGCAAACACCACGACCGAGAAGGCGGCGAGGACAACTTCGAGGATTCTCGAAAAGGCGTCCGGCTGAGCGATCGGTTCACCGACGATGGTTGCGAGGGCTGCCGCGTGCAGCGCCTCTGCGTAATTCTCGAATATCCCGAACTCGAACAACAGTTGGCTGCTCGCCAGGATCGCGATGGCTGAAACAACTGCCAGCCAACCCACGCGGCTCCCTAGAGCCCGTTGGGCCGAGCGCGAGGATCGGATAGCGGACGAGAGCACTCTCCCCGTTCGAGCGAAGCGGAAAACTCGGACCAGACGGAGGATGCGAAGGAACGGCAGAACCAAGAAGAGTGCCTGCCACCAATTTCGCTTGAGGAACTCTCCGGTCTCAGGGGCTACGACCATCCGTGCGACGAACTCCGCGGCGAAGGCCAGCCAGATGACCCACCCCGTAATGGTGAGGGCCAAGCTCAGACCAGCGCTGTCGGTCGTCATCGATTCGCCCACGACCACGAGCACGAAGACGATTGCTAGCGCGCTCATGAGAGGGGTGAGCCTGTCGAGCAGTTCATCCGCCCATATCTCTCGTTCCGTTCGGGAACGTTCGGTCAGAGGTGTGCGGGACTTCTC
>JBGTKD010000084.1:0-25096 GCA_041744795.1 Acidimicrobiia bacterium
CGCGTCGGCGTTGTCATCTCCGACGCGCGTGACAAGACCGTGACGGTAGAGGTGCCTGTGTCTTTCAAGCATCCGCGCTATGACAAGATCGTCCGTCGCAGCAGCAAGTTCCACGCGCATGACGAGACAAACGATGCCCGCACCGGCGACACCGTACGGATCATGGAAACCAAGCCGCTGAGCAAGCAGAAGCGCTGGCGAGTGGTGGAAGTCGTGGAGCGTGCCAGATGATCCAGACAGAGAGCCGCCTCAAGGTGGCTGACAACTCGGGAGCCCGTGAGGTGCTTTGCATACGCGTTCTCGGTGGCAGCCGTAGGCGTTATGCCACGCTCGGCGACGTAATCGTCGGCGCCGTCAAAGAGGCGACTCCTGGTGGAAACGTGAAGAAGGGTGAGGTCGTCAAAGCCGTCGTCGTCAGGACCACCAAAGAGCGCCGTCGTTCGGATGGAACGTACATCCGGTTCGATGACAACGCCTGCGTGATCATCGACGCCAACAGCCAGCCGCGCGGGACCCGCATTTTCGGACCGGTTGCCCGCGAATTGCGTGACCGCAAGTTCATGAGGATCGTCTCGCTCGCCCCGGAGGTGCTGTGATGAAACTCAAGACAGGCGACAGGGTGATGGTCATCGCCGGCAAGGACGCCGGTACGGAGTCACGGATCGAGAAGGTCTATCCCGGCGAGGACAAGATCCTCGTCGAGGGCGTGAACGTGGCCAAGCGCCACACTCGGTCGAACCCACAGCAACCGAACAGCGGCGGGATCGTCGACAAGGACATGCCGATCCACGTGTCGAACGTGATGATCGTGTGCAAGGCGTGTGGTCCGACCCGGATCGGTGCCAAGCACGACCCGAAGAAGGGCAAGATTCGCGTTTGCGTCAAGTGCGGAGGTGAGCTGTGAGCGAAATCCCCCGTCTCAAAGAGCGCTACCGCGGCGAGATCGCGCCCCAACTCTTGGAAGAGTTGGGGTTGACCAACCCGATGCAGGTGCCGCGTTTTTCAAAGATCGTCGTGAACATGGGTGTCGGTGAAGCGCTGACAGACCGCAAGAGTATCGAGGAAGCCACCGCGGAACTGGCGATCATCAGTGGGCAGCAGCCTCGTGTGAACAAGGCGCGCAAGTCGATTGCCGGCTTCAAACTGCGCGAGGGTGTTCCTGTCGGTGTGTCGGTGACTATGCGGGGCGACCGGATGTGGGAGTTCTTCGATCGTCTGTTGGCGATCGCCATTCCTCGCATCAGGGACTTCCGGGGTTTGAACCCTGATTCCTTCGATGGTCGCGGCAACTACACTTTCGGACTCAACGAGCAGTTGGTCTTTCCCGAGATCTCGTTCGACCAGGTGTCGACGACCCGGGGAATGGACATCACCATCTGCACAACCACCGACGACGACGAGCACGCCCGTGCCCTTCTCGCCGCCTTCGGGTTCCCATTCCGCAAACAGGGCGCCCAGGTTTAGGAGAAAAAATGGCTCGTAAAGCATTGATTGAAAAGCAGAAGCGAACGCCCAAGTACAAGGTGCGCGGATACAACCGTTGTAAGCGCTGCGGACGCCCGCGCGGCTATCTGCGTGACTTCGGCATGTGTCGTATCTGCGTGCGCGAACTTGCCAGTGTGGGCGAGCTTCCCGGTGTACGAAAGGCTTCGTGGTAATCATGATGACCGATCCCATCGGAGACATGCTCACCCGGATCCGTAACGCAGTGGCCGTGGGCCACGAGCGGGTGACGCTGCCGGCTTCGAAAACGAAAGAAGCTCTTGCCAGGGTTCTCGCGTCGGAAGGGTTCATCGACCGCTATGAGGTCCAGCGGGCCGAACGTGGCACTGACCTGATGCTCGTGTTGCGCTACGGCGACCGCCGGGCTCCCGTTATCCACGGGCTCAAGCGCATTTCCAAGCCGGGTCACCGTATTTATCGCGGGGCCGCAGAGATCAAGCGTGTTCAGGGCGGCCTGGGCATCGCAATCGTCTCCACGTCCCAGGGTTTGATGCCCGACCGTGAAGCCCGTCGGCGTCGTCTGGGCGGCGAGATCATGGCAGAGGTGTGGTGACATGAGTCGTGTAGGCAAGATGCCCGTAGCGGTGCCGTCGTCGGTCGATTTCAAGATCGACGGCAACAAGGTGTCCGTGAAGGGCCCCAAGGGCGAGCTTTCCAGAGAGTTCCACGAGCGGGTGACCATCTCGTTCGAGGAAGGGACGGCGACCGTTCTCCGGGGCGACGACGAGCGCGAGTCGCGGGCCCTCCACGGGCTCAGCCGGGCGCTCCTCGCCAACATGGTGACCGGCGTCGCCGAAGGGTTCCGACGTGAACTCGAGATCGTGGGAGTCGGATATCGAGCCGCACTCAAAGGCAATGACATCGAATTGCAGTTGGGCTTTTCCCACCCAGTGACGGTCTCGGCACCGGACGGGATCACGTTCGAGGTTCCCGAGCCCACGAAGATCTCCGTGACCGGCATCGACAAAGAACTGGTCGGCCAGGTTGCCGCCAACATCAGGAAGATTCGTCCGCCGGAGCCTTACAAGGGCAAGGGTGTCAGGTACGTCGGCGAACATGTTCGCCGCAAGGCAGGAAAGGCAGGTCGCTGATGCGAGCACGCAACGATGCCCGCAAACGGCGTCATGTCAGGGTCCGCAAGAATCTGCGCGGGACCACGGCTCGTCCACGTTTGGCCGTATATCGGTCGAACCGTTACATCTACGCCCAGGTGATCGACGACTACAGCGGCGCCACCCTGGCCGCCGCCTCGTCGCAGGAAGAGTCCCTCCGCGCCAAGACCCTCACCGTGGATACGGCGGGGGAAGTAGGAAAACTGGTCGCCGAGCGAGCCAAGGAGGCCGGAATCCAGACGGTCGTATTCGACCGAGGCGGTTACCGCTTCCACGGCCGGGTAAAGGCTCTTGCAGACAGCGCCCGCGAAGCAGGTTTGGAGTTCTGAGATGAGCGATCGAGACAGAGATCAGAGTCAATTCGACGAACGCGTCATCCAGATCAACAGGGTGGCAAAGGTCGTCAAGGGTGGACGCCGGTTCTCCTTCACCGCGCTGGTCGTGGTGGGAGATAACAACGGCAAGGTCGGGGTTGGCTACGGCAAGGCCAAGGAAGTTCCCGCCGCAATCCAGAAGGCGATGGAGATCGGCCGCAAGTCGATGGTCCTCATCCCGATGGCAGGTTCGACGATCATCCACGAGCACATCGGCAGTCATGACGCGTCGCGCGTTCTGATCAAGCCCGCTGCTCCGGGTACCGGTGTCATCGCCGGTGGTGCGGTTCGCCAGATCCTTGAGGCCGCAGGCGTCAAAGACGCGCTGGCCAAGTCGCTCGGCTCACCGACCCACCTCAACGTGGCACGGGCCACTATGAATGCCCTCACCGGCCAACGTCGGCCAGACGAGGTCGCCCGCGCCCGGGGCAAGCAGCCGGAGGACTTCGTTCCGCCCGCACTGCTCGCTGCCTATCGCTCGACCGAGTCGATGCGGGCGGGGTCATAGGAGCTCTCATGGCCGGAAAGCTGAAAATCACACTTAAGAAGGGTCTGATCGGCGAGAAGCCAAAGACCCGCGCCACGGTGCGGGCAATTGGCCTTCGCCGGATCAACCACACCGTCGAACACGATGACACGCCCGATGTGCGCGGAATGCTGCACGTAGTGCGTCACCTCATCGAGGTCGAGGAGCACTGATGTCGGACAAAGAACAGTTGAAGCTGCACCACCTGGTGCCGGCACCGGGGTCCAAGAAACAAAAGATCCGTGTTGGCCGTGGTGAGGGTGGCCGGCGAGGCAAGACCGCCGGGCGCGGAACCAAGGGCCTTAAGGCTCGCAACACGCTGCGCCCAGGTTTTGAAGGTGGCCAGATGCCACTGAGCCGCCGTCTCCCGAAGCTCGGTGGTTTCACCAATATCAACAAGGAATACTTCGCCATCATCAACGTCGGGACACTCGCCGAGGCCTATCCGGCCGGAGCAACCGTGACGATCGACGACTTGAAGGCGAAGGGACTCGTCAAGCACAAGGGTCGCGTGAAAGTGCTTGCTGAGGGCGAGATCCCTCATGCACTCACCGTCCACACACACGCCATCAGTGGCGCAGCCCAAGCGAAGATCGAATCCGCCGGCGGGACCGTCGAACTCGTCACAGAGTGAGACGGTCTCTGCGAATAGTCCCAGTTTCGATCGCGAGTACGATGATCGCTGCTTTACAGGCGGTCACCCACTCGTACCCGCCCCACCCGATCTCCCGACACCACGGATGTTGACTCAATGAACGTTCTCTCCATCTACCGGCACATGTTCGCGATCCCGGATCTGCGCCGGAAGATTCTTTTCACGCTTGCGATGTTCGCCGTCTACCGGTTGGGCGCGACCATTCCGGTGCCGGGAATTGACCTCGAAGCGCTGCGTTTGTTCCAAGCCCAGCAACAGGTCGGAGGCATCTACGGACTCCTGAACCTGTTCTCTGGCGGTGCGCTCGAACAGCTCTCGGTGTTCGCTCTCGGGATCCTTCCCTACATCACCGCTTCGATCATCATGCAGCTCCTGGCTGTGGTCATTCCCCGTCTGCAGGCCCTGCAGGAAGAGGGCGAGGCGGGGCGCAAGGTCATCACGCAGTGGACCCGCTATATGACGGTCGTTTTGGCCCTCATCCAGTCCACAGGATTCACCTTCCTGTTCCATGTCGGCACGTTCACCGGCGGCATCGACCTGATTCCGAACTACACGCCCGGCCTGGTGGCTCTGATCGTCCTGACGATGACTGCCGGTACCGCATTTGTCATGTGGCTCGGCGAATTGATCACCCAGCGGGGTGTCGGCAACGGGATGTCGTTGCTGATATTTGTGTCGATTCTTTCCCAGTTCCCGTTCGTGTTCGGACAGATCTGGGGCCAGACCGCTGCCGTCGACCTCTGGTTCCGTTTCGCTGTGATCATGCTGATCTTCCTGGCAATGATCGTGTCGATCATCTACATGGATCAGGCGCAGCGCCGCATCCCGATCCAGTTCGCCAAGCGGGTCCGTGGTCGCAGGGTTATGGGCGGACAGTCCACCTACATCCCGATCAAGGTGAACACCGCAGGAGTCATCCCGGTCATCTTCGCGACTTCGGTCATGCTCTTCCCTGCGCTCATCGTCACGGCCATTCCTAGCGACGGACGGATCGTCCAGCAGATCCGTACATGGGTGGATGTGAACCTCGGGGGCGGTGGAGGAGGCGGGCAGATCTCGATCTGGTACGTCATCGTCCTTTTCGCCTTGATCGTGTTCTTCACGTACTTCTATACGGCGATCCAGTTCGATCCTGTCAAGCAGTCCGAGATGATCCAACGTCAGGGCGGGTTCATTCCTGGTGTGCGTCCCGGGCGTCAGACGTCGGGTCACCTTGGTCACATCCTCAACCGGATAACCCTTCCCGGATCGATCTTCTTGGCAACGATCTCGGTTCTGCCTGCCATCGCCGGTTTGATCTGGAACATCGCCATCAGTTTCTCGGGTGTCTCCATCCTGATCGTGGTGGGTGTTGCTCTGGAGACGATGAAGCAGATCGAGAGTCAGCTCACTATGAGAAACTATGAGGGCATCCTCTCGTGAGGTTGCTGTTCGTCGGCCCCCCGGGGGCTGGCAAAGGAACTCAGGCAGAGCGGGTTGCCGACAAGGTGGGAATCGCCCACGTCTCGACAGGAGACATGTTCCGGGCCCTTGACGACAGCAGCGATCTCGGTCGCAGGGTCAAGGCCATCATGGAATCCGGCGGATACGTTTCCGACGAGATCGTGATCGAGATGCTCGAAGGCCGGATCGCCCAGGACGACGCCCGGAACGGCTACATCCTTGACGGATTCCCTCGCACCGTCCCCCAGGCCGAGGCACTCGACGAGTTCCTGGGTGAAGGCGGTCTCGATGCCGTGGTCCTGTTTGAGATTGACACCGATGTGATCGTCTCGCGGATGCTCGAGAGGGGAAGGGCAGACGACACCGACGACACCATTCGAACCCGCCTCGAGGTGTATCGAGAGCAGACCGAACCGCTGATCGGTCGCTACGAAGAGCGTGGTCTTGTTCGTCGTGTGAAAGCAGAAGGTGACATCGAGACTGTCACCGGGCGCGTTCTCGCCGCCCTTGGTGGCTGATGATCACGATCAAGACCGAGCGTGAGTTCAAACTGATGGCGGTGGCCGGCCGGTGCGTGGCCGCTGTGCACGAGGCAATCAGGGAGGCCGCCAAGCCGGGTGTTTCGATGCTCGAACTCGACGAGGTGTCCCGCAGGGTCCTCGACGCCCACAAGTGCACTCCGTCGTTCCTCGGCTATCACGGCTTCCCCGCCACTATCTGTGCTTCACCCAACGACGTCATCGTGCATGGCATCCCAACGGATTACAGGCTCGAAGAGGGTGATCTACTTTCGATCGATTCGGGCGCCATTCACGAGGGATATCACGGTGACGCGGCGTTCACGATGGCCATCGGTGAGGTGAGCGACGAAGCTCGCAGGCTGGTCGAGGCTACGGAACGGGCGATGTGGGCAGGCATTGCCCAGGTCAAGCACGGCAACCGTGTGGGTGACATCGGGGCTGCCGTTCAGGCGGTGGGTAACGCCGGCGGCTATGGAATCGTTCAGGAGTATGTCGGCCACGGCATCGGTCGCCAGATGCACGAGGAACCTCAGATCCCGAACTACGGCGATCCTGGCAAAGGGATGAAACTTCGCAAGGGGATGGCCCTGTGTATCGAGCCGATGTTCAACCTGGGCGGCGGCGCAACCAAAGTCGACGCTGACAACTGGACCGTCCGGACCTTCGACGGCTCGCTGTCGGCTCACTGGGAGCACACAGTCTGCATCACCCCTGACGGCCCCACGGTCACAACCCTCCCCGCCGACGCCAAAATCCCCACCCCCCTCACCTAAACCCCCTGTGTACCGCGGAAAGCCGACGATGCGCGACAATGCTGGTCACATGGCCGGGTCTTCCAGCGAACAACGATTCTTTGACACGCGCGCCGCCTACACGATGTTCGTCCATGCCACGGACGAGAAGAAGGTCGTGGCGGACCGGCTCGGACGCGAAGTCGACCATTTATCGATCAGTCAGCCCGGACTGCGGGTCTTCGACGCCGGGATGGGCGACGCATCGGTGCTCGACCATCTGATGCGACGTATTCACGTCGACGAACCACACATCCCGTGGCTGGTGGTTGCCAAAGAGATCTCCATCGAAGACGTCCGTCAGGCTCTCACTCGCCTGCCTGACCGGTTCATCGAACACCCAGAGTTGGTCTTCGTCGTCACCAACATGAAGTTCTCCGAGGCGCCTGCACTGCGGCCTGCCAACGGCGAGCAGGTGCGCTGGACCGAAGTCGCATTGCGGGGGGAAACCTCTCACGAGTTCAGTTCCCAGATCCGGGAGTTGTTCGAACCGCTCGCCGAGGACTGGCAGGTGGAAACCAGCGAGACGACAGGGAACCCGATCCACCGCCACCCGTCGGTGCTTGTGCTCTACCGGGAGGATCGAGAGTTCATCCTCCAGTCGACGATTCCCAAGCCGGGAGGTCACGACGCAGGCTATGACCTGATCGTCATGTCCCAGGCGTATCGGGCGAAGACACCTGTCGAAAGAAAGGTCCGAACCGTCCTCGTGCCGCTCGCACGAGCGCTCGCCCCAGGGGGGCGGTTGGTCGGGATTCAGTCTTACGGTGGGGATCCGGGGTGTGACATAGTCAAGGGCGTGTGGCCGGACGAGGACCCGTTCCCGTTTGGCCGGCGCGAGATCATCAAGGAGGCTGAGTCGCAACTTGGCGACGATGAGTTCGAGTTCCACGTCCTCGATGACGCCGAATCGATCTTCCAATACTCCATGCACACCATGCCTTCCCAGGAGATGGAGCACATCGGGACCTCGTCACTCGTGGCAGCGTTTTCGTCAGCTGCGTATGTCGCCCAGATCGACGAGCGGCGGCTATCCGAGGCCATGGCAACCGGTTCTTACCTGGCCGTGACACGTGAGGTCATCGAGAAGCACGGCGGAGTGTGGTTCCGGGACGAGAGCTTCCTGATAACCCGACGAGGCTGACACTCAGTCGCGCTCGGCGAGCGTCTGGTACCGCTCTCCGCGCTGATATCGGGCTCGGAGATCGATCGCAGCGCCCATATTCCCCAGGTGCGATGGGCGAAATTTGCCCCTGCCCGCTGATCGTCTACCATTCCGGATCCGGTCTCCGGTCGTACCCGTCCGCAGACATGTCTGGTTGACGGGTATGTGGGTCCTCTCGGACCGACTCCAATCACCTTTCGAGGCGATCGTGTGTCGTGCCGTATGCCTACCGCCGGGCCATTACCAGAGACCGAGAATGACAGTGTTGTCGACATGGCGGCGGCCCCTGGGCCGTGATGGAGTGTGAAATGAAGGTGCGTCCTTCAACGAAAAAGATGTGCGAAAAGTGTCGCATCATCCGGCGGCGAGGCCGTGTCTGGGTGATATGCGAAAACCCTCGCCACAAGCAGCGGCAGGGCTGATTCGATGGCCCGTATTGCAGGCGTAGACCTCCCCCGCGACAAGCGGCTAGAGATCGCGCTCACCTACATCTTCGGGATCGGGCTGACCCGTGCCCAGCAGATCTGCGAGTCGCTCAGCATCGATCCCGGTACCAAGGTCAGGGATATGACCGACGATGAGACGGCCAAGATCCGCCGTTACATCGACCAGAGTTACACGGTCGAAGGCGACCTGCGCCGCGAGGTGCAGCAGAACATCAAGCGCAAGATCGAGATCGGCAGCTACCAGGGGATCCGCCATCGCCGCGGTCTCCCGGTGCACGGCCAACGCACGCACACCAATGCCCGCACACGCAAGGGCAAGCGGGCGGCCATCGCCGGCAAGAAGAAGCTGAAGAAGTAGGAGGGCGCCATGGCAAAGCCAGCACCAGGAGCGAAGCGCGTCCGCCGCCGCGAGCGCAAGAACATTGCGCACGGCGTGGCCCATATCAAGGCCAGCTTCAACAACACAATCATCAACATCAGCGATCAGGCGGGTAACACCGTCGCTTGGACTTCCGGCGGCTCCGTCGGATACAAGGGCTCGCGCAAGTCAACGCCCTACGCCGCCCAGGTGGCTGCCGAGGAAGCAGCCAGGCGCGCCGGTGAGCACGGGATCCGCAAGCTCGACGTGATCGTCAGCGGAACTGGATCGGGCCGTGACACCGCCGTCCGCACCCTGCAGAACATGGGCATGGAGGTGTCGTTCATCCGTGACGTCACACCCATCCCGCACAACGGCTGTCGCCCCAAGAAGCGCCGGAGGGGTTGAACGATGGCTCGTTATACAGGACCCCGCCACAAGGCCTGCCGCCGTGCCCGCACGCCGCTGTGCCAGTCCAAGAAGTGCCCGGTCGACCGTCGTCCGTATCCTCCCGGTGACCACGGCCGTGGTCGTATCCGCGAGTCGGACTACTTGATTCAGCTTCGCGAGAAGCAGAAGCTGCGCACCATGTACGGGGTGCTCGAAAAGCAGTTCCGTCGTTACTACCACATGGCTGCTCGCCAGCCCGGTGTCACAGGCGAGAACCTGCTCCGGCTGCTCGAGACCCGCCTCGACAACGTGGTGTGGCGCTCCGGTTTGGCTGCCACCCGGCCGCAGGCACGCCAACTCGTGAATCACGGTCACTTCGAGGTGAACGGGTCCAAAGTGGACATTCCCTCGTATCACGTGCGCAAGAACGACGTGGTGACCATCAAAGAGGCGTCGAAGGAACTGCTGGTCGTCCAGCACAGCGTCGACACTCTCGGCTTCACCATCCCCGAATGGCTCGATGTCGATCACAACTCCCGCAAGGTGGTCATCCGTGACCTCCCGTCCCGGGCGCAGATCGACACTGCGATCAACGAACAGTTGGTCGTCGAGCTCTACTCCAAATAATCCTTCCGATAGAGAGGTCTCACCAAGTGCTGATCGTCCAACGCCCCCAGATCCACGAGGAGCAGCTCAACGACACCCGCTCTCGGTTCGTGGTCGAACCGCTAGAGCCGGGCTTCGGCTACACGCTGGGCAACACCCTGCGTCGCACTCTGCTCGCAAGGATCCCCGGTGCAGCCGTCACCTCGATTCAGATCGAAGGAGTGCAGCACGAGTTCTCGACCATCGATGGCGTGGTTGAGGATGTCGTCGACATCATCCTGAACATCAAGCAGATAAACATCCGGATGGAAGGTATCGACGAGCAGACCCTCTACCTGTCGGCCAAGGGCTCCGGTGAGGTCAAAGCGGGAGATCTGAAGGTCCCCGCCGGAATCGAGATCGTCAACCCCGACCTCGTGATTGCGACCATGTCTGCCTCCGGTCGACTGGAAATGGAGCTGAATGTCGGCCCGGGCGTCGGCTACCGCACTGCCGACTCCAACAAGGGTTCCGGCTCCATCGGGCTGATCCCGATCGACTCGATCTTCTCCCCGGTCCGCAAGGTCGCGTATTCGGTCGAGAACACCCAGGTTGGTCAGATGACCAACTTCGACAAGCTGATCCTCGACATCGAGACGAATGGTGCGATCACCCCCGCAGAGGCAGTGTCCTCCGCAGGCAAGACCCTTCGCGAGTTGCTCAACCTGTTCGCTGATATGGGCGAGGGAATCGGACTCGAACTCGGAGAGGTCCAGACCGAGTCTTCCGGATCACCCGACTTGGAACTGCCGATTGAGGCACTCGACCTGTCGGAACGGCCCCGCAACTGCTTGCGGCGTGCCCAGATCAAGACGGTCGGAGAACTGGTGCAGCGCACCGGTGACGACCTGTTGAACATCACGAACTTCGGTCAGAAGAGCCTTGAAGAGGTAGCGGCCAAGCTCGACGAGTTGGGTCTGTCGCTGGCTGACGGTGGCGGTGCCTGATGCCCCGTCCCACTAAGGGCGCCAGGCTGGGCAATTCGCCCCAGCACCAGAAGAAGATCCTCGCCAACCTGACGACCTCGCTGATCAATGAGGGAAGGGTCGAGACGACACTGGCGAAGGCCAAGTCGGTCCGCCCTCTCGCTGAGAAGATGATCACGAAGGCGCGCAAGGGCGATCTCCACTCCCGCCGGACCGTGCTTCGCACGATCCGGGACAACGAGGTCGTAACGAAGCTTTTCGACGAGGTAGCCCCTCAGTACGCGGACCGTCCCGGCGGCTACACCCGTATCACCAAGCTCGGCCCCCGCCGCGGCGACGGCGCCGAGATGGCAGTCATCGAACTCGTCTGAGTCGCCGGCTCTCTTGCGGATCTCCTGATTCCCCCGATGCCAGACTTGCTTTCCTGACGTCAGCGGCGGGCCGTTAGCCTGCCGTCTGTGAACGGCTCGGTCTCCCCATACATCGAATTCAACCGCGACGAGTGGGCTGCCCTGCGCGCCACCACGCCGATGACTTTGACCGATGACGAGGTCGAGAAGATCAGAGGCATCAACGTTGAATTGTCTCCCTCCGAGGTCGAGTCGATCTACCTGCCGCTGTCGCGGCTCCTCAACCTGTATGTCCGAGCATCGCAAGGCCTGTTCAGCGTCACCGACACATTTCTAGGCCGCCCCACAGAACCCGTCCCATATGTCATAGCCATCGCCGGGTCGGTGGCGGTCGGCAAGTCCACAATCGCCCGCATCATGCAGATGCTGCTTTCGCGGTGGCCGGATCATCCATCAGTCGATCTCGTGACAACCGATGGCTTTCTTTTCCCCAACGAGGTTCTCGAAGACCGACGGATCATGCACCGCAAGGGTTTCCCCGAGTCCTACGACCGGCGCAGGCTTCTCCAGTTCGTCACCGACGTGAAGGCCGGCGTTCCCGAGGTGAGTGCTCCCATCTACTCACATCTCACCTACGACATCATCCCCGATCAGGAGCGGATCGTCCGACAACCGCAGATCGTCATCCTCGAGGGGTTGAACGTCCTCCAGGGCGGTGGAGCGGGCACCTACGTCTCGGACTACTTCGACTTCTCGATTTACGTGGATGCCGACGCCAAGGACATCGGCGAGTGGTACCTGGACCGGTTCCTAACCCTGCGCGACACCGCGTTCCGGGACGAGGCCTCCTATTTCCACCGGTACGCCAGCCTGTCCGATGAAGTGGCCTTGCAGGAGGGCAGGCGGATCTGGCGCGAGATCAACGAGGTCAACTTGGAAGAGAACATCCTCCCCACTCGGGAGCGGGCCACCCTGATCTTGAAGAAGGCGGCCGATCACGCCGTGCAGAACGTCCATCTGCGGCGGGGATGAGCGAGCTCGCTCGCGACTTGCGCGACCGACTGGTGGCATTCTCGGCTTCGGATCCGGTCGAGACGGGCGCCGTCCAGGCTGTGCTGAGCCTCCTGGATAGCGACTCTCCATTCTCAGCGGCCAGTTTCGATCCGGGACACATCACTGCTTCAGCCTTTGTCGTCCATCCCACCGAACACGCAGTTGGTCTGATCCTGCATTCCAAGATCGGACTGTGGCTGCAGCCCGGGGGACATGTGGAACCCGGCGACGTCGGCATTGTCGAAGCGGCACTGCGAGAGGTACGGGAGGAAGTTGGGGTTGGTCCCGCCAGCACTCCCTGGTTGTGCGATCTCGACATCCATACATTCCCCGCTCGCCGTGACGTGCCGACCCACCTCCACCATGATGTGCGGCTCGCGTTCCGGGCCGACTCCGATCGTCTCATTCAAGGCGACGGGGTAGACGCCACCCGGTGGTGGTCCTTCGACGAGGCCTTGTCTTTGGGGGAGTCCATCGCCCGGCCGGTTCGCAAGCTCGCCGATTGGTTGTCCGCCAGGAACTAGCCTGAGCACCTCCCATGCGAAAGATCTTCTCTCGCGCCTTTCGCGGCGCAATGCTCGACCGGAAAGCCTTTGCCGAGGTGTTCTGGGACGATGACGCCACCGCCGACGGAGTGATCGTCGTCGCAGTCGTCGCCGCTGCTTCCTTCGTCATCGTGGCGATGACCAGGGCATCGGTTTCGTTGGGTTCGATCCCCGCATTGCTTCAGACCACTGTGTCGGCGGTCGCCTCGTGGCTGATCCTGGCTGCGGCCACGTGGTTCGCGGCCACGAAAATGTTCAAGACCGGTGGCGGGATCCAGACGACGATGGCAACGCACGGGTTGGCGTACTTGCCGACGATCGCCTTCGTCATCCCGATCGCCATCGTGCCTGTCATCGGACTGGTCTGGTACATCGCCGTGTTGACCAAGGCCACCCAGGAGGCGGTTTCCACCACCACCAAGACTGCCTTTCTCGCCGTTTTGGTCGGGTTCGCATTCATGCTGATGATCCAGGCGATCTTCCGGTTGCCGTTCACCGCCGCGTCGGCGCTATTCGGTCTCTTCTGAATTGCCGCATTACCGACTAGATCTGGCCTACGACGGATCCGATTTCCATGGTTTTGCCCGCCAGGCACAAGGTGTCCGGACGGTTCAGGAGGTTGTCGAGGAGGCGCTCGCCCGGGTAGTTCGCCAGGAGGTCCGTCTCGTCGTGGCGGGGCGAACCGACACTGGCGTCCATGCCAGACACCAGGTGGTTAGCTTCGTGGCCGAACGGGAAGTGCCGCCGTCCCAGGTGCGGCGAGCGATCACCTCGATGCTCGGACCAGAAGTGGTCGCCACAGCCGTGTCATTGGTGGAAGACGGCTTTTCCGCTCGATTCGACGCTACCTCTCGCACGTATCGCTATCACATAGACGACTCCGAAGTCGCCGATCCTCTTCGCCGGCGCACCGTGTGGCATGTCGGTAAGCAGTTGGATGTTGTTCGGATGCATGAGGCGGCCCAGGGCTTTGTCGGCGACCAAGACTTCGCCTCGTTCTGTCGCCGACGGGAAGGTTTTGGAACCCAGCGGACGGTGTACGCGGCCGCAGTGTGGCGTGAGGAGGACGGATTGGTGGTGTTCGAGATCATCGCGAAAGCGTTCTGTCATCAGATGGTGCGGAGCCTCACCGGGTTCCTTGTGGAGATCGGCCGTGGCCGCCGCCCCCCCGATTCGGTGGCGGAGGTGATCGCGGTCAGGGATCGCTCAATCGTCCCCAGTCCCGCCCCGCCCGCAGGCCTCGTCCTCTGGCACGTCACCTACTGAAAAAGGACGCCGCCAACCCAGGGTTCCAGGCGCCCTTGGAGGGCGCCTGGGGCCCACGGTTCAGCCCGTGTTCCCGAACCCTGGGCTGGCGGCGCCCTCGTTTGGCGCGCGGGGCGGGGACGTCGTATCCTTGCAAGGCTCCCATCCGGGAGCATCTCGTTTCCCACCCGAGATACCCCAGCCGATCATTTGGGTCGCCCACGACCGTCTGGATACTGATGAATAACAAGACATTTTCACCCAAAGCCGCCGACCTCACCCATGAGTGGTGGGTCGTCGACGCCACGGATCTTCCGCTCGGCCGCCTCGCTTCTGAGGTGGCTCGCCTGATCCGTGGCAAGCACAAGCCGACATTCGCACCGCATGTCGATGGAGGCGATCACGTGATCGTCGTCAACGCAACCAAAGTCGCGATCACCTCGGACAAGAGCCAGAAGAAGATCTATTACCGCCACTCCGGTTTCCCCGGCGGTCTCAAAGAAGAGACTTTCGAGGCCCTCCTCGCCCGCCGACCCGAGCAGGTCATCGAGCGCGCTGTCAAGGGAATGCTTCCCAAGAACCGTCTCGGTAGGAAGATGCATTCCAAGCTCAAGGTCTACGCCGGCCCCGACCATCCGCACCAGGCGCAGATGCCCCAGGTGATGGAACTCCCGATCCGAAAGGCGGAAGCCTGATGTCCAAGCCACTCGTCCAGGCGACAGGACGCCGTAAGGCTTCCGTTGCCCGTGTCCGTCTCCGGGACGGCAGCGGTTCTGTCGTACTGAACGGCAAGCCAATCGAGAAGTTCTTCCCGACGATGTCGAACCGGATCCGGGTTATGGAGCCTCTCCAGATCACGAACATGGTTGGACGCTATGACCTCGAGGCCACGCTTCACGGTGGCGGGACTACCGGGCAGACCGATGCCCTGCGTCTCGGCATCGCTCGTGCTCTCATCGAGTTGGATCCGGACCTTCGGCCGACCCTCAAAGCCGCCGGAATGCTCAGCCGTGACGATCGTGTCGTGGAGAGCAAGAAGTACGGCCTACGCAAGGCTCGTCGGGCACCGCAGTACACCAAGCGCTGATCGTGGCCCCGTCCGGTACAGGCCGTCTCTTCGGGACGGACGGAATCCGGGGTATCGCCAATCTGGAGCTGACCCCGCAGTTCGCGCTCGATCTCGGGCGGGCTGCGGGGTCGCTGCTTTCCCACGGCCCCGTGGTCGTAGGCCGGGACACGCGCCGTTCCGGTGAGATGCTGTCAATGGCGGTCCAGGCGGGCTTTCAGTCGGCTGGCATCGACACGATCGACGTCGGGATTCTCCCAACGGGCGCAATATCTCATCTGACCAACGTCGGATCAGCCGAGATGGGCGTCATCGTCAGCGCCTCGCACAACCCGGCTGAGGACAACGGGATCAAGTTCCTCGACAAGCTCGGTTCGAAGTTGTCCGACGCTGCTGAAGCCAAGATCGAGAAGCGGGTGAATACGCCCGGCACGGTCACTGCTCCCTTTGGAGGCGGCGTCGGTACCAGGCTCCGCATGCATGACGCCCTCGAAAGGTATGTCGCCGACCTCGCCCGTGACGCTTCGTACTCGTTCACGGGGATGAAGGTGACGCTCGACTGTGCCCACGGTGCTGCTTACGAGGCGGCTCCTGCGCTGTTCGAGACTCTTAAGGCCGAAGTGACCGCAATCGGAGTCGAGCCGACGGGCTTGAACATCAACGCAGGGTGCGGGGCGATGCATCCCGATGTCGTCGCCAAGGCGGCCAGGGGTGGCGTTGGTCTGGCTTTCGACGGTGATGCCGACAGGTTGATCGCCTCCGACGAGAAGGGCAGGATCGTCGACGGCGACCGGATCATGGCAATCCTCGCCCGCCACTGGCACAAGTCCGGCAAGCTCAAGAACGGCATCGTCGTGACGACGGTGATGGCCAACCTGGGGTTCCTTCAATCGATGAAGGACGCGGGAATCGAAGTGGTCACAACCCAGGTCGGTGACCGCTACGTGCTCGAGGCTATGAACCAGAAGAAGGCGATTCTCGGCGGGGAACAGTCGGGTCATCTGATTTGTCTCGACCGCGGCCGAACGGGCGACGGCCTGTTGACTGGAATCCGTCTGCTCGAAGTGATGGCAGGCACGGGTCGGAGCCTCTCGGAGCTGAGCGACGAAGCGATGACTTCGTTCCCCCAACGCCTTGTGAACGTTCGCGTCGAGCGTAAAGACCGACTCGCTTCGGCTGTGTCTGTGTGGGATGCGGTCAGCGAAGTCGAAGCTGAACTGGGCGACGACGGACGGGTGCTGATCAGAGAGTCCGGCACCGAGCCGCTGGTGCGTGTCATGGTCGAGGCATCTCGTGCAAAAGACGCCGACCGCTACGCTGGGCTTCTCGCCGGAGTCGTGCAAACGGCTCTCGGCTCACAGGACGATTAGACACGGGAGGGGCTAGCAAGAAACACCGTTCCAGCCGGGACACAACATACGAGCGCCAGGCCTCCTTTCGTGGGAGGTGACGAGGTGGAAGGTCATCGAAATTTTCGGCGGATGCCTTCCCGGCCGTTCACGGTCGTGACGCAGGCGGACAAAACCCGGGAGCGATCCCGAAACAGAACCGCAGGCGATGTGAAGACGAAGGTTGACGGATTCGTCGATCCATTTTCCTTTCGTCGTCCCGGGCTGTCACCCACTTCCCTAGCGTGGTGACGCGCGCACGTTCATAAGGAGGATTCCCATGTGTGGAATCGTTGGATATGTCGGCACTCGGGCTCCGCTCGATGTGCTCGTGCCCGGACTCGAACACCTCGAATACCGTGGATATGACTCGGCAGGAGTCGCGCTCAATGCCGGAGGCGGTATCGAGGTCGTCAAAGAGGCGGGTCGCATCGCCGATCTGCGCGGTGCCTTGGAATCGTCGGATCACGGCGATGCGATCTCTGGCATCGGCCACACCAGATGGGCGACGCATGGAGCGCCCACCACCCGCAACGCCCATCCCCATGCGGGCTGTGACGGTTCTGTGGTCCTGGTTCACAATGGGATTATCGAGAACTGGGCTGTTCTCAAAGAGGGTTTATTAGCGCGGGGCCATTCGTTCGGATCCGATACCGACAGCGAAGTCGTTGTGCACATGTTGGAAGAGCGAAGCGAGATGGACTTGGGCGACGCTGTTCGTGATGTCATGGGGGTGGCCAGCGGTGCCCTTGCGCTTGCCGTGATGCGCTCCGATGATCCCAACCTGATTGTTGGCGCTCGACGCGGTTCTCCTCTTGTGGTTGGTCGAGGCGACGGCGAAAACTTCTTGGCGTCTGACATCCCGGCCTTCCTTGAACACACTCGATCCATGATCGTCTTGGACGACGACAACGTCGTCGAGTTGCGACCGGATGGCGTCAGAGTGACGCACCTAGACGGGACTGTGCTCACGCCGAAGGAGCGAGAGATCGAGTGGGACCTGGAGGCGGCGGAGAAGGGCGGATACGAGACCTTCATGCTGAAGGAGATCCACGAGCAGTCGAGCGCAATCGCCGACACTCTCCGAGGGCGTATCGAGAGCCCTGACCGGATCACTCTGCGGGAACTTCACATCGAAGATCGTGTGCTCCGGATGATCGACAAGGTCTTTGTTGTCGCCTGTGGAACTTCGTTCCACGCGGCGATGATGGCCAAGTACGCCATCGAGCGTTGGACTCGGCTACCCGTGGAAATCGACATCGCCTCAGAGTTTCGATATCGGGATCCGGTCCTCGACGACCGGAGTCTGGTCATCGGCATCTCCCAGTCGGGCGAGACGATTGACACCCTGGCTGCCGTTCGGTACGCCAAGGCCCAGGGCGCAACGCTCATCGGCGTTTCCAATGTCGTCGACTCCGCGCTGGCCCGGGAGGCGGACGCTGTTCTGTACACCAGGGCGGGACCGGAGATCGGGGTGGCCGCGACCAAGACTTTCACGACGCAGTTGGTGGCTATGCAGCTTCTCGGTCTCTATCTGGCCCAGGTGCGCGGCTCGCTCGATTCCGGACGCATCGGGACGATGATCGCCGAGTTGGAGGCTCTGCCGGCCAAGATCGACCGGGCTGTGGCCCTCGAGGATTCCGTCGTGAAAATGGCTGCTGAGTGGGCCGATGTTCGGGACTTCTTTTTCCTCGGAAGGTCAGGGGACTTCCCTGTGGCCATGGAAGGCGCACTCAAGCTGAAAGAGATCGCCTACGTTCGCGCAGAGGGATTCGCCGCAGGCGAGATGAAGCACGGTCCTATCGCACTGATCGAAGAGGGTGTAGTCGTCATCGGCGTTGCCACCGACAGCCACATCCGGTCCAAGACCCTCTCGAACATGCAAGAGATGAAGGCTCGGGGCGCCACGATTGTGATGGTGATCGAAGAGGGTGACGAAGATGAGGTCGCCGGGTTGGCCGATCATGTGATCGCCGTCCCCCGGAGTGCCGACCTTATCTGCACGGTGACAGCGGTGGTGCCGTTGCAGCTCCTGGCCTATCACGTGGCCAAAGCCAAGGGCTTGGATGTGGACAAGCCCCGCAACTTGGCCAAGACCGTGACCGTGGAGTAGCCGTGCGGATTATCGGACTCGGAGTTGATCTGGCAGATATTGCCCGTGTCGAGAGGGTCTTCGAGAAGTACCCGCGGTTCATAGACCGCTGCTTCACCGCGCACGAGAAGGAGTACGCGCTCCGTTTCGCTAACCCGTCGCGGCGTCTTGCTGCCCGGTTCGCAGGCAAAGAGGCGGTAATGAAGTCGATGGGAACTGGGTGGCGCCGTATCGGATGGACCGACATCGAAATCACCGGAGGTGGCAAGCCCACGGTCCGGATGACGGGTCGGGCTGCGGCCCGGGCTGAGATGCTTGGCGTCACGGAGATCCATGTGACGATCACTCATACTGACGACACAGCCATGGTCATGGCCGTGTCCGTCGGCGAGTGATCCATTACGGCGTTTCCGTGGGCCAGATGGGACGCCGGCGTCCGTTTTAACCCTGGGTACGCGCAAGAAGGGCGACGGTGGAGCCGTCGCCCTTCTTGCATGGCGGGAGCTTCCATGCCCCGCGGAACCGGCGACAATGCACGGCGATTGGCACGGGCATCGGGTGGCATCGAGGGGGGGATCGAAGCCGGTTCAAAGACCCCTGTCGGCTCATATGCGCTCTACATAAGAACTCCGCTGACCTCGGGTCGCCGATCGCGCCGTAGGATTTCGATGTGCGCCCAGTTCTGTCCGCAGCCGAATCATCCCGGGTCGATTCCGCGAGTCCAATCCCGGCGGTGACACTGATGCGCCGGGCAGGGGTCGCGGCAGCGCATCTCGCGGTGACCGAGTTCGGAGTCGGATACGGGTCGAAGGTCGTAGTTCTCGTCGGTCCAGGGAACAACGGCGGAGATGGGTACGTGGTCGCCTCGGTCCTTGCCAAGCGCGGGGCATCGGTGTCTCTCGTCCCGTTCGGGAATCCGGCGACAGATATCTCTCGTTTCCACGCCGCCCGAACGACCGGCATCAGCCGCATCGCGCATCCGGATCCCGACCTCGTGATCGACGGGGTGTTCGGTGTGGGCTCCCGCCCTGGACTCTCGCCCGAGGTCGCGGCGTGGGGTCGAACCGGGGCTCCGGTCCTCGCCCTCGACCTTCCTTCCGGCGTCGAAGCCGACTCTGGCGAAGCGGGCCAGGGAACTATCCGGGCCGACATGACGGTCGCATTTCATACGCTCAAGCCGGCCCACGTGCTGGGGGATGGGCCGGACTTCTGCGGTGACATCAGAGTCGTCGACATCGGACTCGAGGGAGGTGATCCCTCTTACGGCCTTGTCGAGGAGTCCGACGCCCCCCGGCCACCCAGAGATCGGGCTTCTCACAAGTGGTCTGCAGGCTCTGTGCTGGTGATCGGCGGTTCGAGCGGGATGATGGGAGCCGCAGTCATGACGGCGAAGGCGGCGCTGCGTTTCGGTGCTGGAGCGGTGGGTGTGGCGACCTCCGAGCCGAGCATCGCCCAGATACTCGCTCCTGAAGTGCTCACATATCCGATCGATGCGCTCCCCGATCGCTACGACACTTGGGTGGTGGGTCCCGGTCTGGGATCCCAGCACCAGGATCTCGTTGCCCATGCCCACGATCGGCCCGGCCCCACTGTGATAGATGCTGACGCCCTTGGTCCA
Organism: Acidimicrobiia bacterium; assembly: GCA_041744795.1. Taxonomy (GTDB): domain Bacteria; phylum Actinomycetota; class Acidimicrobiia; order Spongiisociales; family ZC4RG35; genus DATHWB01. Next base: position 20,213 of record JBGTKD010000084.1, read on the forward strand.
CACTCCCTCGTCGGAGGTCATCCGGATATTGTCCTTACCCCCCATGCTGGCGAGTTGCGACGAATGGGCGAGGGGACCCCCGGTTCGACGTTGCTTCGCAAGGGGAATCCGACCGTCGTCGAGGCGAAAGTGCCGTGGATCATCAACACCGGAGGACCTGAGCTGGCGACTATCGGTACGGGTGATGTGCTCGCTGGAATGATTGGAGCCTTGCTCGCTCGCGGTCTCAAGGGTCCTGAAGCGGCCCGATCCGCCGCCTACTGGCACGGTGTCGCAGGCGCTTCTTTGCTCGCCAGGACGGGGTCGGTAACGGCCGACTCTCTCGTCGACGAAATCGGCCGCTTTGCCTGGGAGCCGCGATGAGACCGTCCATTGCAGAGATCGATCTGACGGCGATAGCTCACAACACCGCCGCTTTCCGCGCGCATCTCGGCGACACAGAGTTATGCGCAGTAGTCAAGGCGGACGCCTACGGACACGGTGACGTCCCTGTTGCCGAGACTGCTCTCGAACACGGTGCTTCCTGGTTGGCGGTTGCGCTGCTGGAGGAGGGCATCCGACTCAGGGAGGCTGATATCACCGCCCCGATCCTGCTTCTCTCCGAGCCCAGCGTGGGCGATGCATCAGTCGTCGCTGAGTGGGGTCTCACGCCCACCGTCTACCGCCACGTCTTCCTCGAAGCTCTCGCTCGGGAGAACATCCCCTCGATTCACTTGAAGCTGGACACGGGCATGCACCGGGTTGGTGCGGACCTGTCGACGGTTACTGCCCTGGCGCATCAGGCGCGTGCTTTGGGGCTTCCAGTCGGCGGCCTCTGGACGCACTTCGCGTCATCGGAGTCGGACGCCGAATTCACAAAGCTTCAGATCTCGCGTTTGCAGAGTGCGTTCGAGGAGCTGAAGGGGGTCCTTCCCGGCGATGTCCTGCTGCACCACTCGAACACGGGGGGTGCGGTGCTGCACGGCGGTGGGGACATGGCCCGAGTCGGACTCGGTCTCTACGGGCTGTACCCCTCATTGGAGTGTCGGTCCCGAATCGACCTGCGCCCTGCGATGAGGATCGTCTCCCAGGTGTCTCTGGTGCGTCGCCATGCTTCCGACGCCCGGCCCTCCTACGGGCGGCGGCGCGCCCTTCAGCGAGAGGCAACTGTTGCCACTGTGCCAATCGGGTATGCCGACGGCGTCCCCCGTCTTCTATCCGATGCAGGAGAGGTTCTGATTGGGGGCAAGCGCCGGCCGCTGGCCGGGACAGTGACAATGGATCAGATCGTGGTGGACTGCGGTGACGACAGGGTTGAGGTGGGTGACGAAGTCGTGCTTCTAGGCGGCCAGGGTGACGAAATGATCTCCGCAGACGAATGGGCGGACCTGACTCAGACGATCAACTACGAGATTGTCTGTGGGATCGGGCCTCGGCTTCCTCGCCGATTCGTCGAATAGGCTGCGACGATCGTGTCTGTCCTTGCTGAGTTGCGCGTCGTCGCCGAGTCATGCACTGTGTGTGCGTTGGCCGAAACGCGAACGAAGGTCGTGTTCGGCGTTGGAGCAGACAATGCCGACCTCATGTTCGTGGGCGAGGCGCCCGGACGGAACGAAGACCTGCAGGGCGAGCCCTTTGTCGGAGCTGCCGGCCGTTTGCTGAACTCGTTACTCGACGAGGCAGGCCTCGCGAGAGATCGCATCTACATCGCCAATGTGCTCAAGTGTCGGCCCCCCGGAAACAGGGACCCCCGTCCCGACGAGATCGACTCGTGCAAGGGCTACCTGGCCTCCCAGCTCGAACTCGTCGACCCCCGGGTGGTGGTCACTCTCGGGAACTTTGCAACGAAGCTGCTGTTGAAGACAGACACCGGCATTACGAGGCTGCGGGGAACTTCCTACCGATGGTGGAGGGACAAGGTGCTTGTCCCGACGTACCATCCGGCGGCGGCGCTTCGAGGAGGCGACCGCATCACCGATCTCATGCGGGAGGACTTCGACATCATGCGCGTGGCCCTCGATTCTGTGTCTGAGTCCGCTTCTGTCGGGACCTTGGTCTCCGATGATCCGAAACAGTTGGGCTTGTTTGGATGATCACCGTCGAATGTCCCACCGAGATGGAGACTCGAGCGCTCGCCGCCCGGCTTGCTTCGCTGTGTCGCCCGGGTGACGTGATCGTCCTCTCGGGCGGGCTTGGTGTTGGGAAGACCACGTTCGTTGGGGGTCTCGCCGACGGCCTCGGCGTCGAGGAGGCGATCACCAGCCCGACCTTTGTGCTGATGAGGACCTACTCGTCGGGTTTCTTGCCCTTCGTCCACGTCGATGTCTACCGGATCGGGTCGTCACTGGAGTTCGACGATCTCGAAGTCTTCGAGTTGGGCCGAGGAGGCGTCGTTGCAATCGAATGGGGTGAGGTCATCGGTATGGCCCTCCCCGCCGACCGGCTCCACGTAGACCTCCAGGTGACTGGCGACACCGCCCGAACCGTCAGCCTCAGACCTCTCGGAGCGTGGAACGCCCGTCCGATCGCAGAAGTCACCGGTTCATGACAAGGGTGCTCGCTATCGAGACTTCGACGCCCGCCTCGTCCGTCGCCCTCGCCGAAGGTCGCGACATCGTCGCGTCAGCAGCCAGGGTGGATCGGAGGGGCCACTCATCTTTTTTGGTGCCTGCCATCGACTTCTGTTTCGATCAGGCCGGTTGGAAACCCGACGACATCGATGCCGTGGTCGTCGATGTCGGTCCTGGGCTGTACACGGGGATTCGGGTGGGTATCGCCACGGCGCAAGGTTTGGCGGCGGCGATCGGGGTCCCGCTTCTGACCGCGGTGTCTCTCGATGCAATCGCACTGCGGGCTGTCACCGGTCGGCGACACATCTGGGCCGTTGTTGACGTTCGGCGCAACGAACTGGCCATCTCCTCGTATCACCCTGTGCCGGGCGGCGTCGTCAAAGACGCGCCCCCAGAAGTTGTTTCACACGATGAGCTGCGAGCGGCGCTTGAGTCGGACCCCGAGGAGGTCCTGTTGATCGGGGACACGGCTGCGATCCCCGAGGAGGCACTCCGGGGACTCCACAGGGTTAAGAGGGGTGGTCCGCGCTATCCGCATGCCGAGGCGCTGGTTGAGACAACGGGTGCGGCGTTGGAAGCCGACGAGATTCCCCACCCCGACGAGGTACGACCCCTCTATCTGCGGGAACCGGACGTCCAGATCAACTGGGCTGCGCTCGAGGCCGATCCGTGGGGTGATCGATGATGGTCACCTCGACTGTGGATTTGAGGCCGATGACGGCCGATGACATCGGGGCAGCCCTCGCCCTCGAGGAGAGGGTCTATGCCCAGGCTTGGTCGCGGCAGGTCTTCACTGACGAACTTGACCAACCCACCCGCCGCTACATCGTGGCTGACGTCGCGAGTTCGCTGGCCGGTTACGGCGGGGTGATGCTCGTGGGCGACGAAGCACATATAACGACGGTCGTAGTCGACCCGCTTCACCGACAGTCCCGGATCGGAACCCGGCTGATGCTGGCTCTCGTTGACAAAGCCCTCGGCGCCGGAGCCAAGGCGCTGACCCTCGAGGTTCGTGTTTCGAATGAGGCTGCCCAGGCGCTTTACCGCCGATTCGGGATGGCACCCGTGGGTGTCCGCAAGCAGTACTACCGCGACGAGGATGCCCTGATCATGTGGGTTCACGACATCGACGGTGACGATTTCCTGACCCGACTTGCGGAGATCAGAGAGACCCTGCAATGAACCCGACGATCCTCGCCTTCGAGACTTCCTGTGACGAGACCGCCGTGGCCGTTGTGCGTGGTCGAGAGATGCTCTCGAATGTCCTCGCTTCCCAAGTCGGACTGCATGCCCGGTTCGGAGGGGTGGTTCCAGAGGTAGCTGCGCGGGCGCACGTTGAGGCGATTCGGGCGCTGACGCACAGGGCGCTAACCGATGCTGGGGTCCATCCAGGAGATCTTGATGCTGTCGCTGCCACCGAAGGCCCTGGTCTTGTGGGGGCGTTGTTGGTCGGTCACTCCTTTGCCAAGGCGACCGCCTGGGCTCGCCAACTCCCGTTCGTGGGTGTGGACCACATGGAGGGCCACCTATTCGCCCCGGTGTTCGAGCACCCTGACTACGAACCGCCCGCCATCGTTCTTCTCGTGTCGGGAGGCCACAGCCAGCTGGTCCACGTGAGGGCGTGGGGCGACTACGTCACTCTCGGAGAGACGATCGACGATGCGGCAGGTGAGGCATTCGACAAGTTGGCCAGGGTGATGGGCCTTGGCTTTCCTGGTGGGCCGGCGATCGACGCCGAATCTGAAGGCGGCGATCCAACCACGATCCGCTTCCCGCGGGCCCTGCCTGACCGTCGCCACGACTTTTCGTTTTCTGGTCTGAAAACCTCTGTGATCACTCATCTCCAGAAGAACGCAGACAACTTGCCGAATAGGGCTGACTTCGCCGCGTCGGTTCAGGAGGCGATCGTCGATGTGTTGGTCGACAAGACCATCAATGCCGTCGAGGACACCGGTGTGCGCAGGGTGGCCGCCGGGGGTGGGGTAGTCGCCAACCGGAGACTCCGAGAGAGGCTGACTGAGGCTTGTGCGGAGAGGGGCATCACCATTCATCTGCCGTCTCCTGAGCTGGCAACCGACAACGGGGCGATGATCGGCGCCGCGGCGGTGCACTGGCTGGAGAGCGGCGCGATCTCGTCATGGGATGCGACCGTGGACGCAGGAAAGCGGCTTTAGCGGGCTTGTCACTCTCAAGCCGCGAGTGCTAACTTTCGCTGGCACTCCAGTAGTGGGAGTGCTAGCAATCGTCATCAACGCTTGCTACCGCACACAACAGTTGTAGGAGGAGCTAGATGAAGCTTCAGCCTCTCGGAGACCGAGTGGTCGTCAAGCCAGAC
>JBGTKD010000085.1:0-2314 GCA_041744795.1 Acidimicrobiia bacterium
GTCATCGAGCACGATCGCCACTCGCCTCGTCGCATCGTTGAAAGGCGCACAAGCGGCGTCCGCGGTCAATTCCTCCCAGGCGGACCCCCCGTCCGACCGGAACTCGATCGACACGATCCATTCGGCCGAACCCTGCATGTCGAAGAAGGCGGACGCCGTGTTGACCTGCTCGCCGGAGACCGCCACCGGTCCAAGCAGCAGATCTTCGAAGGTTCCCGGCAGGACCAGGCCCTCGCCCTCGGGTGCCTCCCCCGGAAGGTAGGACCCGAGAACCGGATGAAAGGTGAGTTGCGCCGTTCGCCCGATCAGTTCGACAGCCTCGTCAGGATCATCGAGCCCAGGCAATTCGACGATGATCCGGCGGTCTCCCGAGATCTGGAGCGTCGGCTCGGCGACACCGAAGGCGTCGACGCGCCTGCGCAGCACCTCGAGCGTGCGCTCGGTGACATCGGAGTCGACGGTGACCTCCGGCGTGTCCATCGCTTCGAGGACGATCTGGGTCCCGCCTCGGAGGTCGAGTCCCAAGCGGATCGGGGTCTGCAGCACCACGTACACCGCCGCCGCCACTGCGACAACCGTGAAGAACAGCCTCCATTTTGAAACGTGGGACACCGCAACTCCCTCTGGAATTCCGACGGGAGGTCTGGAGCCTAACCAGCGCACCGGTCCTCCCGATTCCGGGACTCACGATGGCATCACGGGTACCATCCCAGCTCGTTGATGTCGCACACTTCTCAGCTTCAGGGACAGCGCGCACGCGTGGGCCGTTTGCGCGGCTACAACCTGGCGATGGGGGCCGTCCATGCCGCCCAGGGACTGGCGGTCCTCGCACTGTCCAACCGGTTCAGCGTGCCGATTTCCGGTTCGTTCCTGACGGGGCCTCCGGGGTCCCCAGCTGGACAGCCGACAGTCCTGTTCGATCTGCCCTTCGCTGGTGGCGTGGCGACATTCCTGTTCCTCTCGGCGCTGTTCCATTGGCTGATCGTGAGCCCCCCGTTCTTCGACCGCTATGTGGCCGGACTGGCCGAAGGCCGCAACACCTTCCGGTGGGTGGAATACTCGCTGTCGTCGAGCATCATGATCGTCCTCATCGCGGCATTGACCGGGATCCTCGACATTGCGGCGCTGACCGCCTTGTTTGGGGTGAATGCGGCGATGATCCTCTTCGGCCTCGTCCAGGAGAAATATGAGAATCCCGGCGGATCGCTGCTCAGCTTCTGGCTGGGCTCCGTGGTCGGCGCGGTCCCCTGGGTGGCGATCGGGATCTACTTGGCGTCGCCGGGGAGTTCCGCCACTCCGCCGGGGTTCGTCTATGCCATCTACTTCTCGTTGTTCGCGTTTTTCAACGTGTTCGCGCTCAACATGTGGCTCCAGTACCGCCAGATCGGGCGGTGGAAGGACTACCTGTTCGGCGAGTCCGCCTACGTGGCACTCAGCCTGGTGGCCAAGTCACTCCTGGCGTGGCAGGTCTTCGCAGGCACGCTCGCCGGCTGATCAAGCCGGTCGGCCAGCCAACGGATGGAGGCGCCAGCGTCCGTAGGCGATGAAGAGCAAGATCGCGGCGTTGACCAGATTCAGGAGGATCTGCATCGCCTCGCCCCGCCCGACGTGCCAGACCGCCGCTCCGATCATCACCACGACGAGACCCAGGGCAGCCAGAATCGTGAGTTCGGGTCGGATCCTGGTGAGCGACGGCAGGATCAAGCCGAGGCCACCGAGGATCTCGACTGCGCCCGCCGCGACGTGCAGGCCGTCGGACAGGTCGTACATCCAGCTCATCGGTTCGGGCAGGCCCTCAGGCACCACAAAGTGGACGATCCCGACAGCGATGAAGTACAGACCAAACAGGAATTGCAACACCCACAGGAACCGATGCATGAACTGACTCCCCGATGACGACTAGAGCATTCTCGCATCGACTACAGGCCGTGGGGGGTGTTTGGGCAGGGGCGACCGAAGCGGCTGCGAGCGACGTAGCCTGGCGCTGACCGAAATCGGGAGAATCGATGAGATCGCTGGCCGCCCACGGAATCGTGCCGTCCTCGTCCGTCCACTGGGACCTGACGACACCGGAGCTCTACGAGTACACGCTGAGCCGCGGCCAGGGAGAACTCGCCCATCGTGGTGCGCTGGTCGTCGAGACCGTGCCGTACACCGGCCGAAGCCCCAAGGACAAGTTCATCGTCAGGGAAGGGAGTACGGAAGCCGACATCTGGTGGGGAGACATCAACCACCCGATGGATCCGGAAACCTACGACGCTTTGTACCAGCGAGTCACCGAGCATCTCGGAACTCGGGAGCTGTTCGTGCAGGA
>JBGTKD010000086.1:0-24171 GCA_041744795.1 Acidimicrobiia bacterium
ACTGTCGTTGCGATAGCCAATGATCAGCTGGTTGTAGCCGGCAGGAGCCAGCGCTTCGGCCGCCGGGATTGCCTCTTCCAGCGTGGCGCCTTTTCCATGTACGTGGATCACCCACTGGTTGCGAGCCCCGGCGATGTACCAAGCTTCGATGTCGCCTATCGGGGACCGATAACTGACTTCGCTGATGTCCAGGCTTGTGCCAGTGGGATCGCCGAACTCCGCAGTCGGAGACACTGCAAAGGCCCCGTCGATCAGGCGATCCGAGAAGACCCACCCGGCGCCCGCGTGGACCACAACCGCCAATATCAGAACCAGCAACACGAGAGCGCGCCAGATCCGACTGGTGAGCGAACGCGTGGAGTAGGCGGAGGTAGTCATTGCGGCGCCATTCTGCACCATCCGCGGGGAACGGTGCGCTCAGTCGATGACCAACCCGCCGACCAGAAACCCGTCGGTATCAATGACAGGGATCGGATCCGGATCGAAGTCCTTCCAGAGGTCCGCAGCGTCGTCCACTGCGGCCGCAGCCTCGACCGACATGGCCGCCTCCATGACCTCAGACACTGGTACGCCGGGCTCGGCCAGCTCAAGGGAGTCACGTCGCACGATTCCGACCAGCTTCCCGGCATCTGTCACTGCCAGCATGCCTTCCTGGTGAATCCGCAGGATGTCAAGAGCCTCTCGCATCGGCGACACATAGACGGGTTCGCCCATCTGCTGAAACACCCGCCGGGGAGCAGACCGAACGACGATCGTCCCAGCGGGGGCCGCCTGGATCAGCTTGGCGCCCTTGCCGAAGAATGTCCGCTGTAACCAGCCTCCCCCGGGGGCACCGATCACAAGGGTGGCGTCCTCGGGCAGCTGAGCGGTCAGTTCCGTGGCGTCCGACGCTTCGACCAGCCGGTATTCGATGTCCGGTATCTGGAGGTAGAGGCTCTGGATCAGCGACACGGCAGAGGCTTGACTTTCGTCGTCGTAGTACGCGCACACCATCGAGGCGGGCAGACCGGTGACGCTCCCGATCCTGGCAGCCACCGCCGCAGCGATAGGTGAGTGAGGACCACCCGAGACCGCCGCCACAATCGACTTGGAAGTTTCGAGATCGACACCGTCCGGCACGATCTGGGGGACCAGATCGAAGCCGGAGGACAGGCGACGTGACACGACCGCATCCGCTCTCGTCTGGAGACAGGCCAGAGCGAGGTCTCCTTCGGCCCGCGTAGTGGTCACGGGGGAAAGGGTGTCGGCGAGTTCGGCGCATCCTTCCCCGCGTGTCCACAAGGTCGGGGCACCGGAACGGAAGATCTGCATCGGCACGACATGACCGTATCAGAGAGCCCGGACTGAACCGGTTGGGGCCCGTGTTGAAATAGTTATCGTGGTCCGCCGATGCACATTGGAGTATTGACCGCAGACAGTGCCGACGAACGGCGCGTAGCTCTCGTCCCGGACGCAGTGAAGAAACTGGTTGCAGCCGGGCACCGCGTATCTGTCGAACCGGGTGCGGGCCAGAGAGCCGGTTTCACCGATGCCGCATACCGCGATGCGGGCGCCGCTGTCGAGAGGCCCGCAGACGCCGACATCGTGGTCCTATTCGATCTTCCTCAATCCGGAGCCATCCCCGCCTCGGCCGTGCTTGGAATGTTGCGTCCCTTCGACGAGCCAGACGCCATTCGAGCACTAGCGGCAACGGGTATCACGGCGTGGGCGTTCGAAGCCGTGCCAAGAACCACCAGGGCCCAGTCGATAGACGCTCTTTCGTCGCAGGCCACCGTCGCTGGATATCAGGCTGTTCTCGAAGGCGCTACGGCCTCGGACCGTTTCTTCCCAATGTTGACCACCGCCGCAGGAACGATCCGCCCTGCTTCGGTCCTCGTGCTCGGCGCCGGCGTTGCCGGCCTTCAGGCGATCGCTACCGCTCGCCGTCTTGGAGCGGTGGTGTCCGCTTTCGACGTCAGAGCCGCCGCCGGCGAGCAGGTTGAGAGTCTCGGAGCGAGATTCGTGACACTCGAGGTCGAGGCACAGGACGGAACCCAGTCCGGCGGATATGCCCGCGAGGTCGCAGGCGATGAACAACAGCGCATCCTTGATGGTCTCGCACCGCTGGTTTCCTCCTCCGACGTTGTCATATCCACCGCCGCCATCCCTGGCAGGCCAGCACCGCTGCTCATCGAGACCAGCACGGTTGAGTCGATGCGCCCCGGAGCAGTGATCGTCGACCTGGCTGCGGCTACAGGCGGGAACTGCGAAGCCACGGTCCCCGGTCAGACGATCGAGCACGCCGGCGTGACGATCATCGGCGACACAGACCTCATGGCCAGGGTGCCAGCGGACGCCAGCCGGATGTATGCCCGCAACGTGACTTCGTTTCTGGAGCTGATCACCGGCGAGGACGGCGCCTTCGTCCCCGACGTTGACGACGAAATCGTTACCGAGTCGATGATCTGCCGTGACGGATCTGTCATCCATCCCCGACTTCAGGAGCAGTGATGGAAGCGTTACTCGTCCCGATCACCGTTTTCGTTCTGGCCGCCTTCGTCGGTTTTGAAGTCATCACGAAGGTCCCTCCGACACTCCACACACCTCTCATGTCAGGCTCGAACGCCATCTCCGGCATCACGATCATCGGAGCGATCGTGGCAACCGGTGCCTCCGACACCAGAGTCGCCACTGTCCTCGGCTTTCTCGCCGTCACCTTCGCCACCATCAACGTCGTTGGAGGGTTCCTCGTCACCGACCGCATGCTTGAGATGTTCAAGCGGGGCGATCGATGAACATCACCATCCAGGGGTTTCTCTACCTCATAGCCGCCGTCCTCTTCATCCTCGGCCTGAAGCGGCTCACCTCCCCGGCGACAGCTCGCGCTGGAAACCGGATGGCATCGATCGGCATGCTCCTGGCCATCGTCATCACGTTGCTCGATCGCCAGATCCTCAGCTATGGGGCGGTGATCGCCGGCCTCGTCTTGGGTGGCGGTATCGGAGCGTTCTTGGCCAAGAAGGTCGAAATGACGGCCATGCCCCAGCTGGTCGCGGCCTTCAACGGATTTGGCGGTGGTGCGTCTGCCCTCGTCGCACTGTCGGCATTGGCCACGGAGCCGGACTCGGATCTGAGGACCCTGATCACGATCGGGCTTTCCGTCTTGATCGGGGCAGTCACCTTCTCGGGAAGCTTCGTCGCCTTCGGAAAACTGCAAGGCGTCCTGAGCGGCCAATCGGTCACGTTCCCTGGCCAGATCGTGTTCGACTCCCTGCTCGCAGTGGCCGCTCTCGGCTCGGCCGCCCTGCTTGCTGTCGAAGGGTCGATCGGCTGGGCGTGGGCGCTCACCGCCGTTGCCCTGGTGATCGGAGTGACCCGCACTCTCCCCATCGGCGGCGCTGATATGCCCGTCGTGATCAGCTTTCTCAACTCGGCATCCGGTATCGCGGCATCCGCCGCCGGCTTCGTCATCGAGTCGAACGCCCTGATCATCAGCGGGGCGCTGGTCGGGGCAGCCGGCTTGATCCTCACGAACATCATGGTCAAGGCTATGAATCGGACCCTTCTCAACGTCCTGTTCTCGGTCTTCGGGGCAGCTGGCGGGTCGGTCGCCGACGACGGCGAGGAGAAGGTCACCCGCCGGGCGTCTGCAGAAGATGTGGCCGTGACAATGGCCTATGCAGAGCGCGTGATCGTCGTCCCCGGGTACGGCCTGGCCGTCGCTCAAGCCCAGCACGCGATGCGCGAGCTTGCGAGCATGCTCGAAGAACGTGGAGTCGAGGTTCGCTACGCCATCCACCCTGTCGCAGGGCGGATGCCGGGGCATATGAATGTGCTGTTGGCTGAGGCCGATGTCGACTATGAGTTGCTGTTCGACCTCGAGGACATCAACCCTGATTTCCCGCGGACCGACGTGGCGCTCATCGTCGGGGCGAACGACGTCGTGAACCCGTCAGCCAGGGACGATGCCTCCAGCCCGATCTATGGCATGCCGATACTTGACGTTGACAAGGCAACGAACGTCATCGTCATCAAGCGCAGCCTCTCCCCCGGCTTCGCGGGCATCGACAATCCTCTGTTCTATATGGACAACACTCTGATGTTCTTCGCCGACGCCAAGAAAGGCCTCGCCGAAATCATCTCCGCCGTCAAAGACCTCTGACCGCACCCACGCGTACCCAGGGTTCAGTCCCGCGTATGCGCGGGATCTGGCGTCGAGAATGCGAGCACCTCGAGAGCGGTCGCGAACCGATACGCGATAACCCGCGTATGCGCGGGATGGAACCCTGGGTTTGAGGAGGCGTGGGGTGGGGGGCGATATTGTTGGGGGGTGCGTAGGGATCTGGTGTTCGGTGTCTTGGCGGTGATCGCCTTCGTCTGGCTCACGTTTTTCGCATCGCCTGGCACGATCATCGTCGCCACGCTTGTTGCCGCAGTGATCGTCCTGATCTGGTTTTCAACGGTCGAAACGGACCGACTGCGTGACGACCACGGACGCCCGCATTTCATGCTGTTCGGTCTCACCGCCCTAGGAGGCGCATTGGTGGTCACCTCGGCGGTGTTCATCTCGACGCCCACGGTCTTCCTCGTAGGACTCGTCGTAGTCAGCGCTGCGGTGGTCGGCATCGTTCGGGCGATCCGAGCCGCGATGTACATCTGATGGAATTCTCAGAAGTAGTCCGACGTCGACGGATGGTGAGGAACTACCTCGATCTTCCCGTCGAAGCCGACGCCATCGATCGGATCCTCGACGCCGGGGTGCGCGCACCCAGCGCTGGGTTCGCCCAGGGCCAGTCGTTCGTGGTCGTCACCGACCCCAGCCGACGGCTCCGAATTGCCGAACTCGCTGGCGAACCTGCCTACGTCGAGAAAGGTTTCGACCCGTGGATCTCCCGGGCACCCGTTCACATAGTCGTGTGCGTTTCCGAGGCGGCCTACCACTCTCGATACCAAGAACCAGACAAGATCAACGCAGACGGAACTGAGATCGAGTGGCCCGTGCCCTACTGGTGGGTCGACGCGGGAGCCTCGATGATGGCGATCCTGCTCGCAACAGTGGATGAGGGCCTGGCCGCTGGGTTTCTGGGCGTCCAGTCCTTTGAAGGCCTGGCTGACTTCCTGGAGATCCCAGAACCCGTGTCACCGATCGGAGTGGTCACCATCGGCCACCCAGCACCGGACCGAAGATCATCGTCGTTGGACAGGGGGCGCCAGCAGACCGTTCACCGCGAACGCTGGCAGAGTGACTGACTTCAGCCCAGCGCGTCCCGCAAGGCGAGAGCGACACCGAGCGCCGCAACCGCAAGTATCGAATTGCGCACAACTCGGACCATGCGTTCTCGCTGCTCCGTGAGGGGCGGTTCCGGCTCGGGGGGCACCACACCGATCAGTTCGGCCGCTTCGACTAGATCCAGCTCGTCTGTCATCACCCGCACGCCACGAATGAACTCCCACTGCGGCTCGATCCCGTTCGCAGAGTCCGCCAAGGTCCAAGCGGCGATGCCGTTCGAAGCCAATTTCGCCACAGCCACATCGGCTTCCATCCGGGAAGAAAAGGTCGTCAGCACCATGGCGCCCATGCCACTGAGGATAGGACGATGCACACACGAGAGACTCTCGGGTGTAACACCGGAGGGCTCTCACGGACCTTTCTCCTGACATGACACAGCCGTTTGACGATCTCCGCCGCTATGCCGACGACCTCGCATCCGAGGTCTCGCCTCTCGCCGCGCAACGAGCCGTACGATCGGCGATGTCTCCGCACGCCAACCGACCCCGCAAGCTGGTCGTGGCGCTAGTTGTGACAGGACTCCTTGGGGTCTCGAACGTGGCGTTGGCCTCCGTGGCCGACCCGGCGGTTCCGGGAGATGCCTTGTACAAGGTCGACCGCGCATACGAACGATTCGTCGACTTTGCCGGCTTCGGCGGACCTCGCGTTACAGAGCGAGTCTTTGAGACAGGCGTCCTGGTAAAGCGAGGCAATCTGGGAGTGGCACTCGACCTGGTGCATGAGACCCTTGCCAACATCCTCGAGTCCGACGATCCCGCCGGGTACCTGAACAAGTTCGAAGCCGAGATAGGTTCGCAGCCAGACGTGGTGGCGGCACTCGTCTTGATCGCCAAGGACACGGCCACATCCGGTGCAGACGTATCCGAGGCAGCCAAGCAACTTCGGAACCTCCTTTCCCAGCGGCCCGAAGACGCCGGTCCTCCCGCTGACAGTCCCTCCGAGAACAATCCCGGTCAGAACCGCCCGTAAGCTGGGGGGTATGACGGGCGACGCCGGCAGCCAAACCGACCCGTCACGCTGGCCACCATCTCACCAGCAGGTCGTAGATGCGCGGGATGGCAATTCTGAGACCCTCGGTTCAATACTCGTGGCCGGATTCCCACGTCTCGTCGCTTTCTATCGCGGCATGGGCCTATCCAAGGCAGACTCCGAAGAACTGGCCTCGGAAGCCGTGGAGGGCATGGTCAAGAGCATCCGACGCCTCCGCGAGCCAGACGCTTTCGAAGCCTGGTTCTGGACGATCGCCCGGAACCGATTGCGCTCTCGTTTAGGCCGCAAGGGACGAGTCGAGCGAGAACTCGAGTACGGCCCGGTAGACGATCCCGAGTCGATCGTCGTCGCCCGGGAAGAGCATCAGAACATTCGGATGGCGCTCGAACATCTCTCCGACCGTGACCGGCAGATTCTGTGGCTACGCGAGGTCGAAGAACTCAGCCACGAAGAGATCGCTATTCACATGAAGTTGCAACCAGGAGCGGTTCGGGTTGCGGCGCTACGCGCACGACGCAGACTGACCGAGGTCTACGAAGGACAGACTGAAGCCACGGTGACCGAGCAATGATCATCACATCGATGCAGAACGAAAGAGTGAAGGACTTGGTGCGCCTGCGTGAACGCCGCCACCGCGATCGCACACGGCGCTTCATCATCGAAGGCTTTCGAGAAATCACCAGAGCAGTCGAGGCCGGACTGGCAATCGAGACAATCTACATCTGTCCCGAGCTGTTCCTTGGGACGAACGAACCCGCACTGATCGGCCGCTTGGACGCGATCGGGACCGAAGTAGTGGAACTGGCCGCTGAGCCTTTCCGAAAGGCGTCCTATCGCGATCGTCCGGAAGGTTTGCTGGCGGTGGCGCCCCAGTTCCCGACCGGTCTCGGCGGGCTCTCCCCTGGCGACAACGCCCTTCTACTAGTGGCCGAGGCGATCGAAAAGCCCGGCAATCTCGGCACCATGCTCAGAACCGCCGATGCCGTGGGGGCCCATGCGGTGATCGTGGCGGACCCAACCACCGATCCGTTCAACCCCAATGTCGTGCGTGCGTCCACGGGCACGTTGTTCACAGTTCCGCTCGCAATCGGGTCGACCGTCGAAACCATCGCCTGGTTGAGATCCAACGAGATCCGGATCGTCGCAACGACCCCCGACACCGACACGCTCATTTGGAGCGCCGATCTGCGAGGCCCGACGGCGATCGTCGTCGGTGCAGAACAGTACGGACTCACCGACGCCTGGATCGATGCAGCCGACGTCAAAGTGCGCATCCCGATGGCTGGGATGGCTGACTCGCTCAATGCGGCCATGGCAGCTGGGATCGCACTGTTTGAAGCCGTCCGGCAGCGCTAGCCCAACGAGAACTCTTCGATCCCGTCGGCCCGCTGGCACCAGCGGCAAGTGACCGATTCGACCTCGCGGACCAGTATCTCTTCGTCTTCGATGTCGAGTTCCCCACCAAGGGTGTAGTGGTGGAATAGGCGGCGCCTCACCGTCTCCACGACGTCGAAACGGGTCTTGTTCCCGCAGTGGGAGCACCGGTAGGCCATCCGCCGATCGTAGACCCGACACCAAGTGGTCCGGCTATCGTTGACATCGAACATATGTTCGCTCTACCGTGACCGACTACGGCAAGCACAGGGGAACGGATGGTCGTCGGCGCACATGATCTCTCGGTTGCGGGACCCCTAGCGCAGCGCAGCTTCGAGGATCTCGGGACACCGCTGCACGAGGTGACCTTCTGCGTCCTCGACCTGGAAACGACTGGCGGGTCGACGATCGACTCTTTCATCACCGAGATTGGCGCCGTCAAGGTGCAGGGCGGCGAGGTGATCGGGACCTTCCAGACCCTCGTCGACCCGGGTGCGGCGATTCCGCCTTCGATAGTGCTGCTCACAGGGATCACTCAGTCGATGGTCATCAACGCACCGCGTATCGAGTCGGTACTGCCGACATTCGCCGAGTTCGTGGGTGATGCGGTGATCGTCGGCCACAACGTGCGTTTCGACCTCGGTTTCTTAGACGCCGCCGCGTTGCGTCTCGACTACCGCAAGTTCTCTGCGAACCGTTCGGTCGACACTGTTGGACTGGCCAGACGTCTCGTCCGTGATGAGGTTCGAAACCTGCGCCTCGCCACGCTCGCCAGCCATTTTCGCTCCCCTACTCCCCCGACCCATCGAGCCCTCGACGACGCCCTGGCGACCATGCACGTGCTCCACTCGCTCCTGGAAAGGGCGGGAACCATCGGCGTCACCGCTCTGGAGGACCTCTTGAACCTCCCAAAGGCGCGTGGGGCCGCCGAATACAAGAAGATCCACCTCGCACGAGACCTACCGAGACGCCCCGGGGTCTACCTGTTTCGGGACAGAACCGGCGACGTGATCTACGTTGGCAAGGCGAACAATCTGCGCACCCGCGTGTCGTCCTACTTCTATGGCGATCCGCGCCGTTCGGTAGCGACGATGCTCAAGGAACTGGCCGACGTCGATCATCGAGTTTGTGCCGGCGATCTCGAAGCCGCCATCACCGAACTGCGGCTGATCCATGCTCACCGGCCACGCCACAATCGGCGCTCGAAGCCGCCCAGATCGAGCCACTGGCTGACGCTCACTGCTGAAGATCACCCTCGCCTTTCCATCACGAGGACCGTCCATCGCGAGGCTCTTCTCACTCTCGGACCGTTCCGTCGACGGGCCGGCGCCGAACTCGTCATGACCGGGATCTGGGACGCCATTCCAATACGGCGATGTACCGGCCGCGCCGGATCCAGGGAGGCGCGTTGTGCCCCCGCCCAGATGGGCCTTGCACTGTGCCCTTGCGACGGGACCCTGCCCGTGGTCGCGTATCAACCGACGGTCGAGTTGCTGAGGTCGGCTGTGGATGTCGAACCGACACTGCTTCTAGAACCTCTGGGGCAACGGATCGCGAGCTTCGCCGAAGCCCAGCGATTCGAGGAAGCCGCCTGGGCGCGGGACCGCCATCGAGCAGTCGTTCGGGCGATACAGCGTCGTCGAGCATGGCTGGCCCTACAGAGGGCCGGTCGTATCGAGGCGGAGCGAAACGGCGAGCGGGTCGTCATCGACGGCGGTCGGCTGACGGCGGCATGGTCCGGACCTGACGTGCCGTTGCTCGCGCCCCCCGCACCGGCCAGCACCGAGAACGTGGCACCGTCGGTCCTGGCCCAGGAAGAAGCCGACGTCATCTGGAAGTGGCTCACCACAACCGGGACACTGCTCATCGACGTGTCGGGTGACTTGTCGCTACCACCAGGTCGCGTTGAAGCATTAGAGAGTCTCGACCTGAACGTGGTGTCTCTCGGAACTACCGACGGGACCTAGCGACGCACCACTAGCCCTTCGGAAGTCCCAGCATCATCTCGCCGATGATGTTGCGTTGGATCTCGTTCGTTCCGGCGTAGATGGTTCCCGCTCTCGCATTCAAGAAGACCGTCTGCCACGAGGCCGTGCTGTTCGGTGCTCCCCAGTCATCTGTACGGAACGCCGAACTCGGCCTGCGGCCCTCAGCGATGAGTCCTTCGGGTCCGAGAATGTCCATCGCCAGTTCGGTCAGTTGGGTGTGGTGTTCGGACCACCAGACCTTGGTGAGCGCAGCATCCGGACCTGGTTTGTGCCCTTTGGCAAACTTCGTGAGTTGGGAATAGCCCATGAATCGCATGATCTCGACACGCTCGTGCGCCTTGACAAGCCTCTCTCTGATCAGCGGATCGTTGATGGCGCCGTTGTCCTTGGCGAGGTCGATGAGCCTGTCGAGTTCGGCACGGAATGACAACGAGGCGATCGCGGCATCCTTGCCACGCTCGAAGCCCAGGAGGGCCATCGCCACCCTCCATCCGTCGTTCACTTCGCCGATTATGTGGTCCTTCGACGTGCGAGCGTCAGTGAAGAAGATCTCGTTGAATTCCGAATCCCCGGAAAGCATCTTGATCGGACGTACCTCGACACCCGGTTGATCCATCGGGACCAGCAGGAACGAGATGCCCCGATGCTTGGCGGCTTCTGGGTCGGTCCGAGCGAGGACGAATATCCAGTTGGCGAGATGGCCAGCGGACGTCCAAACCTTCTGGCCGTTGATGAGCCATTCGTCACCATCCAAGACAGCCTTGGTCTTGACACCTGCGAGGTCAGATCCGGCTTCTGGCTCGGAGTAACCCTGACACCAGACGTCCTCGCCGCTGATGATGCGAGGGATGAGGTGGCTCTTTTGCTCCTCGGTACCCAACGTGAGGAGCGTGTTGCCCAGCATTCCAACGGAAAAGGCATCGTTCGGACCGCTGCTGGGAACGCCGGCGGCGGCGAATTCCTCCATGACCGCAATCGCCTCGATCTCGCTCAAGCCTCGCCCGCCGTATTCCGTTGGCCACTCAAGTCCGATCCAACCGCCGTCGGATAGTTGCTTGCGCCACGCCTGAATCCAGTCGTGAAGCTCGTCGGTGGGAATGGTGCCGGTCCCGCCCCAGTCATCGCCCAGCGCTGACTCAAGCCAGGCCCGCGCCTCAGCCCTGACCTCCTGAGCCGACTCCGGCCATTCAAAATCCATACGTCGACGATCTCCTCTCAACCAAACCCCAAATCTACCGCCCCCGCGTTCTACACCGCAGAACGGTGGGCATTTTCGCGCCGTTCTTGCGCTAAAAAAGCTGGAGGGCTTCGGGGAGGGTGAAGCGGCGTTCGTAGAGGGCGCGGCCGACGATGACTGACTCACAGCCCAGTTCGGCAACGCGAACGAGGTCGTCCAGGCTCCCTATTCCGCCGGATGCGATGATCCGAAAGCGGGAGTCCTCGAGGGTCTGACCCAACAGGTCGAACTCGGGACCCTCCATGGTGCCGTCGCGACCGATGCCGGTGACGAGCAACCTCCGAACATTCCGGCGAGCGAGGTCGTCGAGGACCTCGCCGAGATCCTTGCCCTCATCCAACCAGCCCTCTCCCGTGGCCTTGCCGTCCCGCACGTCCACCGCCGCGACGACTCGATCCACCTCCCCGATGTCCTCCAAGACACTTGGGTTCCAGACGGCCGCAGTCCCCAGGACGACACGCACCGCGCCGGCACCTAGAGCGGCGACGGCCACTTCGGCTGTCCTCAAGCCTCCACCCACCTGGAATGGCACCCGCGCCGCGCCGAGCGCCTCCCACAGTGTGCGATCCGGCGTACCCGTGCGAGCCCCGTCGAGGTCAACCACGTGCACGAGCGATGCTCCCTGCTCCACCCATCGACGGGCGCAAGCCACCGGATCTGTGTCGTAGACCGTCACCTGTCCGAAATCGCCGTGAGTCAAACGAACGACAGAGCCGTCCAGGACATCAACGGCGGGGATGATCTCAAACACGTTGCCTCACGACTTGCTCTCCTACTGTATTAGCGTGTTAAAGTGCTTACTGGCTGAACCGGCACCCTATCACTGATTCCAAGTCCCGCGAAGGCAACACCCCCATGACATTTCCCCATGACGACTGGCGCAACGAAGACACCCGCCAGCTCTTCGAAACAATCCTCATGCTCGAGAGTGTTGACGAGGCGGCTGCCTTCTTCCGCGACCTCTGCACGCGGCGCGAACTCGAGGAGATGAGCTCGCGTTGGACCGTCGCCCGTCTACTCGAACAGGGCCTCTCCTACCGGGAGATCTCAGCCCAGACCGGCGCCTCAACCGCCACGATCACCCGGATCAACCAATGGCGCCAGCACGGAGCGGGTGGATACCGGGCCATGCTCGACCGGTCCGCATCATGACCATTCGACTAGCCGTCCCGAACAAGGGTCGACTACAGGAGCCTTCGATCAGGCTGTTGAAGGACGCCGGCTTGAGCTTCGAGGTCACCGACCGGTCGCTGACCGCCCGCGTTCGCAACGCCGAGATCGAGTTGCTCTTCGTGCGAACAGAAGACATTCCGGAGCTCGTAGTCGACGGCGTGGCTGACGCGGGGATCACCGGCCAGGACCTGATCGCCGAGGACGGATCCGAACTGGAACAGGTCCTCGAGCTGGGGTTCGGTCACTGTCGCGTCTCGGCGGCCGTTCCCACCTCGTCGCCAATCGTCAAAGTCGAGGAGCTGGAGGGCTTGAGGGTTGCCACCTCTCACCCTCGGATCACGCGGAGCTTCTTCGACGAGCGCGGAATCGACGTGACCGTCGTTCGCCTGAGGGGTTCGGTCGAGGTAGCGCCAAAGCTGGGAGTCGCAGACGCCATCGTTGACCTCGTCTCGACCGGATCGACGCTCGTGGTCAACGGGCTCCGTGAGATCGGCACCATCCTCGACTCCCAAGCCGTTCTCGTCCGCGGCGCTCGCAACGGTCACACCGAGTCCGGTCGACTCGAGACTGCCGTCGCTTCGGTCGTCGGAGCACGCGCCAAGAGATACATCGTGTTGAACGCTCCCGAGAGCTCGGTCCCTGAGATCGCACGCATCATCCCCGGACTGGAGGCTCCCACCGTCGTCCCGCTCGCCGACGAGGGATGGGTGGCGATCCACTCGGTCGTCTCTGCGGGTGAAGTCTGGGCCCTTCTCCCCCTGTTAGAAGCGGCCGGGGGACGCGGCATCCTGGTGCTCCCCATCACCCAAGTACTCGCGTGACCAGGATGAGACGCCTGGTCTGGGCTGATGCAGACGAGGGGGCACGCGCCGAGATCCTCACGCGCAGCGCGGTTCCCGACCCTGCGGTGCGACAAGTTGCCACCCGGATCTGTGCTGACATCCAGGAACGCGGAACAAGCGCCGTCAGTGAGTACGCCCAGCGATTCGGGGGCGGATTTCGCCGGATCGAGCCTTCGGAACTGGCGGCGGCGGCCGACGCAGCACCAGTTGACGTGATTGAGGCAATCCAGGCTGCAGCTCACGCGGTAGAGACCTACCACCGGACCCAGCTGCCGAGAACGACAATCACAGAGCCGACGCCGGGGGTTTCCATAGAGCGGCGTTGGACGCCGCTCGACAGAGTCGGCTGTTACATCCCAGGCGGCAAGGCGGCATACCCGTCGACCGTCGTTATGACCGCTGTTCCCGCGCGGGTGGCAGGCGTCTCTCAGGTGGTGGTCGTTTCCCCTGCCCGCGACGACGACACCCTCGATCCGACCCTGTCCGCAGCGTGCGCTCTGCTCGGCGTGGACGAAGTGTGGGCGGTCGGTGGAGCGCAAGCGATTGCCGCGCTGGCCTACGGGGCGGGCGACCTGAGACGCACCCAGAAGATCGTCGGGCCGGGAAATGCCTGGGTGACCGCCGCCAAGCTGGCGGTGTACGGCGACGTGGCGATCGACCTTCCCGCTGGTCCCAGCGAGGTCCTCGTCATGGCAGATGCGTCGGCAGATCCGCGTCTAGTGGCCGCTGACCTTCTCTGCCAAGCAGAACACGGCCCGGACTCCCCCGCCATTCTTGTCACCGATGACCAGAGCCTGGCCGAACGGGTGGAAGAGGCGATTACTCAGCTCCTTTCTCGTCTCGACAGGGGCGAGATCCTCGAACAGGCACTCTCCAAACATGGACTGTCGATCCTCGTAGAGGACCGCCAGACCATGATCGAGATCGCCAACGGTTACGCCGGTGAGCACGTGAGCGTGATGACGGCGAACCCGAGAGAGGACGCGGCCGCAGTGAAGGCGGCCGGCTCGATCTACGTCGGATCTTGGTCGCCTGAGTCTGCTGGCGACTACGCCACAGGGGCCAATCATGTCCTGCCGACCGGCGGGCTCGCAGCGGCCTATGGCCCCCTGGCTGTCGAGGACTTCGGCTCCTGGACCCAGATCCAGACACTCAACGAGATCGGACTGCGATCTCTGCTCCCCACGATCACCACCCTCGCCGGTGCGGAGGGACTCGATGCCCACGCACTAGCCGCCACCATCCGATTCGAACAGGAGAACTGATGTCCAGGACCAGCCGGGTGGAACGAACCACCAAAGAGACGACCGTCGAGATCGACTTGAACCTCGACGGGACCGGAACGGCAAAAGTGGAAACCGGAGTCGGGTTCTTTGACCACTTGCTGACGTCTCTTGCCTCCCATGCTTTGTTGGATCTGACGATCACCACCAAGGGAGACCTCGAAATCGACGACCACCACACCGTTGAAGACACCGCTCTCGCCCTCGGTTCGGCCCTCTCCGATGCCTTGGGTGATCGGGCAGGCATACAGCGCTTCGGCGACGCCACCATCCCCATGGACGAGGCCCTTGCGCGATGCGCGATTGACCTGAGCGGGAGGGCGTACGCGGTGATCGACCTAGCGCTCCGCCAGGACAGGGTCGGAAATTTCTCCACCCAAAACCTCGGCCACGCCGTCGAGTCGCTGGCACGCACGGGCGGATTCTCGATCCATTTGACGGCGTCCGGGTACAACGATCATCACGTCGCCGAAGCCGCCTTCAAGGCGATCGCTCGTTCACTGCGGGCAGCAGTGGAGTTTGACCCCCGGCGAGAAGGGGTGGCTTCCACAAAGGGCACCCTCACGTGACCAAACCGTTGATCGCAGTGGTCGACCATGGAGCGGGAAATCTCGTATCGATCGCCCGGGGCCTGGAACGAGCGGGCGCCAGCGTCCTGGTCGCCGTCTCCCCTGATGACCTCGGAGAGGTTGACGGAATAGTGCTGCCGGGCGTGGGAGCCACCGCAAGCGTCATGAACGGAATCCGGGACGCAGGCTTCGAGCGAGCTCTCAAAGAGACCTCGCTGCCTCTTTTCGGAATCTGCGTCGGTATGCAGGTCCTATTCGAAGGCTCGAACGAAGACGGCGCATCGGGCCTAGGGCTTCTCGCCGGATCCGTCGAACGTTTACGCAATGCGCCGACGCTCCCGCACATCGGGTGGAACGAGATCGCGACTGGAACCGATCCTCTTTTTGAGGGTCTGCCGCCAGTACCCGAGGTCTACTTCGTCCATTCATTCGCTCCGGTCCCTGACGATCCTGCATTGGTCATCGCCCGTGCCTCGCACGGCGACTCGTTCGTGGCGGCGGTGAGATCGGGACTGGTATCCGGCACCCAATTCCATCCCGAACGTTCAGGCGATATCGGCCTGAGCATCTTGTCGAATTTCGTGATGTCGACTGTTCGAGAGCCGGCATGACAGTTCGCACACGCGTGATCCCGTGTCTCGACGTGCGAGACGGCCGTGTGGTCAAAGGCGTCAACTTCGTGAACCTCACCGATGAGGGCGACCCGGTAGAGATGGCCGAGCGCTACGCGTCCGAAGGTGCGGACGAGATTTGCTACCTCGACATTTCCGCCTCACCCGACGGCAGACCCACGATGCTGGACGTCGTCAGACGCACCGCCGAAAACGTGTTCGTGCCACTCACTGTTGGAGGAGGTGTTCGGTCTTCTGACGACATGAAAGCCACACTCAGGGCGGGTGCGGACAAGGTAGGCATCAACACTGCGGCCGTCCTTCGGCCCGACCTCATCACAGAGTGTGCCAACCGGTTCGGAAGCCAATGTGTTGTTCTCGCCATCGATGCCCGCCGGACGCCAAACGGGTCCTTCGAGGTGGTGGTCAACGGTGGGCGCACTCCGACTGGACGCGACGCACTCGAATGGGCGAGGGAGGGCACAGAGCGTGGCGCTGGCGAGATCCTTCTCACATCGATGGACACAGACGGGACAAAGGACGGCTTCGACATCGAACTGACCAGGGCCGTCGTCGCTTCGGTGGGTGTGGCCGTCATCGCTTCTGGAGGGGCAGGATCGCCAATGCATTGCGTGGAGGCCGTCACGGAGGGGGGCGCTTCGGCCGTTCTCGCCGCATCGATCTTCCACCGCAGGGAGATCGAGATTTCCGCCGTTAAATGGGCAATGGCATCAGCCGGCATTCTCGTCCGCGGGGCAGCCTGATGTTGTGGCCCGAAGGTGTCGGCCTCTTGCCTGCGATCGTCCAAGACTCCGCATCTGGCAGGGTTCTCATGTTGGCGTGGATGAACGCCGAGTCCTTCTCAGAAACGAACCGGACGGGTCGCGTGACCTTCTGGTCGAGGTCGCGCTCGGAACTGTGGGAGAAGGGGGCCACGAGCGGCAACACTCTCGAACTGGTAGCGATGAGGTGGGACTGCGATTCCGACGCGATCCTCGTCACCGCCGAACCACGTGGACCGGTGTGTCACACCGGATCCGTTACGTGTTTTGACGACGAACCGCTTGGAGCAGGCTTCGCCGGTCTCGATGAACTCTGGAACGTGATCGCCGCCCGAGCTGAGCATCGACCGGCTGGCTCGTACACGACCAAGTTGATCTCCGAGGGCCCGGAGGGTCCCGGCCGGAAGGTAACCGAGGAGGCCGTTGAGGTACTCCTCGCCGCCAAGGAGCATGCGGCAGGCGTGGCTGACGACCGGCGGGTCGCCGAGGAGGTAGCTGACCTCCTCTATCACACGCTCGTCGTATTGGCTGAACGCGACATCAACCCGCGCCTAGTTCTGGAAGTCCTGGCTGATAGAAGGCGCTAAAGCGACAGCCCGTTTGTTGGCGCATCGATCTGCCAGCATGACGGCATGTTCCGCCGCCTCGCCCTGTTCTCAGCGCTCGTATTGTTACTCACAGCGTGCGCTGCTGGCGGACAGACCGAAGGTGTACCCGGCGAACTTCCCACTATGACTGCTGAGCAGTTCGCAGCCGAGATCGAGGCTTCGGCGCTGCCAATCGTCGTGAACCTATGGGCGTCATGGTGCATACCGTGTCGCTCCGAGGCTCCCCTACTGCGCGAGGCTCACGCCGCTTTCGGCGAGCGTGTCCGATTCCTTGGCGTGGCAACCGAAGACGCCCCCGCCAACTCGCTGGCCTTCATCGCCGAGTTCAACTTGGCCTTCGAGAACGTCTCCGACCGACCCGCCGACATCCGAGGATGGCTGGGTGCGGCAGGGCTGCCTGTGACGGTGTTCATTCGTCCGGGCGGTGAGATCCTGCGCACGCATTACGGGGTGATCGATGACCAGGCGCTAGCCCTCGGCATCGACGACCTGCTCGCAGGCTGATGGAATTCACGCTCCTGGCTGCCGCCCTCACTGGTGCCGCAGCGGTCTGGGTTGCCAACCGCCTGCTCCGCGACAGGATCAAGGTGGAGCGTCCCACAGACGTTCTGATTGGAGCCGCAGCCGTCGGCCTGCTCGTCGGACGCCTGGCATCCATGATCGAGGCAGGCGTCAACCCGTTGACCCAACCGGCGGACATCCTGATCGTGCGAGGCGGCGTGTCTACCGCGTTCGCGGCGATCGGTGCGCTGGGCGTTCTGGTCTGGACTAACAGAAGTCAACTGCCTGTCGCTCTCGACCATCTCGCTCCGGGCGCGATTGCTGGCTTGGCCGGCTGGCACGGCGGATGTGTCTGGAGGGGGACCTGCCTGGGAGCCGCCACCGACCTGCCATGGGCGATGATTTCACCCAACACAACGGTAAGCCGCCATCCCGTCGAGATCTACGCCGCGCTCGGTTTCTTCCTAGCTGCGATCATTGTCTCTCGATTCATTGACCGGTCGTGGACCGCTGTCGGGCTAGGACTGGTGGCCGCCGGGGGGATTCGTCTGGCTACCGAACCTTTGCGCCTGTCCATCATGGGGGGGCCGGTTGGCTGGTACACCGCCGCTCTCTTCGTCGGAGCTGCGTTGGCGGTTTACGGTCCAAGACTCACCCGCAACCGCCCGCCCGGCCCGTCGCCGATCGAGATCTGACCGCCGTGGGCCTCGACAAGTCCCCGAGCGATCGCCAATCCGAGTCCGGCGCCTGATCCGTCACGAGTGCGGGCAGCATCTCCTCGCGAGAAGCGCTCGAAGGCTCTCTCCTTAATCTCGCTGGAAAACCCAGGGCCTTCGTCTGTGACCGTGACAACGCCCAGGGAGCCTTCACGCGCCACAACGATGTGAACTGTGCCTTCGTCGGGAGAGAATCGGACTGCGTTGTCGACCAGATTCCTCAATACGCGTCCGAGGGCCCACGGGTCGCCCACAACTTCTACCGACTCATTAGCGGATGAGACGACGTTCACGCCTCTCTGTGCGGCAAGCGGGGCAAACACCTCGGCGGTCTCGTCCGCCAACTCGGCAAGGTCGAGGAGTTCGGGATGCAGATCCACAGTGCCGGCCTCGGTGCGCGAGTAGAGGAACAGATCTTCAACCAGTCGTGACAAGTGGGACACATCCCTGTTCATGCCGATGAGCACCTTCTCGTTGATCTCGAGAACGCCATCCTCTGCGGCCTCGACGGTGGCTCGCAGCGAAGCGAGCGGGGTTCTCAAGTCATGGCCGACGGATGCGAGAAACACAGCCCGTTCTTCCTCGGACGCATCGAGCTGGGCGGCCATGGCGTCGAATGCTTCGGCAAGTCGGCCGACCTCGTCACGGCGGGAGACCTCTGCCCGAGCGGACAGTTCTCCTTGCGCCAGTCGAGTCGCTGCCTCACTCACCCTTGCCAGGTCGGCGCCGGCCTGCCTGCCGAAGGCGATCGCAAGCGCCGAGCCCAAACCGACCCCAAGCACTAGGGCAGCGAGTACGAGGTTGCGATCATGAACAGACAAGAACATCGTCTGGGCTGCCAGGAAGACCGCCAATCCCGCCACGCCTACCGACGCAACAGCAATCAGCTGCAACGACGATCCGAGCGACCGCAGTCTGGTGCTCATCTCCCGCCCGACGAGGAATACCGCAACCGTCACGATCGCTGCGAGACCGTAGATCGCAGCCAAAGACGTTCTCTCTGCGGCGGTCGGCTGCATCGACACCTCTGTCAGCAAGAGGACGCCGGCCACGATGGCCGCCACAGCAGAAACGAGCCGAATCACGGCTGGAACCGGTAGCCGACGCCCCAAACTGTCTCGAGCCAGCGCGACTCGCCAGTCCCCCCAGGCTCGAGCTTGGTCCGCAGTCGGCGAATGTGAACCGTCACCGTCGCCGGGTCCTGCCATTCCACCGATGAGTCCCAGACGTCGTGGAGTAGCTGGTTCCGATTGAAGACTTGGCGTGGGTGGGAGGCCATGAAGGCGAGAAGGTCGAACTCCTTGGCAGTCAGATCAACCGTCCGTCCGGCGACCCGTACTTCACGGGCAGTCACATCAATCACGAGCTCCCCGTGTTCGATTACGCCGCCTTCTGGCTGGGGTTTGACCCTGCGCAGCACCGTCCGAACCCTTGCCACCAGTTCCCGCGGCGAGAAGGGCTTGACAACGTAGTCGTCTGCTCCCGCTTCGAGTCCGAAGACCCGATCTGCCTCTTCGGCGCGCGCTGTTAGGAGGATGACAGGAACGTTCGACTGCGATCTCACCTCAGATAACAGGTCCAATCCTGAGGCTCCGGGAAACATCACGTCGAGAATCACCAGATCCGGTTCGGTGCTCGCCAACAGGTCTCGAGCTCCATCGGCGTCATCGGCCTGGTCCACCCGGAACCCCTCTCGTTCCAGATAGGCCGCCACCACCTGGCGGACGAGGGGCTCGTCGTCGATGACGAGGATGCGATCAGGGCGGGTCGGCATCCATTCATCGTATTGGCCAGCACCTCGAACTCCGCACTCGGACGGGAACTGGTTTCGCAACTGTTTTGCGTCCCCGGTGCTTGCCGCTCATACACTCGCCCGATGCCCGATCCTCTCGTGGTGCTGGACCACGTGTCCGTTCGCTTCGGACCGACCCCCATCTTGTCCTCAGTCGACCTGCGCGTCGAGGCGGGCCAGGTCGTTGGCGTTGCCGGCCCCAACGGCATCGGCAAGACCACCCTGCTGGGCGTGGTAGCCACATTGGTTCCCATCTCGTCCGGAAAAGGTTCGGTCCTCGGAGCCACGCTCGGGACTCAGGACGCCCGAGGGGTTCGGTCCCGAATCGGGTGGTCAGGCCACGACCCGGCTCTGTACGACCAACTGACGTTGCGCGAGAACTTGCACCTGATCGCCGACCTAGCGGCCCTCGATCGGGCAACCGCAGACGAGGCGTTGGAGCGGGTCGGACTCACAGCCGCAGGGCACCGACGATCAGCAGACGCTTCCAACGGAATGCGAAGACGCACCGACCTGGCTTCGTTGCTGATGCGACGCCCTGACCTGGTTCTCCTCGACGAGGCCCATGCCGGACTCGACTCCGAGGCCGACACGATCATCGACGCCCTCGTGAAGGTGACTACCCGGAAGGGTGGCGGCGTGATCATGGTCTCTCACGACGCCGAGCGCCTGCGGGACGAAACCGATGTGGTGATCGCACTGGACCGGGCGACATGACCCAGTTCTGGAGACAGGCGCTTGCGATCGTCAAGCGAGACCTGATCGTCGAGGGCCGTTCCCGAGAGACCTTGGCCGTCGTGCTCCCGTTCGCCGCGGCGGCGGTCTTCGTGGTCCCGTTCGCGACCGACGCCCTCGAAGCTCGCCTCTCCACCATCGCCTACCCGGTGTACTGGCTGGTAGCCCTCCTGTTTGGGATGCAGGTAGCGCTGCGCCAAACCGGCGTCGAGTCCCAGGCCCAGCGCCGCCAACTCTCGCTGCTCGGAGTCGACCCCGTGGCACGCTTCGCTGGGCGGGTCATCGCGGGCTCGGCACTGGTGTTGTTGGTCCTAGCGGTGACCGCGCCGTTGATTTTCCTGTTCTACAACCCCGAAGCGATCCCCCGACCTTGGACGATGGCAGGGGTGCTGGTCCTCTTCGCATTGGGAATCGCCATGCTGTCCACCCTGGCAGGCGACGTGACCACCGGACTCGCCGCCCGCACCACTCTCGCCTCGCTGTTGGTGGTTCCGGTATCGGTTCCGTTACTTCTGGGGGCGGCCCAGACCCTGGAATCGCTCATCCGTGGCCGAACTACCCTTCCCTGGGTGCTGACGCTGGTCATCACCGACCTGGTCTTGGCAGTCACAGGCGTACTGACCGCACGCTCGCTGGAGGAATCGAACACATGAACCGATCGATCGCGAGGGCCACCCTCGGATCCCTCGCACTCATCGCCATCACAGCCGGTCTGTGGCTGGCCTTCATGTCGTCTCCCGACGTGTTCCAGCGGGATTACGTACGAATCATGTACGTGCACGTTCCCGGGTCGTGGCTGGCATTTCTCGCGTTCGGAGTCACCGCCCTCGCATCGCTCGCCTGGCTGATCTCCAAACGCATGGTGTTCGACCGGATAGCGGAGGCATCAGCCGAGATCGGCGTGCTTTTCACCACTGTGTCCCTCCTGACAGGCATGCTGTGGGGCTACCCGGTGTGGGGAACCTTCTGGGATTGGGGTGACCCGCGGATGGCATCGACCGCTCTCATGTTCTTCGTATATCTCGGTTACCTGGCACTGCGCAGGGCAGTGAGCGATCCAACTGCGAGAGCGCGCCGGTCGGCCATTCTTGGAATGATCGCGGTCGTCCAGGTTCCGCTTGTCTACTTCTCGGTCACCTTGTGGCGATCGCTTCACCAGGGAATGACGGTCAGGCCCGACGGAATAGCGATGGATGGATCGATGGTTGCAGCACTGCTCGTGAACATCGCCGCCTTCACGGTCCTCTACGCCTATCTGATGGTCGAAAGAACCCTCCTGGCTCGCCTAGAGACCGAAACAGCGGTGGTCGAGACCGAGTTGGCGGGCAGGTCCGTCGAGCGGCCCAACCTCGAAGGTCTCGCATGAACACCAGTTACATCTGGATCTCGTATTTGGTGACGTACGGGCTGATAGTCGGATACGTCGCGGTTGTCTGGAGCCGCATCCGCAGTCACCGCGGGCGCTCCAGCGACACCCGGACGTGACAAACCATCGCTGGTTCCTCATACCGGCTTTCCTCGGTATCGCCGTTGCGTCGTTCTTCCTCGTGCGGGCGGCCGGCGAGGCGTCGGTCTACTACCTGTATACCTCTGAAGCCGTTGAGGCCCGCGCCGACTTCGATAAAGGACGAAGGTTCCGGATCGCCGGAACCGTCGTTCCTGGCACGCTCGAAATGGGAAACGGGGAGTCCACCTTTGACATCTCCGACGGGATCGCCACGGTGACAATCCGCCTCGTCGCTCTTCCCCCACCCCTCTTTCAAGAGGACGTCGAAGTGCTCCTGGGAGGAGCCTGGGCGGGCGAAGTATTCCAAGCAGACGAAGCCCTCATCCGCCATGAAGCGGAGTACGAGGCACCGCCGTCCGGGAATGCGCCAGACCCGGAGACGGGCTGATGCTGGCGCTGGCAGGCACTGCGGCCGTCGCCACGGCCTTTATCGCCGCGCTGATGCTGACTTACCGGGGCGTTCGGGCAGCCAGGACCCCGGGGGTGGACCTGCGCAAGCCGGGACTGGTTCTGCTGGGGGGGTCGTTGGCATCGATGGCTGTGCTCCAGGTCGGGTTGCAGGTCGATGACTTCACCCTGACCTACTTAGCGAACAACCACTCGTCGTCCACGCCTTTCCCTTTTGACGTAGCCACCGCCTGGGCAGCACTGGAAGGATCAATCGTCCTGTGGGGGCTGGTTCTGGCCGGTTTCACGTGGGCCGTTGTACGCGACTACATCAATACCCCAGACTCGCTCGGAGCAGGCGCAGTTGCGGTGATGAGCGCAGTATCGGTCTTCTTCTTCGGCCTGATGTTGACCGTATCCAACCCATTCGAAACCTGCACTGCGATTCAAGAAGGGCTGCGGAGATGCTTGGAGTCTTCGCCTATTCCCCTTGTCGGGGCAGTCGGTCCGATCGACGGTGCCGGACCCAACCCGCTCCTCCAGAACCATCTCTTGATGGCTGTACACCCGCCGATGCTCTACCTCGGATATGTCGGTCTGACAGTGCCTTTCGCCTATGCCATCTCTGCGCTCAGCCAGAAGATCACAGGTCCGGCCTGGCTCGACCGATCAAAACGGTGGACGACGGTCGCCTGGTCGTTCCTCACCCTGGGGATTGTGCTGGGCGGATGGTGGGCATACGAAGTGCTGTCATGGGGCGGCTACTGGGCATGGGATCCAGTCGAGAACGCCTCGTTCATGCCCTGGCTGGTGGCGACCGCCTTCATCCACAGTTCTCTCGTCCAGCGCCGCCGGGGCATGCTTCAGTCCTGGAACTTCGTCCTGGTAATCGCCGCTTTTGCCCTCACCATCCTCGGCACTTTCCTCACCCGATCGGGCACCATCGCCTCAGTCCACTCCTTCACCCAGTCGGCGATCGGCCCAGTGCTGCTCGCTTTCCTGATGGTGGTTCTCATCGGGTCGTTCGCCCTGTTCGCCGTCCGCGCGAATGACGTCGCCCAACCGTCGCGCATGGAGTCACTTTCCAGTCGCGAAGGAGCCTTCCTCTACAACAACCTGGTGTTGACGGTCTACGCCTTCGTGGTCCTGGTCGGCACGCTCTACCCGCTGTTCCTCGAAGCCATCACAGGTTCGACAGTGAGGGTTGGAGAGCCGTTCTACAACCGGCTGGCCGTTCCACTCAGCTTTGCCCTACTGCTGGGAATGGGGGTCGGGCCGGTTACTCCTTGGCGTCTGGCACGCCCTGAGCTCGTTTGGAACCGCATTCACGGCCCACTACAGATCGCTCTGGCGGCTGGAGCTGTCACTGTCATCGCCACAACAACGATCGGTTGGGTAGTCCTGGCTGTGGTCATCTGCACCTTCGTGGTGGCGGTGATCGTCAGGCATCTGTGGGCACAGTCCAGTCACGCCGCAGCGACCCGGGGCACCAGCATCCCGGCCGAGGCGCGACGGCTGTTCACCCGAGACCCCGGGTACTGGGGCGGACAGGTCTCCCACATCGGAGTGGCCGTGCTGGCCCTCGGAATCGCCTTCGCTTCGAACCTCGCCGTTCACGACCAAGTGGTGATGGAACCCGGCGACGTGACCCGGTTCGACGGCTGGGAAGTCCGATACGACGCTCCTTTCACGAGAAGCGAACCGAACCGAACCATCGTGGGCGTCCGGCTGGAAGTCTCCAGAGACGGGAGTCCCGTAACGACCCTCCTCCCCCGACTGGCGAGCTTTGACAATTCCGCCCAGGCAA
>JBGTKD010000087.1:0-2904 GCA_041744795.1 Acidimicrobiia bacterium
CACTCGCCGTCCCCATTGGGGCTGTAGCTCAGCCTGGCAGAGCACTTGCATGGCATGCAAGGGGTCAGGGGGTCAAATCCCCTCAGCTCCACTTTCGAAATCCCCTGTTATTGCAGGGGATTCTCGATGATGTCGCTTTTCCTCGCTGTTGGTCAGGGTGCCTATCAGGGTGCCTATTCGGCCACAATGTCCGCCGCGGACACTATGTCGGCTGTACGTCCAGACCGGGTGATTAGTGTCGGAGCTGTGAGACGACGTATCGCAATCCTTGCTGCCGTCGGTTTGGTTTCCACCATTGGTGGGTGCAGCACGGCTAGCGAACC
The DNA here is from genome assembly GCA_041744795.1 of Acidimicrobiia bacterium. GTDB lineage: Bacteria > Actinomycetota > Acidimicrobiia > Spongiisociales > ZC4RG35 > DATHWB01. The sequence goes on from JBGTKD010000087.1 coordinate 324, forward strand.
CCGAGCAACGGACCAAACAACCTTGCCTGCGACGACTCAGCAAGAAACGACCCCAACCACAACCCTCGATCCGGCCGAGATTGACGCCTTCGGGGAGTGGTATCGGACCGCTGTCGCGGAGGGCGGCGACGAACTCGATCCACGGTTCGCAGCGGACAACCCTGACGCGTCGGAAGCGTTCGCCTCGCTGATCCGAACCCTCTGCGCGATGGCGGCCGACGACTCGGACCGGCTCCAGGCGGCAGGGGAGACGATCAAGGATGATCCCGAATGGTTTGGAGACGCTCAGTTCGCGCGGTCTGGCATTCTCATGGCCCGGGCTGCGTGCAATCTCGGTTAGCCGCACACAAGCCCTAGAAACGATGAAAGCCCCTCGGGACGACCTGAGGGGCTTAATCGTCTGGTTTTCGCGATCTGGAGGCTTCAACGCCCGATAGATACGGTTCGGCGGCATGGGAGACTGGATCGGCCCAATTCTCAGCGGCGCTGCGCTCGTGCTCACGGCTGGCGCGGCCTTATGGACCGCCAAGAACGCCAACAAGGTCGAGAACCTTCGGTCGTCTCTGGAAAGGGGCCTCTTTGAACACCAGACGCGATTCTCCCGCCTTCACGACCGGAGGTTGGAGGTGATTGCGGAGGTGTACTCGCGGATCGTTGCCGTTGAGGAGGCTGCTCGTTTGCTCGTGGTTCCGCTTCGTGAGGCCGGAACCGAACCTGAGAGTGATTCTCGTCAGCGGGTGATCGACGAGTACAACCAGTTGTGGACGTACTTCTCGCGCCATCGAATCTTCCTCCCGTCCGATCTCTCCGATGAGTTGGAGGAACTTACCAAGCGGATGCGGCGAGCAATGGATGAGTTCATCCGACTCCGAATATCCGACGACAGCGGGATGGTGCGATCGGAGGGCACGCGCACGTGGCTTGAGATCTGGAACGAGGTCAGCGACGACTTACCGAAGGTTCGCAAGTCGATCGAGGCCGAGTTCCGATCGTTGCTCGATGTTGTGCGAGCCGAGCCCTTATCCGAATCCGGAGAGTGACCGACAGGAACGGGATGCCAGACCTATTCATACTTCGACTCGAAGCTATCGCTGTCGCCGCCCGCCTTCGCCGGGTCGGTGACCACGCCGAGGCCGATCTTGTGGAGCAGTGGGCGAACAGCCGGGACCTGACCGAGCAGGCGATCGAGACCCGCCTTCGTTAACGTCCCAAACATGCGAACGCTCAGAGTCCTGCTTGTGATTCTCCTGCTCGCCGGCTGCGGCAGCGGTGATGAGATCGACAATGCCGAGTCATGCATCGGACTCGTCCGCGCGTACAACGGGCTCGCAGCCGAAACGGCAGGGACCGATGCCATCGGACTCCGTGACCGGGCGGAGGCACGCCTAGACGAGCTCATCGACCGAGCGCTGGACGAAGGACGTGACGCCGACGCTCTCGTGTGCGAAACCGGACGGAGCCAAATGGCGATCCCTAGCGTCTTTGAAGGTATCGGCGACAGCCTCGACGACGGCTGACCCCGCTAACAAGCACAGATGGACAGAACCGCCCCCCGGATGCACTCGGGGCCGGTTCGTTGTTTTCGCGATCTAGGCTGTCAGCGCCTTGCGCCGGGCCGGTCTGCTTATCTTCATATCGACCCCGCGTAGGAGGAGTGGCCAAATCCCAAGTCTGACCGTCCCGCCCAATGTCAAGGACGCCATCGGAATACGGCGAGCCATCGAGCAACTCCCACAAGGGAGCTCACTCGAGGTGGACCTTGGGGGCAACAAACAATCTTGGGTTGCCGGTGCCGTAATGGAGTTCGGCAGCAAGGCGGGCTTCCAGACATTTGTATTCTCTAATCCGGTGCCTGACCAGGGCGATCGCAAGCATCTGGATCGTCTTGCGGCCAAGTACGGGGTTACTGCCAGTTACTCACAGCTTCGGTCTAGCGGCAGGTGGGAGACGAACCGACTGCAGGGGCGGGTCAGGCTGCGAGGCGAGAAGGACTGGATTCCTGTCTCGATTGAGACTGGCGAGCGCTTGACTATCGGGGGCGGGAGCGCGGCGATCGGCTCTTGGTTAGACCACGAGTTCTCGCTTCGGCGCGATGGAACTCGGTTCATGCTCGAGGTCGAGGACGAAGCGCTCGAACTCGAGGTTGACGATCCAGATGCCCTCGCTCGGGCGTACGGTCTGGCGCAGCCCTCTTTGAGAGATCGGCTCGTAGCGCACCCGTCGAGTTCAGAGGGCCCTGATTCCCAAGGAGTCCCGGCTCCAACTGGCAAAGCTGCGGGCGATGGTGCAGCGCTTGCCGGCGACTCGGCACGGAAGTCACGGAAGTCACGGAAGTGGGCTTGGGCAGTGGCGATCTTCGTCGGGCTCATGGTCATCGTAAGCCTCGGCGACGATGAGACTCCATCGTCGACCCCGCTGGCGCTGAGCTCGACATCAACAACATTGCGTCCCGTGTCCACCACCCGTCCCGTCGCTACCACGCGAGCACCTACTTCCGGGGTCAGCGCGAGCCAGCGCAATGCCATCAGGTCCGCCGAGAGCTACCTGAGGTTCGCGCCGTTCTCGCGGTCCGGCCTCATCA
>JBGTKD010000088.1:0-12564 GCA_041744795.1 Acidimicrobiia bacterium
AAGATGAGCCCGTGGTGATCCACCCGTCCCACCGCGCTGTAGGTGAACAACGCCGGTTGCACAGCGACGCCAAGGCCGGCAACAACCGCGCCGATCGGTCCTACCAGGGGAAGCACCGCCCAACTGGTCGCAGCAGCGAGCAGACCGAAGACCAAAGGACCCACTGCGAAGCCAGCCAGACGCAGCGCATCGCCCGTCTCGAAAAACAGGTCGAACGGCACCGCAAGGCAGATGACCAGCATGTCCAAGGGGCGGGTCCAATGCATCGAATGACCGAACGGGGCGTTGGACCGATGAGCGGTCCCGTCCCACCAGTCCACGACCCCGGTCCGAAGATCCACGATGCGCGACATCCGCATCCAGCCGTCCGTGTCGAGGATTGTTGGCTCGGCGCCGAAGACGACACCCGACACGAGCAGAGACAGGCCCACCCCGAACAGCCCAACGAAGACCACCAATTTCCGGTGCCTGAGTGTGCGAGAAGGAGGATTCGAAGTGGTTGTGTCCATAACGGCGACCCACCAACCCTAAGACCATCCGCTCGACCAATGGTGGACCAACCAGAGCCTCGGACCATCGACCTGTAGCCTGCATTCCATGGCGGAGATCCGCATAACCGATCGTCGCATTCTCCGGGTGCTGACTCTGTCGCAGTGGGTGGCTTTGACCATCGGCATAGTCGCTGGAATCTTCTCCACCGACGGCTCGCTCGAGTCATATGTCGCGGCCGCCGCCGGCGGGCTGTACGTCCTGGCGACCACCGCTCTGCCGGTGACCGCCTTCGACCGGCCGATGGTGCTGGAGTCCGTGTCGCTCGTCGGGTCGCTACTCACCATGACGGCGGTCGCTCTCACGGGAGGAACGTCAAGTCCGTATGTACTGCTTTCGATATTTCCTCCGATAGCGGCAGCCGTCCTAGGGGGTCTCCGTCCGGGCATCGCGACAGCGACCCTCAATGGCGCGCTGCTCTTCGCAGTGGCGATCTCCTCGCCCCGCTACTCCATCGTGTCGGCCATCGCCACGGCTGCGCTCTATCAGATACTTGTCCTGACAGTCGGTCAGATCCGCCGGATCCTCGTCGATATCGAGAGTCGCGCCAGCGAACTCGAAGCATCGTCGGCTGAAGCAAACCGGCGAGTCGCCGAGTTGGAGTCGACCTACGATCTCCTCACCCGTCTGGCCGAAATGGCATCGACCAATACGGGACCCATTGCGGTAGGCCAAGCGGCCCTGGAGACCGTGACGTCACGTATCCCCGGTTCGGCCGGATCGGCGGTGTTGTCCACGCCGACCGGTCCGGTAGTGATCGCCCGCATCGGGACCGGTGACGATCATCCGCACCGCCGCCGCGTTCCGCTGCGGGTCGGTACGCGGCACGTCGGAGCTGTCCTGCTGTCCTCTGACGAACCTCTGACGGATGAGAACATCGAATCCCTCGATGGGGTACTCAAGCCGGTGGCGCTGTCGTTCGCCAATGTGTTGCTGCTACAGGAAGTGGCGAACACGGCAGTCAAGGAAGAACGTTCCCGCCTGGCCCGAGAACTGCACGACGAGATCGGGCCGACCCTCGCCACTCTGGGCTTGGCGCTCGATACCGCTGTAGTGCAGGCCGATGACGGCGACATCGCCCGCCATCTCACCGAACTGAGGGGTTCCGTGGCAGACCTGGTCGATGATGTGCGGACGACGGTGGCCGACCTGCGCAGCGAGCGTCACGGGAGCCTCGTTACGCGCCTGACAGAGGCATCACATTCGATGCCGCCTCCGCCCGTCATCGAGATCACTCTCGATGAACGCCGCCCTCCACGCCCTTCGATCATCGAAGACCTCGGCGCCATCGTCATCGAGGCGATCCGCAATGCCCACCAGCATTCAGGAGGATCGACCGTCAAAGTGCGCGGTTGGTGCGACTTCGATAGAGGCCGACTGATCGTGGATGACGACGGTGGAGGTTTCGACCCGCATGCCGAGCACAGCGGCCACTTCGGTCTGGTTGGTATACAGGAGCGCGCAGCTCGGGTGGGAGCCAACCTCGACATCGCGAGCGACGCTCGGGGGGCGCGTGTGACACTTGAATGGGGGGACTGATGATCCGAGTACTTATTGCCGACGACCACCAGATGTTTGCTGAGGGGCTTTCAGGGGCCCTTCAGACCATCCCGGACATGCAGGTGGTGGGAGTGCTCTCTGACGGCGCGGGCGTGACCGAGGCAATCAAGCAACACTCCCCCGACGTGCTGTTGGTCGATCTCGAGATGCCGACCGGTGGACTCGAAGTGACCAAAGCAGTGGGAGCCAAAGTGCCGACCATCGTTGTCACGATGCACGCCGCCCGAGAACAACAGGATCAGGCTTTCTCGGCCGGGGCGGTCGGTTTCCTGCCCAAGTCCGCACCACTGGCCGACCTGGCTGCGGCTGTCCGAGCGGCCTCCCGAGGGGCACATCTCGCCTGGGAAAACGACGATGAGAAAGAAGAGATCCTCGCGCCACACCGGACGCCGGAACTCGACCCGGGTGCACAGAGCCTGACGGATCGAGAAGTCGAGATTCTTGCGCTGCTGGGAAGCGGAGTCTCTTCAACCGAGGATCTGGCCGAGCGGCTCTTCATTTCCCAAAAGACGGTCAAGAACCACCTGGCGTCGGTGTTCGCCAAGCTCTCGATCTCAGATCGCACCCAGGCGGCGGTAGAAGCGATCCGGTTGGGTTTCGCGAAGCCCAAGTAGGGGTATGAATGGGGCTAGCGGCCTATTCGTGTGAGAATCAGGCCGTGTAACTTGAAGATTCGTAAGCCGCCATATCAGGAGGTCCGTAAATGCTTACTCTCTGGACAAAGATCGTAGATTGGTACAACGACGAAGAGAAGGGCGCCTCAATGGTTGAGTACGCACTGCTCGTCGTGTTGATCGCCATCATCGCCCTCGTGGCCGTCGCCCTTGCGGGTCGCACAGTCTCGACAACCTTCGGAAACATCGCCAGCTCGCTCAACAGCGCCGGCACCAACTGATCGACAACGATCAAAACAGTTGAGAGCGGCGGGACTTCGGTCCCGCCGCTTTCTCGTTGTATAGCCCGCCGACCGACTGCGGGCCCCCGTGCCCGCTTCAGGGCTACCCGTTAGGCGACAGCACGGAGAAGCGTTCATCCTCGTAGTCAATCTGCCAACCGGCCTTCAGAAGCGCCTCGATCAGTCCATCTTCTGACTGCACGAGCGCCTGCTCGATTCGCCACTCATCGAACACCCTCTCCCACACCGGGGTTCCGTTCCTTGCCCGGCTCATGTCACGCATGAATTCCTCGCCGTACAACTCGGCACGATCGTCGATGAAGACCTGACGTTCCGGGCCAAAGGCGTAGATCAAGTACCCGCCTACAAAATCGTCGTGGAACACCCGCTCGGCCGTCAGGGCTTCTGCCGCATTGATAGGAAGCGTGTCCGAGAGCGCCCCGTCGTCCGTCATAAGGAAGAAGGGGAAACCGATGAGAGCAGCGGCGACCACGACCAACACTCGCCGGGTGCCCGGACCACTCAACGTTGCCCTTCTCATCCCGACGAAGGCCAACCCGACAAAGGGGGCGAGGGCGATCCACGCCGGATAGACAGCCCGTGTAGCCGTGAAGGCAAAGACGAGGAACGGAAACACAACCCACCAAGCAGAAGCAGTTAGGCCGCCCCTATGCGCTGCCACTATCAACAGCAGGATGCCGACGAGGAAGGGAACCAGCGCGATATCCGTGAAATCGGGAGTAGCCCACTCGACGATCAGATCGAGAGCCCCCTGGCTCCCTGCGAAGTCGAACAGGATTCTCCAAAGACCCAGGCCATGGGCGGTCAGGGAAGCCGTCACGGCCATCGCAGCCGCAGAAGGGAGAGCCGACCACTCCCTGCGCCTCAACCCGTACAGAACGACATAGCCGATACCCAGGACGAAGCTCCCATGGACGCTGGCCCACACCCACACGATGAGGGGAAGAGCCCACCGAGTCCGGCGATCGACGCATGCAGCAACGACCAGAGCGAAAAGCAGGTATGACGCCAGTACTGGCCGGGGACTGAGAAAGGCGGCTGACAACCAGGCCGTCAGGACGCCCACGATCGCTGTTGCTTCAACCGACCGGCTGAGTCTATAGGTCACCACGAGGATCAACGCGAAAGTGGCGGTGGCACAGGCACCGAGGAAGAAGGCGATCGCCCCCAATCCCAGACTTGACTCGGCGATTGCGTAGCCGAGTTCGAGTAGCCAGGACTGTGTTCGCCAGGCTTGTCCTCCGAACGTGAATGAAAACGGGTCTGCCGCCAGGACGCCCCCCTGTTCGATTTGCAGACGTCCGGCGGTCACATGCCACAGGAACGAATTGTCGCGGATCGGGAGTCGGGCAGCCACAACAGCAGTAATCCACGGGAGGAGCAAAGCCACATGGGCGACTGTCGGGTTGAGTCGCGCTCGGCCGGAGCGCGACATCACCGAGTCACTGGCTGAAAGCCTCAGCCATCTGGAATGCCGCCGGGCCGAGCAGGATGATGAACAGCGACGGGAAGATACAGAACACCAGCGGGAAGACCATCTTCACCGGAGCGGCAAAGGCCTTCTCCTGAGCGCGCTGGCGGCGCCTGACCCGCATCTCGTCGGCCTGGACACGCAGCACACGGGCGATCGTCACACCAAACGCCTCGGCCTGCATCATCGCCAGCAGGAACGATCGAAGCTCGTCCAGATCGGTCCGTTCGGTGAGGTGACGCATCGCGTCGCGGCGGCTGACGCCAACCCGGGTTTCTTGGAGCATCCGGAAGAACTCTTCGGAGAGCGGTCCGGGGACGGTCTGAACGACCCGAGCCAGAGCCGAATCGAACCCGAGGCCTGCCTCGACGCTGATGACGAGGAGGTCGAGCGTGTCCGGCAGAGCCTTGAGCATCGACTTCTTACGGTCATCGATGTGCCGCTGAAGCCAGGCGTCCGGTCCGAAAAAGCCGACGAGAGGCGGACCGAAAATGACCAGCAAGCGCATGAGGCCATCGGCCGAATCACGGATTGCCCATGCCGCAATCACACCCAGCACCGCCAGGATGACCTTCAACAACACGAAAGAGGTTGCGTCGATGTTGCCGGGATTGCCGGCAAAGATCATCTTCTTCTGGACGTTCTCCAGATATCCGATGGGTGTGAAGCGACGCGCAATCCTGCCCAGACCGAGGACAACAGGGGCAAAGGCCCTGTCGGCGAAGCCTTGCTGTTTGATCGCTTCCTCACGAGAGGTGCTTGCTCGGCCGTAGACGGCAATCCTCTCAGCGGCCGTCTTCTGCACACGCACGGCTGCAAAGCCGACCCACGTCGCCAGAGCGAGGATCGCCAGGAAGATCATCAATACGGGGAAAAGTTTGGGGTCCATATCTCTATATCTCGATCGTGATGATTTCCTTGAGCCAGAAGATTCCGGCGGCGATCAACAGCAAACCGAACCCGATGGCAATCTGACCCATCGTCTCGTCCAGCAGCGGTTGGAGATACTCCCGGTTGGTCGTCCAAAGGAACAGGCCCATTGCAAACGGCAACGATCCGAGGACATAAGCAGAAATCTTTCCTTCCGCCGTGAGTGCTGCGATCTCACCCTTGATCCGGTTGCGGGCGAGCATGGTGTCGGCCACAGTCTGGAGGACCTCAGCCAGGTTTCCTCCGACCTCGCGTTGGATCTCGACCGCCATGGCCGCCCAACGCCAGTCCTCGGACTGGGTCCGCTCGGTGATTCCGTCCAAGGCGTCAGTGACCGGAATACCCAGCCTCGCCTCGGTCACCGCTCGGGAGAACTCACGGGCGGTCGGATTGGGTGCTTCGGAAGCCACTGCCTCGACGGCCTGGAGGAGCGAATACCCGGCCCGGAGGGAGGTGGACAGCAGCGTGAGCGTGTCGGGTAATTGTTTTTCGAACCTCTTCTTCTCACGACCCCCGATGAAGTTGATCGCCGCGAAGACGATGAGGACCGCAACTGCCGCCACTATCGCACCATTTATGAGACTGAAGGTGAAGAGTGCGGTCAAGACACCAAGGATGAGCGAGATACCTAGCCCTGCGGCGATCGCCTCGCCGGCAGTCAGCGGGATGTTCGCCTGCTCTAGTGCGGCATTCACGGCCCCAGCGATACCGCGCTTCTTGATCGCCTCGTCCGCCCGACGGGTGAAACGACCGATAAGCGGAATGCGCTGGAAGAAAGGCTTCTTCTCCTGCTTGCTCTCCTTGCGTCCGTAAGCCGAGAGGCGCTGCAGGTAGACGCTCTCTTCCTTGTCGCGGTTGCCACCCAGCAGGATGAAGATGAAGAGAGCGGTGGTGAGCCCGATGAGGGCTGTGGCGCCGAGCTTGATGAGGTTCGTGTCGAAAGGCAGAGCGGACTCGATGACCACCGGTTCGGCCATCACGAGTGGGGCCTGGGTCGTGGGGACGTTGGGGATGGTAGTCGACACCGTGTACCCGCGGGACTGGAAGGCTGTCTGGGTCGACAACGGCCCATACTGGACCCCCAGGTTCAATTCGCCCGGAGCGGCAGTAGGCGAGTTGTAGCGAACCACCAGGGTGTTTCCCAGTTCCTGCTGGATCTGGCCATAGAGGCTGGTGAGTTGCTGCGGGTCAGGAGTTGTCAGGAACAACCCGTCGCCCGCCGCCACGATCTGCTGGAGCGGACCCGGGTCGAACTCGCTCGACTGCAACACCACACCGAACATGCGGACACCGGCGTTCTGAACGGCGGCAACGGCAGCTTCAACGGTGGCGAACGACGACGTGTCGGCCCCGTCGGACAGCACGACGATGTTTTTGCGGATCTGGTCGGTCGACGTGGCGAACAACTCAGTGGCCCGGATGATCCCGTCATACAGCGAGGTCTCACCACTCGCCTCGAGAGCATCGATTTGGGAGTTGATCGTGCCCCGACTGGTCGTGAAATTAGAGACCAGACGCACCTCGTCTGAGAACGTGACAAGGGCAATGAAGTCCTCTGCCCGTTTTTGGGCGACGAAGCTCTGGGCGGCGGCTTTGGCCGCTTCGAGGGCCTCGCCCTGCATCGAACCGGAGGTGTCAATCACTAATACAACACCCTGGGGTACCGAAACGTTGGAGATCAGATCGATCTCTGCGTTCTCGATCGGCACGCCATTTTCGGTTAGCTGCAACTGGGCAGGGTCGAGCGGCTCGGTCAGGTTGCGGAACTCGACTACGAACGTGAGCCGTCCGCTGTCCGAGAATCGACTGTCGTTGATGTTGACGATCTCAACGGCCGGACCGGACACCTGCGCGACAGCCACGCCAGGTATCACAACCAACAGCGCCATCAGCGCCGCGAGCAGAACTCGGAGGTGTCTCACCGCACCACTGAATAATTGTCCTGGCCACCACGGCGGGCGAAGGGCTCTGGCTCGAACAGATCGGCCGGGAGCTTGATGCCCTGGTCCTGAAGCTTGTCGGAGAACGATGGACGAATACCGGTTGCTTTCAGCTTGCCCATCGCCTTGCCGTCCTCGCCGATACCCATGCCATGGTCGAACAAGAAGATGTCCTGCTGGGTGATCACATCGCCCTCCATGCCCTCGATCTCGGTGACATGGGTGAGGCGACGGGTGCCGTCCTTCAGACGGGAGATCTGAACGACCAGATCTACAGCGGCGGCGATCTGCTCACGGATGGCCCGCACAGGCAGGTCGTATCCGGCCATCATCACAAGCGTCTCAAGGCGGGACATGGCGTCCCTAGGCGAGTTGGCATGCAACGTGGTGAGTGAGCCGTCATGGCCGGTGTTCATCGCCTGAAGCATGTCGAGGGCCTCACCACCACGACACTCGCCCACGACGATGCGGTCAGGGCGCATACGCAAAGTGTTGCGGACCAGGTCACGAATGGTGATCGCACCCTTGCCTTCGATGTTGGCGGGGCGGGTCTCCAAGCTGAGCACATGGTCCTGGTGGAGCTGGAGTTCGGCGGCATCTTCCACCGTCACGATCCGCTCGTCACCCGGCAGGTATGACGAGAGAACGTTGAGGGTGGTCGTCTTACCCGAACCGGTACCACCGGAGATGATCACGTTGAGACGACCGACGACACAGGCTCGAAGGAAGTCCGCCGTGCGCTGGTCGAATGTTCCGAACTTGATGAGGTCCTGTTCGGTGAACGGGTCAACAGCGAATTTACGAATCGTCAGGAACGGCCCGCCCAAAGCGAGAGGATGAATGACTGCGTTGACACGCGATCCGTCGGGAAGTCGGGCGTCGACCATCGGTGTGGCCTCGTCGACCCGGCGTCCAATCTGGCCGACGATCTTGTCGATAATGCGACGCAGATGGGTCTCGTCGACGAAACGGATGTCTGACTTGGTCAGCTTTCCGTTCTTCTCCACGAAGATGTCATAGGGTCCGTTGACCATGACCTCGGTCACGTCAGGGTCGTTGAGGAGAGGATCGATCGGGCCGTAGCCAAGGACGTCGGAGGCTATCTCGTTGAGGAGTGCCCGCCGGTCGGAGGTGGACAGCGGAAGGCTGTGCTCCTGTTCAATCGCCCATTCGAGCATCTCCATGACGCGCAAACGCAACTCCGCATCCGACATCTGCCTGTCATAAAGCGTGGGGCCGAGTTCCTCGACGACTTTGAAATGCAGGCGTCCGCGGAGTTCCTGAACTGCTTCGGACCGTTGACCGACAACGGTGGAAACGTCTGTGGTTTTTGCCGCTGCGACCCGTTCTGACAGCGATGCCATGTGAATCGACCCCTCGTGCTATCTGGTGGCCCCGTACGGAGCCCTTATTCGCGAATATCTAACTTCGACGGAACAAGCTGCCACCTGAAGCCACTTGTACCTTGTTCCCCGTTACGAGTTCGAAGACCTCCCCAAACCCCTTCGACACCTTCGACTTCGGATTCGATTCAACCACGGGGCGACCCTCATTGACCGAAGCCGCCACATCACCATCCGAAGGGATGCGGGCTTGGATCGTCGACTTCAAGGCTCCCTCGATTTCCCGGTCGTCCAGACGGGCCCTGGCATTCGAACGGTTGAGCACCAAACGGACCTTGCCTGTGGGGAATTTGAGAAGACGGAGTGTCTCCAAGGCCAGCTTGGCGTTCTTTACAGAAGGCAGGTCCATGTCTACGACCATGAGAACCTGGTCTGATTTTTCCAACAGCGAAAGCAACAACTCGTCCAGCAGCGAAGCTGTGTCGACAACGACGTAATCGAACATCGTCTTCAACAGGTCAAGGATCTGGAGCAGCCCCGCCGTCGTTATGTCATCGGCAAAGGCAGGCTCCAACGGAGCGGCCAACACCTTCAGACCGGTGTGGTGCGGGGTCAGAATCGAACTGATGAGCTGTTCGTCGAGGCGGTGCAGTTCGGCAGCGGCGTTGACCACCGTGAACTTCGGCTCGAGCTGCAACACCAGACAGACGTCGCCGAACTGAAGATCGGCATCAACCAGCGCCACCTTGGAGTCCGGCACCTGAGCGAGCAGCACAGCCAGGTTCGTGGCGGTGACGGTCTTGCCGCTTCCCCCCTTGGCCGACATGACCGTGACGATCTCGCCGGTTTTCGGTCCGTCCGAAGCCACCGGAGTAGTGGGCTTGGAAGCCTGCATCTTGAGAACGTCGGAGGAGAACTGGCTGATCGCCGCGGCGATCTTCTCCTCGGTGAGCGGAGCTTCGATGACGTCTGAGACACCCCGCTGCATGGCAGCTCTCAGCAGACTGGCAGTCACCTCGGGGGCCACCACCAGCGAAATGAGGGTGGGATCTGCGGCTCGCAGATCGCGAACCGCATCCAGGGCGGTCTCATTGGCATAGGAAGGCCCAAGCACGACCATCCGGAGGTTTCCGCCCTCGATGGCTGCTACGGCATCGCTGATCGAGCGGGCTGTGGGCAGCCCACCATCGAAGAGGCGCTTGGCCTCATCGATGAAGTCGTCATCTTCGTCGATGACGAGCAGGTTGTTCTCGGTCAGCGACACGGACATCCCTCTCAACCTCCGAAGATGTCCTGAATCAGGTCACCTTCAAACAGGTTTTCGATTGTCACACCAAGAGTATCGGCCTCGACAAAATCGGGCGGAACCAGTGTGTAGTAGAGGGCTCCGGCCTGCTGGGCGAAGACCAGACGCTCGGCCACGTCAGGTGTGACCTCGAGGGTGAAGACCGTCGAGTTGACCGGCACCCCGGCCTCGTCTTGCACCTGGGCGGTGGTCGCTTGACCGGATGCGTCCACGACGGGCGGTGCGTCCGGGTCTGGTCTCACATCGCCGCCGACCGCGATAACCCGCAAACCCTGGAGCACGTAACGGGTGTAAGTGACGCTGAGCGTCCCCTCGTCAGGCTCCTCACCCTCCACCGGCTCTTCCACCGGAAGGCCAAAGTCGGGGGCAGTTCCAGCGAGAGCAGTGAGAGCGAAATCGATGTCGAGGGTGATGATCGCATTGATCCTGTCCCCCGCCTGGACGAACCCATTCACGCCCTGGATTGCTCCGGGGCTGATCGTGATCGCCTGGGTGCCTTCGGCCAACAACTCGGCCAGCGGCGTGATCGCCACGGTCAACTCCACCCACTGGGATTGGGTGAGGATGGCGTTACCCGAGATGGGGCCAGCCGCGACGCGGCCAGCAAGGACCCCTTGGAGCTGGGAAAGGTCATCTTCGCTTGTCGCGGTGATGGCATCGACCGGCAGATCCTGGCGCTGCTCGATGCTTGCCGCGAACAAGACGCCCCGGTTCTGAAGGACGAAGTTGCCTTCGGTGCCCTCAGCCAGGGTTTGGACAGCTCGGAAAACCCGAACCTGTTCCTGTCCCTCGAGGATCTCCTGTTCGAAATTCGTGAGGTACTGGAAGATCGAAAAGGCAGCTACACCGGCAAGCACCAGTGCCACTACCAAGACCAAGGCTCTCCTACCCATCAATGCTCCTCATTTGCTCAACTCCGGTAACAACCAGGCTGTTACCTGGATGCGCCAACGGAGCAACGGCCCCCGTCGAGCTCGCCCGCGTGTATGTCTTGTTTGTCAACCGGCCCGGACTTCCGAACCAGCCCTCAGACGATACAGGCATGACGACCGCGTACATGGTCTTCGTCGTCCCTGGCAATCGACTTGAGGTCGAATGTCGGTCAAGAGTCGCAGAGATCGTGGAGTGGAGCAAGGACCTAGCGGCCTAACGGCGGCCGATGCCCCGCTCCTTGAGCTCCTGGAGGATCGCCTCCAGCGAGGCATCCACCGCAACCGGGGGACGCTCCTCTGCTTCCGGACCGAACTCACGCTCGAACTCCCGACGGGGAGGACGCTTGCGTGGGGCCGATTCACCGCTCGGAGGCGGAGGCGAAGAAGGCTGCTGAGCCTGCTCCCGCTCCTTCCAATCCGGCAGGGCCTGCTTGATAGAAAGGCTCACCCGGCGACGCTCATCGTCGAGTTCGGTGATCTTGGCGGTGACAGGCTGGCCGATCGACAACTCCAACTCGGGAGACTCGACCCGGTGCACTGCGATCTCCGAAACGTGAACCAGACCCTCGACCCCGTCGGTGACAGAGACGAAAGCGCCGAAGGGGACAGTCTTGATGACCTTGCCCTCAACAATCTGGCCTACCTCGTGATCCCGCTCGAAGACCACCCACGGGTCCTCCAGCGTCTGACGAATAGACAGGCTGATTCGCTCACGGTCCAGATCCACCTCGAGAACCTTCACAGTGACCTTGTCACCCACCTTGACCACTTCGGACGGGTGGTTGACGTGCTGCCAGGAGAGTTCCGAGACGTGGACGAGGCCGTCCATGCCGCCCAAGTCGACAAACGCACCGAAATTGACGACGCTCGAAACCACGCCCTCGCGGGTTTCCTCCTCGCCGAGACCGTCGAGGAAAGCGGTGCGCTGTTCGGCCTGCTCCTCTTCAAGGTATGCCCGGCGGGACAGGACGACGTTGTTGCGGTTGCGGTCCAATTCGATGACCTTCGCCTCGATCTGGGTGCCGATGAACGGATCCAGGTCGCGGACCCTGCGCAGATCGACCAGCGACGCGGGCAGGAAGCCACGAAGACCGATGTCGACGATCAGACCACCCTTAACCACCTCGATGACCGTTCCGGTGACCGTCTCGCCCGAGTCGGTGACCTGCTGAATCCGACCCCAGGCACGCTCGTACTGGGCGCGCTTCTTAGAAAGGATCAGGCGACCCTCGTCGTCCTCCTTGTTGAGGACCAGAGCCTCCACCCGCTCGCCGACGGACACGATGTCCTTCGGGTCGACGTTCTTGCGCATCGAAAGCTCTTCGGTGGGGATGAGACCTTCGGACTTGTACCCGATGTCGAGAAGTGCACCGTCCTGATCGACGCTGACCACCAGACCCTCGACGATGTCACCCTCTTTGAACTCGAGGACCGTGGCGGCGATGGCCGCCTCGAAGTCGTCCATGATCTCATCGGGCAGACCACTCAGGTCCGGAGCCACGATGGCGGCAGGACCAGGGGGCTTGCCCTCGGAGTCCTCGGCTGGCGCCGGGGTGTCTTCGGCTGCGGGAGTTTCCTCGGCTGCGGGGGCTTCCTCGGCAGGCGCGGGGGTTTCCT
>JBGTKD010000089.1:0-8147 GCA_041744795.1 Acidimicrobiia bacterium
TCGGAGACAATGGCAGCGAGGTGTGTGATCGGGTTTGGTCCTGGATCGTGTCTCACCCTTGGCCTGGCTGGGACATCGACGTCGTACATGCCAACGCCGATCTCACCCGCATGCAATGGGGACAGCCGCCGGAGCGCCGGACGGGAGAGCCACAGGGTGACCGCCCGACGGCCAACCTCATTGCGAATCGAGCCGAGTTCACGGAAGCCAACACTGACCCCCGAGCGCTCCTCGCCGAAGTGTCCACAGACCTCCTAGTGGTCGGCATGAAGACACGACGACCACCCAAGTCCACACTCGTCGGCAGTGGTGCGGTCAAGCAGGTGCGACAACCTGGTGGCATGCATCGACTGATCAGTTGACAACTGCAACTCTCTTATGCCCCTGAACCAAAGAAAAACCGATAGCCTGCCATGTCCCCTTCGCTGACGTATCTCGCCGCCGAGGGTGTCGCCCCTAGCTTCGCCACCTTTGACGTCCCCACCTGGGTGTGGATAACGCTCGTGACCGTCATCACAGTTCTCTTGTTCGGGGACCTGTTGATCGTTCACCGCAAACCGCACGCCATCAGCATGCGGGAAGCCACGATCGAGTCTGCCGTGTGGATCGCCATCGGGCTCTCGTTCACAGTGGTCATGCTGTGGTGGCAGGGCGGCGATGCCGCAGGCGAATACCTGGCCGGGTATCTGATCGAGAAGAGCCTGTCGATCGACAACATCTTCGTGTGGGCGGTGATCCTCAGCTATTTCTCGGTGCCGCCCGAGTTCCAGTTCCGCGTCCTTTTCTGGGGCATCTTTGGGGCGCTCGTGTTGCGAGCGTTATTCATCTTCGCTGGCGTCGCCCTCATTGAGCGCTTCGACTGGATTCTGTATGTATTCGGAGCGTTTCTGATCTTCACCGCTTTCCGAATCGCCAGACACTCGGACCGGCAGACTCATCCCGAAAACAACCCGGTCCTCAAACTGTTCCAACGACTGATCCCGTCGACCACTGAATACGACGGCCAGAAGTTGTTCACCCGTCGTAGCGGGCGACTGCTGGCGACCCCGTTGTTCGCGGTGCTGGTGCTGATCGAGTCGACGGACGTTGTCTTCGCCGTCGATTCGATCCCTGCAATCCTGGCGGTGAGTCGGCAACCGTTCATCGTGTTCTCGTCGAATGCTTTCGCCATCCTCGGCCTCCGTGCCTTGTACTTCGTGCTTGCAGGAATGGCGGGTCGGTTCCGGTACCTGAACCTGGGACTGGGCGTCATCCTCGGCTTCGTTGGCGTGAAGATGATCATCGCCGATTGGTACCACTTCCCCACCTGGGCCAGCCTCAGCATCATCACAGTGATTCTCACGATCACGATCGTGGCGTCGCTTCGTGCCGCGAAACGGGACGAAATGGCCGTCGAGTCGCCGACATCCGACGAACACTGAGCTCGCGGTACTACCTCACTCCCGGCGGGGAGCGGCGGACGGTCAGGCGCCGGGGCGGAAGACCATCGCGGCGACGACGAGCAGCAGAAGGCCGGTGTCGAGTGCGGCGGCGAGATTCAAGCGGCGAGCGGGATGGGCCAGCTCAACACCGTCGGTCCCGTGTTCGTCCGCCAGCACTTCAAACTGTTTGCCTGCGGGTCCGGCAACCGCAGCCTGAACGACACCGGACAGGGCGATGGTCTCCGCCCTCGATAACCAGCCTGCAGTACGCATGACGGTCGTAGGTTCAGATGGGCCTCTCGTCATCCATGGCTCGACGGCGAAGGGCCTAGATGACGCCGTGGCAGTGATCATCGAACAGCCCCGGCCGATCGACCTGACGCCGGCGATCGTGGGCGCCCATGGCCTGACGGACAGGGAACGCCAGGTGACAGAAGGGGTGTTGCGGGGCCTAGTGACCAAACAGATCGCTCGAGAACTCGGCATCGCCGAATACACCGTGCAGGACCATCTCAAGGCGATATTTACCAAGGTGGGGGTAGCCACACGGGGCGAACTGGCCTATGAGCTCTTCATGCGCCACTACCTCCCGCCGACGCTGGCCGGTGCGACCCCTGGGCCGTATGGCTACTACCTTGACTCGACCGACGGCGCCTGAGCACCGAGGTGCCCCGGCGTACTTGTCGCTAGTTATACATTGTGCTTCTATGTACCTCGTACTTCTATGTATGGGGTGAAAATGCACATCGACAAGGATCTCGTCGCAGCCTCGGCCACGCCGCTCGTGCTGGCGATCCTGGCCGAAGAGGAGAGCTACGGCTACGCAATCCTCAAACGGGTGCGTGAGCTTTCCGGAGGTGAACTGCAGTGGACCGACGGGATGCTTTACCCGTTGCTTCATCGTCTCCGCCGGCTCGGCTACGTGACTACCGAGTGGCGCACACCGGCGGGAGAACGACGCCGCAAGTATTACGCGATCACCGACGACGGCCGGGCAGCCTTGGCCGAACAGCAACTCCAATGGGTGACCGTCGCGCGAGCTTTAGGTGACGCGTGGCGTGGCTCAGGTGGGCTGCTGACCGCACTCGGGGAAGCATGACCGTGGATAGCATCGAGCCACAGATTGCCGAGTGGCGGGCCTACGTCACGAAGGCTCCCGCAGTCAACGGTCGCGACGTCGACGAGCTCGAAGACCACCTTCGCGACCAGATCACCGAACTGGGAGCGGGCGGCCTCACAGCCGAGGAGTCATTCCTGGTTGCCGTAAAGCGGATGGGAGACGTCGACACCCTGTCCTTGGAGTTCGCCCGCGAACACAGTGGCCGGTTGTGGAAACAGCTCGGATTGCGCGACGAGGAAGAACTTGCGCGCCCGTCGACCGGATGGCTCGAAGCGCTCATCTTCGCCGTCGCCGCCGCTGTAGCGATCCAGGTCACCCGGCTTATCGCTCAGTTCCCCGAGGAGGAGGCAGGGTGGCTGCTCCGAAACGCCGGCTTCTTCGTGTTGCCGATCGCCGCCGCATACTTCGCCCGCAGACGACAGCTCGGCACACGGGGATGGGTATTTGCGGCAGCTTCGTTCGTGTTGGTCGGCATCGTGGTCAATCTCTATCCGTACGGTGCGACCTCAGCTACTGAGATCCTCGTCGCAGTTCACCTGCCCGTCGTGCTGTGGTTCCTCATCGCCTTTCCTTACATGGGCGGCACGATCCGATCCCATGAGCGACGCATGGACTTCGTCCGCTTCACCGGCGAATGGTTTATCTACTACGTGCTGATCGCCCTTGGCGGCGGTGTGTTGATGGCGCTCACAGGCTCGATCCTGGAGCCAGTTGGGACCGGCCTTGCGGAGCGGATCGTCAACTGGGTTCTTCCGTCAGGTGCGGCCGGTGCCGTGATCGTGGCGGCGTGGCTGGTGGAGTCCAAGCAACGCGTCGTCGAGAACATGGCTCCTGTTCTCACCATGATCTTCACCCCACTGTTTGCCGTCATGCTCACCGCTGCAGTGTTCACCTATGCAGTTTCTGGCGTCGCACGCGACTTTGACCGAGAGCTACTCGGTGTCTTCGACGCCCTCATGGTCGTTGTGCTGGGCCTCGTGCTCTATGCAATGTCCGCCCGGGATCCTTCGGCACCAGCGGGGCTGGCGGACCGCATCCAGCTTGTCGCTGTCTCGAGCGCACTCGTCCTCGACCTGATGGTGCTCGGTTCGATGGTGGCCCGCATCGGTGAGCTGGGATTCACCCCAAACCGCGCGGCGGCCCTTGGACTCAACCTCGTCCTGCTTGTGAACCTGGCAGGCACCGCCTGGCTGTTGGTGAGATTCCTCAGGGGCCGGATCGCGTTCCATCCCCTGGAGCGGTGGCAGACGACCTACCTACCCGTTTTCGCTGTCTGGGCCCTCACGGTCGTCGTTGTTCTCCCTCCCCTGTTCGGCTTCATCTGAAGTCGGGTCATCTAGCGATCGGGGTCAAGTCGGGGCCTTCGGCTTGGACCCCGATATCGGTGGCTCTGATCGAGATCCATACCGTCGCGCCCTGGTCCAGGTCGAGGGCGGATGCTGCCTCTTCGGTGATCTCGGCGGTCAACGGGAGGGGATCGCCCAGACCGAGCCGGACTCTCTCTCCGAGATGCTCGATGAGGCTGATGTCTGTCTTCCAAATGTTGCGAGAACTCCCTTGGGGTTCAGTGTTGTGTATTCCGATGGCAGAGGCCCTGATCGAGGCCAGAACGGGCCCGGCGACACCGTGATCGGCGATTCGCAATACATGACTGCCGGCATCGATCCGGCCGTCCCGGGCGAGCCCGTGGACGAGGTTGGAACCGGCCAGTTCGGCCGCATATCCAGATCGGGGACGGATTCGGATTTCGCTGGGAGCGCCGCTCTGAGTGAAAGCACCGGCTTCGATGACGTGGATCTCGTCGGCGAGGAGGAAGGCCTCGGTGGCGTCATGGGTCACGAAAAGGGCAGGCACTTGCCGGCGACGGACCAGATCCATGACCAGAAGCCGGAGACGGTGACGGACCAGCGGATCCAAAGCGTTGAACGGCTCGTCGAGAATCAGGATCTGTGGCTCTCCCGCTAAGGCTCTGGCGAGGGCGACGCGTTGCGCCTGCCCACCGGACAATTGGTGGGGGTGGCGGTCGGCCCACTCTTCGCCTTCCACCTCCACGAGCCAGCCCATCGCCTCGGCCTGACGGTGTCGCTTTGGCCGGTCGCGGACGGCGAGGGCGACATTGTCGAGCACCGTCCGGTGCGGCAACAGCAACGAGTCCTGGAACACCATCCCCACCCGTCGGTCTTGGGGCCGAATCCAGATGTCGCGGGCAGTATCGACGAGGGTTTCTCCTCCGAGAACGATCCGACCTTCATCCGGTTTCTCGATACCTGCTACCAACCTCAGTGTGAGGCTCTTTCCAGCTCCAGACGGTCCAACGACGACCGAGATTCCCTGTCCCGTCTCGAAGCGGGCGCTGAGATGGAAGTCCCCTACTTGGTGGGCAACATCGACCGAAAGCATCAGACCACGACTCGTTCCAGGCGGCGGACCATCACCAACACCGCCACTGCCACAGTCAGCAAGACCAGGGCGAGTGTGCCGGCCCGGTCGTAGTCGAAAGCTTGGACTGCGTCGTAGACGGCGATGGGCATGGTCTGGGTCCGACCGGGGATGTTGCCCGCCACCATCACGGTTGTCCCGAAGTCACCTAGCGCCCGGGCGAAGGACAACGCCACCCCTGCCAAGAGGCCACGCCGTGCGAGAGGCAAGGTGATCTGGGTCGCCACCCGCCACCCCGGCAAGCCCATCACCCTGCCGGCCGCTTCGTACCGTCGATCGATCGATTCGATGGCGGCACGGGCGGACCGGAGACAGAACGGGAAGGACGCCACCGATGCCGCCAGCACCGCTCCCTGCCACGAAAAGACTAGGGGTGAGCCAAACACCGCCTCCCAGGCACGACCGATCGGACTGTTGCGACCCACCGCAACCAACAGGTAATAGCCAAGGACCGTGGGAGGCATAACGATTGGGGCGCTGGCGATGGCGTCGACCAACGCCCGGCCAGGAAACTCCCGTCGCGCAAGCAGGTAGCCTAGACCGATCCCGGTAACCGCCACGATCAACGTGGCGCAGACGGTGACCTGTAGCGACAGCCGCAGTGGATCCCACATCAGCGGGCTTCTTCGCCGGGCAGGATGAACCCGAGCCGGGTCATCACTTCGCGGCCAGCAGGCTCGTTGACGAAGGCGGCGAAGGCAGTCGCTGCTTCGATCCGGAGAGGATCATCGGTTACCACGATGATGAATTGCTCCAACGGTTCGTGAAGCGCCTCGTCGATCAGCACCCACTCACCACGGTCACCGGCAGCAATTGCCAGGGAGAGGGCGACAATCGCAGCGTCGGCATCCCGGGTGTCTGCCAAACGTTGGGTGTCGGAGATGTTTTCCCCGTAGACGAGCTTCGGCTCGATGCTCTCCCAAAGTCCGGCTGACAGCAGAGCCTCCTTAGCCGCCAACCCGTACGGGGCGTGTTGGGGATTGGCGATCGCCAGGAACGTGATGTTCGGGTCAGCGACCAGTTGGTTGAGGTCGACCCACCCACCCCAAACCTCCGCTACCGACCAGATGGTGATCCGACCGAACGCATAGGTGGCCTTGGTGTTGGCGTCTCCGACTCCCGATTCGAGGACCGTGTCGACAAAAGACACGTTGGCGGAGGCGTACACATCAACCGGGGCGCCCTCGATGATCCGCTGCGCAAGCTGCCCGGATGACCCAAAGTCGAAGATCACCTCGTGACCGGTCTCGGCTGTGAACAACTGGCCGATCTCTTCGAATGCCGGCCTCAGATCAGAGGCGCCTGCCACCAGCAGGGCGGCACTTCCAGTCAGGGCCTCCGAGTTCGGATCGGCTGGTGTTCCACAGGCACCGACCAGAAGAAGCACCACCGCCAGCCACGGGGCCATCAGCCAACTCATGCGACGCGATTCCCGATCCCGTCGAGGTCGTATCCACCGACAGTCTCCAAGCGACGTCGGAACTGTGAACTCGAGATGAGGTTGATGAGTTGCTCGACCCCCCGATCTGTCGTCCATTCTTCGCCGACCCACAACTGGGCTTCGTGGCGGTCCAACGGGTGAAAGTCCGCACCCATGGCGAGAGCGGCGGGCTCGACGGTCAGCGCCGGTAGGCCTGCGGCCCTCCCATAGCGAGCCGCCACCACGTGGCCGCCGACTCTGGGGCCATTTGTCGAGGAACCTCCAACCGCATCTTCGAATGTCCGCTGCACAGCCGCACCGGGCTCTCTCTGCACCACGGCAAGCTCGCCATCTACGACTCGTTGCCACCAGGACGACCCGATGCCAGGAGGTATCGCCAAACCGACCTGCCAGCCGGTCAACCGGAACCGGATGACCGCCGGAGCCAAAGGGACGGACGGCAGGACTCCTATCGGGCCGTGCACCACCGCAGCGTGGGCCCTCCCCGCGACGAGAGCATTGAGGGCTGCGCCGCTCGATGTCGCTACGGACAACGCTCCCGAGCCACTCTGGCGCAAGAGATGTTCCAGAGTCTCCAGACCGGGTTCACAACCTGCCACGACCGCACCCGAGTTGACATCTCCGAAAGGAACCACCCGACCGCCCTCCGCCACGGCGTCAGCGGCTTCCCAACCATCGCCCCCGATCCGGGCGGGAGACGTGACGATTCGATCCCCCACCCACCCCAGCCGAACAACCGAACCATCCTCGGGCTTTAGCCCAGACACCACATCGAACGCGCTGTCATCAGCGCCGAAGAGCTGTCGTACATCCACACCCAGGACAGCTGCCAAAGCCAGGCCAGCATCGACGCGTGGCAAATGCCGCCCAGCCTCAACCGCCCCCACCAACTGACGGCTGACCCCTGCGCGGGTCGCCAACTCCCCTTGCGTCAACCCCGCCTCAAGCCGAAACGCCCGCAGCCGATTGTGAGACATGCCAGAAATCTAGCATTAACGCTTGACTTCTGTCTTCTGGTCGGCTTTAGCGGGCTCAGCGTGGCTGAGTGAGTTGTCGGATAAGCTCGGCGGATGAGCCATCCCGCGCCTATTTCCCTGTGAGAGCGGTCGTCTACGACCGGTACGGTCCACCGGACGTGCTGCGGGTCGAGGATGTCCCCATGCCGTCGCCGGGGCCCCACCAGGTGCTCGTCAAGATCGCCGCGGTGTCTTTGAATCTCTCGGATTGGGAGGGCCTGCAGGGCTCTCCTATGTACGCCCGCATAGGAGGGCTGCGACGCCCGGCGCGCCGCACTCTCGGCTCTGACATAGCCGGGACGGTCGAAGCCGTCGGATCAGATGTCACGCGGTTCGCTCCGGGCGACGAGGTCTACGGGGACAACCTCGATCTGATGGGTGGTTTCGCCGAGTACGCGGTCGCCCCGGAACGGGTTCTCGCTCAGAAGCCAATGAAACTGACGTTCGCCCAAGCCTCGACGATCCCTCAGTCCGGCGCAATCGCACTGCAGGGAACTGCGGATGTGCGAGAGGGCCAGCGCATCTTGATCAACGGGGCGGGCGGAGGCACCGGATCATTCGCCATCCAGCTCGCCAAGCGGGCCGGCGCACATGTGACGGGCGTGGACAACGCCAGCAAGCTCGAGTTCATGCGATCGCTGGGTGCGGACGAAGTGATCGACTATCAGAGTGAGGACTTCACACGCCGCCAGCCCAGTGACCACATCCTC